>JAYVDI010000401.1:0-36858 GCA_043749505.1 Schlesneria sp. | reverse complement strand
CCAGCTCCAGAAACAGGTCTGGAAGGGGACACGCTGGCTGCTCTTGAAACGCTCCGCAGACCTCGACCCGAAACGCCACGAACGCCAACGGCTGAAGGAGGCCGCGAAGACGATAGCTGCCTAGTTCAGCCTGAAACGAACAAGCCCCGCGAAGATAGTTCGCGGGGCTTCTGTTTTGACACCTTAGTCAGATTTCAACACCATGTTCCGGCACTACCCACAGCCCTTTAACTCGATCAGCACTCGTTACAACAATTTCAAACTCTCCTAGAACCAATCGCAAGTTCCAAAATTGCAAGCCGCGTAGAATCACCTACCCGGAAAGTTGGCAGACGAACTACACGAGTATACCCACCAAGTCGATTAGCAAACTGTGGCGATACCTCATCAAACAATACGCGCACAGCACGATCAGATCGCAAAAAAGAAAAAGCTCTCCTTCTCATGCAAACGGCAGGTGCGACAACTTTTGCCCACACTTGCCATTCTGGCGACGAGCGCCAACCCTTCCACTCCAATGTCCCCTTAACAGGGACACTAGGCGCCAAGGCAAGCAAAACAGATGCCCGCTTACCTAGCGTTATCAATTTGTCAATATGCGCACGAACAGCTTTAGCTTTCGCCAAAGTCGTTACGATACGACAGTTGTTCAAGTCGTCAGCGCCACATCTGGCCAACAAGCCTAAAGCCATATTTCTAAACATGGCTTTCCGATGAGACGCATTTCTGTTTAGTTTCTTCCCTTTAACGCGATGTCTCATTGTAAGCTACCAATCCGATAACGACTCAAACTAAAAAAGCAAACACTAGCGATTAGAATTCGACTGCGGAAGGCGCATCCCTAAACGAAGCCCTAAGCCGATCAACCGCTCTGCAACCTCAACCAACGTAGTCTCACCGAAATTCCTGACCTGCAACAACTGATCTTCAGTACGCGACACCAAGTCGCGAACACTATTAATCCCCTCGGACTCCAAACAATTTGTAGCACGCACCGACAAATTCAACTCTGCTAAGCTTTGCCCCAATTTCTTCTCTAACTCTAAATCAACTGGTGAATATCCGGTGGAATCAACCATATTTCTAAGTCCACCGTCAGGTGACACAACTGCACCCGGCTCGCGGTAGTATATAAAAGGATTGAGGTGCTTGCGCAATATTTTAGCAGACTCAACCAATGCTGCCTCAGGTACAATTGTGCCATCAGTCCAAATTTCCAAGACCAATCTATCGAAATTTGTACGCTGACCAACTCTTGTTTCATCAACTCGATACCGAACACGCAAAATGGGCGAAAAAACAGCATCAAGCGGTATGACCCCAACTTCTTGCTCAGCACCGAGCCGATCACTCGCTGGCGAATAACCGCGACCGCTCTCAATGTGCATCTCAACATTAAATGGAACATCGTCGGTAACGGTTGCAATAACCAAATCAGGATTCACGACCTCAACTAACTCATCCGATACGATATCTCGAGCAGTCACGACACCACGATCACTCTTTGATATCCTAAGCACACGGACACCAACAGCCCGACTACGCACTATCAAAGACTTCACGTTAAGACAAATCTCAGTAACATCTTCCACCACACCAGGCAATGACGTAAACTCGTGCTGTGCACCTTGTATCTTGATTTTTGTCACCGCACTGCCCTCTAAGCTGGACAGCAAAATCCGTCGCAAAGAATTGCCGACAGTGGATCCAAATCCGTATTCAAACGGCTCAATAACAAATTTGCCATACGTACCACCCACAGCTTCTTCAAGCACGACCCTACTTGGCAACTCCAAGCCACGCCAACGAATACGCATATGCAAAGCCCCCCCCCACTTTTTCAAACAAATATTACACACGCCGACGTTTACGTGGCCGACAACCGTTATGGGGTAGCGGAGTCACATCTTCAATAACCCGAACCTGAACACCTGAAGACTGCAAACCGGTTATAGCACTTTCCCTACCAGCACCAGGCCCCTTTACCCGCACCTCAAGTTCGCGAAGACCAAATTTGGAAGCACGCTCAGAACAAGTTTCCGCAGCACGCTGCGCAGCAAACGGTGTACTTTTACGACTACCCTTAAAGCCAACAGTACCAGAAGTGGCCCAACACAAAACGTCGCCTGCCGGATCGGTGATCGTTACAATAGTGTTATTAAAGCTAGCCTTAACATGTGCTATACCCCTTGGAACATTTCGACGAACCTTGCGCTTCTTTACATTTGCCACAACTCACCTCCGAAAGCACAATCAGTGCTTCATATCCTTCACACCTTTTTTGCCCGCAACTGTTTTCTTTACACCCTTTCGGGTGCGGGCATTAGTTCTAGTTCGCTGGCCGCGAACAGGCAGCCCCCTACGATGGCGCCCCCCGCGATACGACTGAATATCTTTAAGGCGAACTACGCACTGCTGAATGGATCTGCGCAGCTGCCCCTCAACAACAAAGTCCTTATCCAAAGTAAACGCAATACGAGACAATTGATCTTCAGTCAAGAATCTTGCCTTAACAGACGGGTCAATACCCAGCGTAAAGCAAATATCGAATCCGCGAAACTGACCAACACCGTACAAATGCTGAAGGGCAATATAGACTGGCTTGTCATTCGGTATATCCACCCCCAATAGACGCGGCATCAAACACCTCTTATGCGATACGTTACGAAACTAACCCTGTCTCTGCTTATGACGGGCACTCAAACCACAAATAACGAACAAGCGGCCACGTCGGCGAACAACTTTGCAACCCTCACAAATCCTGCGAATACTTGATCGTACTTTCACAACACGCTCCAACGCAAAATCAGCCAGTCGAATCCAAAACCGCACGGGAGCCGATACCGGCCGCATGCCCTTCAATCTTCTGCACCAAATCAATCGCAACAGAAACACATATCAACAAGCTGGTGCCACCAAAGAAACTTGCGACCAAATAATCAACCCCGACGAAATTCATAACCAACACCGGTATCATGGCCACAAGAGCTAAAAAAGTTGCGCCAAGAAAATTCAACCTTGCGATTACACGCTCTAAATACGACGCAGTTCTACCACCTGGGCGATAGCCAGGAACAAACACTCCATGATCTCTCAGATTATTTGCGACCTCAACAGGGTTAAAACTAACAGCGGACCAAAAGTAACAAAAAAAATACACAAGTGCAACGAACAAGAAATTGTAAACAAACCCAGCAGTATCAGACATGACCCCATCGATCGCTAAAACAACACCATGCAAGAGCGGAAAGGAAGATGTAGCAGCAACACATTGCTTCAACAGCAGGACAGGAAAAACCATCAAACTCGAAGCGAAAATGACTGGCATAACACCAGATTGGTTCACTTTTAATGGCAAAAACTGCCGCTGGCCGCCACTTGACAATGACCTCGTATGACGAGCACTGTGCAGCGGTACCTTGCGTTGTGCTTGGGTAACCCAAACCACCCCGCCGACGACAACTACGAATAAAATAAGCAATATAACCAACCGATCAACACCAACTTGGCTTCCTACCATCATCCCCTGTTCAATTGCAGGGCGAACAATAGAAATCGCAACTTCCGGCACCCTTGCCAAAATGCCTGCCATAATTAATAAGCTAATCCCGTTTCCAAGACCAAATTCGTCGATTTGCTCACCGATCCACATCAAAAGAACACTTCCGGCAGTCATAGTCACCGCGCACACTACCTGCAAATAAAATCCTCCGAATTCAGGCCAAACCATGCCGCCCTCACCGCCACGCATAGAAACGTTTAGCCAAACAAAACTTTGCACCAAGCAAATAACCACGGTGCAATAGCGTGTATATTCATTAATTTTTCTACGACCAACATCACCTTCTTTTTGCAAAACCTCCAGCGGGGGATAAACGGTGCCTAACAACTGAAATATAATTGAAGAAGAAATATAAGGCATTATTCCCAAGCCAAATATCGTCATCATCCCAACGTTAGACGCAGACAGCATCGAAAGCAGCGCAATAGCACCACCAACTCCGCCCTCAGATCCTTTCTTACTCAAACTCTCAGACAGAACTTCTTGATTCACCACGGCCAACACAATTGAGAAACCCAGCCTGTACACAGCCAACAACACAAGCGTGAGAAACAGCTTTGCACGCACTTCACGAATCCGAAGCCATCCCATTACGATACTATACATCGATTTACTCACTCCACTCCAACATCACTCACTCAATCGACCCACCCGCACTCAGAACGGCAGCCAAAGCGCTACGGGTAAATGAGCACCCGGAAAATCGAAATCGTGCCAAACCAACCAGTTGGCCTCCAACAACTTTAACAACGGCTCGCCTAGTTGCCATACCGGCAGACACAAGCAGATTCTTGTCAATCAACGTGTTTGGATCAAACTTTAAACCAATCTCCGATAGTCTGACAAGCGAAACGGCTGTACTCACGCCACTTTGTCCTCGCTTTGCAACTCGTCGAAACATTGGCGTTTGACCGCCCTCAAACGCGGCCCTGAGCTTCGTACCGGATCTAGAACCAGCCCCCTTATGCCCTCTGCCACATGTTTTGCCGTGGCCAGAACCGATTCCCCGCCCTACACGTTTCCGCGTCGACTTTGCACCGCAATTATTAAAAATAACATTCAAATCCACTTACCGTCTCCCTCGAAGTGCCAGAATATTTGCCCGTGAGCGCATAGACGACAGAGCCACAAAAGCGGCCTTGACGACATTCAAAGGATTATTAGAGCCACGACATTTAGTCAATAAGTCACGCAAACCGAGCCCCTCTGCAACCGCACGCAAGCACGCGCCGGCAATGACACCAGTACCAGGGTTTGCTGGCATCAACAAAACAGTCGATGAACCGAATTTTCCAGTACACGAGTGAGGTATAGTGCCATTATGCACGGGAACACTAAACAGCCTCTTGGCACCATCCTTGACCGCTTTCTCAACGGCGGCAGGAACTTCGCTGCCTTTACCATAGCCATACCCGGCAGTACCGGCACCGTCACCGACCACAACCAAAGCAGTAAAGCTAAAGCGCCTCCCCCCCTTGACAACGCAGGCACAACGCCTAATTTGGACAACTCGCTCTTGTAGCGCAGACGCGGCAGCCATTAAATCTTCCTTAAACACAACGACGAGGGCAACGAAATCAGAAAACCAACCCGGCGGATCGAGCCGCGTCCGCGAACGCAGAAACTACACCATGATATCGACGGCTGCCGCGATCAAACGTTACGACCTTAACGCCGACTCCAACAGCACGCTCACCAATCATACGACCAACGATCTTCGCACCATCAACATTAGATCGCACAGAATCGGCAGAAAACAATTTGTCACAACTACTAGCGAACACAACAGTACGAGCATCAATGTCGTCTATCAATTGGGCATAAATATGCTTACAAGAGACAAACAACGACAGACGCAAGCGTTCACGTCCAAGTCGAGACCTAGTTCTTAACGCTCGACGCACTTTTTGCAACCCAACAAGCTTCTGCATCTTCATAACTACAGCCCTTAACTACCAAACGCCTTACCTGATTTCCGCTTTACATGCTCATTCACATACCGAATTCCCTTACCTTTATAAGGCTCGGGTGGACGCACGGAACGTACATCTGCTGCCATCTGACCGACCAACTGCCTATCAGGCCCAGACAACGTAACGTGAGTCGAGTCGGGAACCACACACGAAACACCTGCTGGAACCGGTATCTTAACCACATCCGCAAAACCGACACTAAGATGCAAAACACCATTAGTCAAACTGGCCTGATAACCAACTCCAACAATTTCCAGCCGCTTCTCCCATGGAACAACTAGCCCACGCACATTGTTCGCGAGTAAAGACCGAACCAAACCGTGCAACGAGCGCAAACGTGGCTGATCGGAGGAACGAAGAACGACTGCCGACTTGGAGTCGTCGTCAACCCGTAAACTCAAACCCTCGGGAAGAACGCAAGCTAAATTAACGGCCCCTCGCGAAGCATAGACTGTCTCTCCGTTAACTCCAATCGTTACACCGGGAGGAATCTCAATCACCGCATTACCGACACGTGACATTTTAGACACCCATCCAAATGGCCTAGAATACATTACAAATAACTTCACCGCCGACACCAAATTGCCGAGCCTCACGATCAGTCACAATGCCACGATTAGTGGAAAGCAAAGACAAACCTAAACCCTGCACTACGGTCGGAATCTGTCCACTTTTGCGAAACACTCTATTTCCAGGCTTACTGACAAGCACCATAGAACGGATCGCAGATTCACCAGACTCACTGTATTTCAATGCAACACGGACAAACGAGAAAGCACCACGATCAATGAAGTCGTAGTCCCAAACATATCCAGAACGCTTTAAAGCGTCGATAATGGAAATCCTTAGTTTCACCGAACGAAGTTCAACGAACGGCTTACTTAGTCTAATGGCATTTCGAATCGCAGTCAAAGTATCTGCTACAGTATCACTCACATCGGCCCCCGTGTTTAACGACTACCAACTCGACTTGCGTACACCCGGAACAAGACCAGACAGTGCCAAGTCACGAAAACAAATTCTACAAGCACCAAACCGACGCAAGACCGCGCGCGATCGACCACACATCTGGCACCTGCGTTCAATGCGTGAACTAAATTTTGGCGTTCGCGCCGCTTTAATAATGTGCGCTCTTGTTGCCATACAACACCCTAAATATTATCGTTATAGATTATTCAAGTCTTGCGAACGGAAGACCAACTCCCGTCAACAGTAATCGCCCAGAAGCGTCATCTAAAGCACTCGTGACAATTGCCACATTCATTCCCTGCGAGAACGTGACGGACTCTGGGTCAATTTCAGGGAAGACGGACTGCTCAACAATCCCGAAGCTATAATTGCCCCGCCCGTCAAAAGCTGTTAAACGAAGTCCGCGAAAATCACGCACCCGAGGCAGCACCAAAAAAAACAAACGTGTTAAAAACGAATACATTCGTTTTTTGCGAAGAGTGACACAGCAACCCACATCTGAACCTTCGCGCAATCGAAATCCGCTCACAGAACGACGTGCGCGCGTTACGACAGCCTTCTGCCCAACAATCCTTGAAAGCTGAGTAACAGCTTCGTCAATTTTCTTACGATCACCCAAACACGAACCAAGGCCCATACTTACGACAACTTTAGTTATTTTAGGAACGGCCAATTTATTATTCAGCCCTAAAGTCGACATCATGGTTTTGACATGCGACTGATACTTCTCAAATACACCAGACACCAAAGCCATGATTCACCAATATTTTTGACGTACTAAAAAGAAACGAACGAGCCTCAAACCACTTCAGGAGCCAAGCTGATTATTTTCATAAATCGCTTTTGCCTGAGCTCCCTAGGTACAGCTCCAAAAATGCGAGTTCCGCGTGGACCGAAATCAGCATCGACCAACACAATCGCATTACTATCGAAACGAACATGACTGCCGTCCGAACGGCGCATCCCCTGCCTAGTGCGAACCACAACCCCCCGCACAACGGCTTTTCGCTTCACGGTAGCCTGCGGAATAGCTCTCTGGACAGACACGACAACAATATCACCAATACGCGCATACCTACGACCAGTGCCACCCAAAACTTTAATACACCTCGCAGTCTTAGCGCCTGAATTATCACAAATCTCAACAACACTCTGCATTTGTAACATAATTTCCCCAACGACAAAAAATATCAGCCAGCCAAGAACTAATCAACAACGCGAATCAACGCCCATCGCTTTAGGCGTGACATCGGCCGGCATTCGACAATCTCAACAACATCACCCAAGTTGGCAGAGTCATTCAAATCGTGAGCATAACATACCACAGTTCGTCGCAAGATCTTACCGTATTGAGCATGCCTAAACACTCGCTCAACATTAACACGAACCGTCTTAGCACACATAGCACGAACTACTAAACCTTTATGTCGCCGCTTCATATTATCACCCTCAAATCAAACGATCTCAGTCAACAAATCGCCTCAGAAGCGGCGGCCATACATAACAAACGGGCGATCTGCCTGCGCACCGACGTACGAGACCTCCGTCCGGAATCAGAAACTGCGGCCGTCCTCATCTCAATCAAAGTATTTCGCAACGCCGCCAATTCAACTTCGACGGTTGCCATATCAATTAACTTATTAGACATATTTTCCACCTATGCGGGAAACTAAACGCACTCGAATCGGAAGCTTATACGCCACTCTGCCGAAACATTCTCTAGCGGCCGCCTCACTGACACCGGATAGCTCGAACAGCACAGTACCGGGTCGAATCACAGCAACCCAGTAATCGGGCTCGCCCTTACCTGCCCCCATGCGGGTCTCAAGTGGACGAGCCGTCATCGGCTTATTCGGAAAAATCCGTATATACAACTTGCCTTCGCCACGTATATATTGTGTAGCCGCAACCCTACAAGCCTCAATCGTATTCCCACGAACACGGCCCGCACCAAGCGCTTGGAGACCCCAATCTCCGAACACTACAGTCGCTCCGCGAGACGCGTCACCTTTTACTCGGCCTCTTTGCTCTTTTCGGTGCTTGACTCGTCTGGGCATCAGCGCCATTATTCACCTCCAACCCTGAAAACTCGCCGCGATTAATCCACACCTTAACGCCAATAACACCCATCGTTGTCTTTGCCATTGCGAAACCGTAATCAATATTGCGTCGCAACGTCGATAAAGGAATCGAGCCTTGGCTGGCCTTCTCAGTACGCGACATTTCCGCACCACCAAGCCTACCCGACAGCTCAACCTTTACTCCATCAACGCCAGATTCCATAACCTGATCAAGACACCGCTTTATAACTCGCCTAAAGCTACCCCGCCTGACCAACTGCTGAGCCATGTCCTCAGCAGCCAATACGGCCGAATGGAGTGGCTGGGCCAATTCAACAACTTTAATATCTGTTCTGCGCCCAGTAAGATCTTCAAGCTCAACCTTCAGCCGTTCAACCTCTTGACCTTTACGGCCAATGATTATGCCAGGTCGCCCCGTATTTAGCGAAACAACAACCTGATCACGTGTTCGCTCAATCCCAACATGCGATATCGAAGCAAACTCAAAACGCTTCTTCAAGAACGCACGGATCCGAAAATCTTCTAAAAGGAGGGATCTATACTCAGACCTAGAGGCGAACCAACGACTGCGCCAATCCTCGGTAACACCAACCCGAAACCCGGTCGGCCTGACTTTTTGTCCCATTATTTTGACTCGCCAATTACACGAAACTGAACACCAAAACGAACACGGTTAATCATCGCTCTTTAGCGACGGACTCCAGCTCAACTGTGATATGTGACATCCGCTTCTTAATTTCAAACCCAATACCTCGTGCGTGCGGCTGCATCCTCTTCAATGTCGGCCCCGAGTCAACGCTAGCAACAACGACTCGCATCTCACCAGACGACCTGACACCCAACTCATCCGCACTGGCACGCGCGGATCGAATAACATCCTCAAGAAGTCGCGCACCACGATGGGGCAGACAACCGAGAACCGAGAAACTATCAGCGACGCTGCGACCACGTACAACATCCGCCACACGACGAATCTTTGTCGGTGACATCCGAACATACTTCATAACCGATACAACCCTCATGTCAATGCTCCGCAAAAAATCACTTACCACCCTTATTTCCATGACCTCTGAACGTCCGGGTCGGAGAAAATTCTCCCAACTTATGTCCAACCATTTCTTCAGTGACGTAAACAGGCAGGTGAATCTTGCCGTTATGAACTAAAAAAGTATATCCAATAAACTCAGGAGCGATTGTCGATCGCCTAGCCCAAGTTTTAACAGAATCTTTTCGCTTGGCCTCGCGCAATAAGCCAACCTTTTGCAAAAGGCCGATGTCCACATAGGGACCTTTTTTCAAAGACCTTGCCACCAGTGATCTCCATCATCAAAACTACAGAAAGATCGAAAATCAAACTTTTAACTGACCATAACGAACCGATCGACGCCTACGCACAATCGAATTTTTAGTCGGATTTCGGGGATTTCTAGTCCTTCCGCCTTTTGACAACTTTCCAGTGGGGCTGACTGGATGCCTACCTCCGGATCTGCGACCCTCACCGCCACCCATCGGATGCGCAACAGGATTCATCGCGGACCCGCGAACATAAGGCCTCACACCCATCCACCTAATCCGACCAGCCTTACCATAAACAATAGCTGAATGCTCAGAAAAACCGACCGCTCCCAGAGTCGCCCTACAAGCACTCGGCAACCTCCGAACCTCGCCAGACGGCAAAGTCACTTGCGCCCAAGCCCCCTCAGTCGCATTCATAACAGCATACACACCAGCACTACGACACAACTGACCTCCGCGACCCGGCTGCATTTCGATGTTGTGAATCATCGAGCCAACTGGAATCGAGGACAAACAAAGGCAATTACCAACTTTAGGCTCAGCATCTAAACTACTATCAACACGGGAGCCAGCCCGAACACCCTCAGGAGCCAATATATAAGACAACTCGCCCGAGTCATGCTTAAGCAGTGCAATGCGGCACGTCCTGTTAGGATCATACTCAACATGCGTAACCACCGCACCGCCAGTTACAGATTCTCGACGAAAATCAATAACACGATACATCTTTCGATGCCCACCGCCAGTATGCCGGCAAGTGATTTTTCCTTGAACATTTCGACCGCCCGTCTTATGCAACCGGTGCAACATGGCACGCTCTGGTTGTTTTTTACGATCGGTAATCTCCGAAAAATCGGCAACTGAAGCATTACGCCGACCAGCACTCGTTGGTTTATACTGTCGCAATCCCATCGTTATCCACCCCACCCAATATCGCGATTAATAAAAGTTCAATCGATCATCGGCATGTAACTGAACCACTGCGAATTTTCGATTCGCACAATACCCACTACGGATTCCGCGACGCCGAGCCTTACCGAGCCTCATCTGAGTCCGGACGGACACAACCCTAACCGACCAAGCAGATTCGACTGCAGCACGAATATCCTTCTTATTTGCGTCAACCGCGACTTGCAGCACGACACAATTTCGACTCTCAGACAAAAAGGTCGTTTTTTCAGTAACCCTAGCAGCGACGATCACATGATGCGCCGAATCCGGTCCCGAGTAGTGCGACACTCCAGTGCTTTTGATAGACACGCCGTATCCTCAATTCAAGCAGAAAAACGCTCAGTCAACACACGCAATGCCGTCTTTGTAACAACGAGATATTTAGATCGTGCAACACTATCGGCATTTAAATCCGTAGCCACCGCCACGGAAACACCAGGGATATTGCGGCAAGCCTTCCACACAGCCTGATCGTAAACATGTATTGCCAGCATGCAAGACGAACCAGCAACACCAAGAGCGCTCAACATCGCCGCGACTAACCGTGTGCGGGGAGCATCAATCTTGATATCGTCGAGTAAAATCACTCGACCTGCTTTGATTTTAGATAGAATGGCCATCCCAGCCGCAGATCGCATAGCCCTACGCGGCATCGTCGTGCGCCAACTACGCGGATTTTTGGCAAAACAATGACCACCACCACGTCGAACTGGCGTGCGCTTATTCCCAGCACGCGCATTCCCAGTCCCCTTCTGCTTATACAGCTTCTTGGAACTGCCCGAAACTTCGGCTCGGGACTTACTCTTAACAGTCCCAACCCGCCGATTACCGCTATACATCCTCAGGGCCTGTCGCAGCAACGCATGCCTGACACTCCCAGCAAAGCACGCCTCCTCAACATCACAAAAACCACCAGTCGGCAAGCCGAGTTGACTATGAAGCTCCAAGGTCACCATTTCACCACACCCCAAATCACCAAGAAGCAACGTCAAACACATTCCCGAACAACAACATACCCACCAACCGAACCAGGCACAGCACCCAGAACCACCACCAACCCTGCCGCGTCATCAATAGAAAACAACGACAAAGACTTAGCGGTCACCCGAACACCACCGAAACGGCCTGGCATTTTCGCACCCTTGAATACCCGCCCCGGATCAGTACTCTGCCCAGTCGATCCACCCGAGCGATGAACTTTTTTAACCCCATGACTCGCACACAATCCGCTAAAATTATGCCGTTTCATCACCCCAGCAAAACCCCGCCCCTTGGAAACACCAACAACATCAACCTTAATAACTCCAGCAAGAAGAGAAGGCATCAAAACCTGCCCCACATCACAATCAAAACCAGGGCGAACTTCACGCACAAACCTTGGTGACTCACCATCGGAAAAATAGGCCACCTGAACCGCACAATAGCCATCCCTAGGCTCTGTTCGCGCAGCAGTGACCGTGCAGCCCCCCACATGAACAACCGTAGCGGCAACCCATGCCCCCGATGAAGCGCACACCTGCGTCATCCCAGACTTCACCCCAAGCAGTGCTTTCACCTTACTATCCTCCAAAAACAAGCACATCAACCAGCAGACGCGCGAATCTTTACATCAACCCCAGCAGGAAGCGACAGCTTATTAAGCGCATCGATTGTCTTCCCGTTCGGCTGGAGAATATCAACCAGCCTTTTATGGGTCCGAATCTCAAACTGCTCACGGGACTTTTTGTCAATATGAGGACTTCGCAGCACCGTGTATTTTTCGATGCGAGTCGGAAGTGGTATTGGCCCATGAACTTCGACACCCGTTTTTTTTGCGGTATCGACAATTTCCGCCGCAGACTGATCAAGAACCGCATGATCGTACGATTCCATCCGGATTCTGATTCGATCTTTTCGTTGTGTTGCCACGATTCACCTTAATCTCTCGGTACGGTTCCGAGGGGTACTAAAAATCAAGCGGGAGGTTATCGTATTGCTGGCTGGCCGCGTTGTCAACGAAACGACACGAGATTGTCGAAGATTGAAATGTTACCGGGTTGGCCCAAATAGAGATGCCACACGAGGTTTTTTGGTTCATCGGGGAAATGCGTGCCGAGACTTCAGCGAACAAAGCATGATGGATTTTCGAGTCACAACTCCTTTTTCAATGGTGATTGCGTCACATTGATGATCTGACTAGCCTGCTGTTGCTTGGAGAAACCGAGTCAGGCTCTGCGGAGACGCAACCAGACAAGAGAGATCAAAGCCTCCGATGCGCCTGCGGTGCGTCAGGCCCTGACCAAGTTCGCTTGGTCAGGGTGGTGTTTTTCCTTCCATTGGACATCGGAGTTGTTATGCCTCGAAAATCCAGCTCGTTGTATTTCCCGTACTCGACTCGGATTGTGTCTCAGTACGCATTTCCCCGATGAACCGTTTTTCTTGGGGGCGGGGCCACTGCCCTCGCCTCCAAGAATGGTTGCGGCGGGCTTGATTGAGATGGGTGGTGGGGCCGCAGATTTCGTTTTGAGCGGACAGGTCGAGACTTCCGCCCAAGACAAGATGTGAGCACCGGAGGTCAGGTGGAGCGTCCCGTCCAGCAACTCGCCAACCATGATTTTCTTCCGCGCCAAGGGCAGCTTGTGATAAGCCAGACTCAACTGAAAGATCCGGTTGCACCACGCACCGTCAGTCATTCTGAACCACGCGCGGCTCTT
This sequence comes from Schlesneria sp., assembly GCA_043749505.1. Lineage (GTDB taxonomy): Bacteria > Planctomycetota > Planctomycetia > Planctomycetales > Planctomycetaceae > Schlesneria. The sequence goes on along the minus strand of JAYVDI010000401.1, from coordinate 23,333 downwards.
GGTGGCACAGCACGAGGTTCCGCTTCAAGCCGTACAGAAGGGGCCGATGCAGATTGGTTGGCGAACGGGCGGTAACATGGAACCTGATCGTTCAACTCACCCAGGCATTCGTACTCCAAGTACGCGTTCGCCGACTTCAGTGTGCGGATCTGTTGCAGACGCAGCATCTTCACCAACCGGTCTCGCAGCCTATGCTTCAAGCCCGCAGCCCCGTTCAACTGAGACCGCTTCCACAGCCGGAGCATCTGCCGGTAGCTTACCCTCAACAACGCCAACGCCTGCAACAAGCTGAGCGAGGACTTCGCAAGCTTCGACAGAACTTCCGAACGCTCCCGCTCCTTCGTCGCCGGGATGGGCGTGCGAGTTTCCTTCAGCAATGGCACCGATTGCTCATCCATGAACAGCGCGGGACACGCCGGATCTCAGGGGGGTTCGTAGGTCTCCCGCACGTCTTTCCTGCTGGCGGCGAACTCGGCCTCGGCCTCCGGCGGAATCACCCCGTACTCGAACTTACGGTTGGTCAGGCCGTTTTTTTAACGTGCGACGCACGGTCTCGAGGCTCAGGTGTCCACGAGTTTCAGTTCAAACACTTTGCGAGCCAGCAGCCGCAGCGACCAGTTCTCATCTCCCGTGGGCGGCGGTCCTAGGCGAGTGGTAAGGCGACCTGCAGATCGAAGCCTGACGCGCAAGCGGAGGACCGTTCTCCAAGCACTCTTCGCTTGCGTGTCAGGCTAAAATGGGTAAGTTTTTTCCTGCCGCTCGCCTAATGACATGTGTTTCCTGCTCTCTGTCGAGTCGTTTCGGAATCGGTGATGGTGCCCGCTAGGCACGGTCGAGGGGCTCTTGAAACCTGCGTTCCACCCGCCCCCTTTGACGGTGCGAGTCCGACGGGAGAACGCCTCGGCGAGTTGCTGGTCCGTCCGCATCGGCCTTCACCAAGATTTGAGCCCGGCGGACTTTCTCGCCGGCCCCTTCCACTTCTTGACCACAACTTGAAGCCACACGTTCCTCATCCGTCAGTCGAACCACCCGCATACCTCTTATGCATAGACTTCCTCCTTGTGATCCACGCAGAGTCGTCGTTTTCTCAATCGGGACTAATCCGAATAGTTTGATTTGGCACGGCACTAGCGCCGTGCCGCTCACAAACTCGAAATCGCCAATTCGGAAGTTATTGCGGTCCGAGTCGAAGAAGTTCGGCTTTTGCAGAGTCCGGACGCTTCGTCGGGTGTGTCGTCGCACAAGGACATCTGGCGAACCAAGCAAAGTTGGTCTTCAGCCTTGGTGTTCGGCGGAATCCGCTTGACCGGTTTTTCCTTTTTCCCTGTAATCCGCCGCCGCGTGCCCGGACCTTCATGGATGAGGGTCGAGCTGCGCGTTGCTGAGGCATTCCAGCGACATGACTTACGACCGCTATCTGCTTCAAAGCTTTGTGTATGTGTTCGCGGTTTGTCTCGCCTCGACGCTGGGCTTGTTCGTCGTCATCGACCTGTTCGAGAACATCGACGACTTCCTCGTGAGGAACGATGATCGCGGTACTCAGTTGCTGCTCTGGACGATCAGTCGGTGTTATGTCTTTCAGTCGATCTTCTTTATCGATCGGGCCGGGCCGACGCTGGCTGTGGTCTCGGTCATGGTCGTGCTGGTGCTGCTACAACGGACTGGCGAACTGCACACGCTGCTAGCGGCAGGCATTCCGATGTATCGGATTCTCGCGCCACTGATACTGATCAGCGCGGCGTTCAATGTGGTCTTCGCGCTGAACCAAGAGTACGTTGTTCCCCGGATCGCTCATGCCGCGTTTGAGAAGCGGGGCGAACCCGAATCGACGAAGCACATGGTCGAGTCCTTTACTGACCATGCGTCGCACATTTCGATCGACGGCCAGTCGGTTCGGTTGGCGGAGCGGGCATTGGATCAGGCGGTATTTGTGTTGCCCGCTCCTTCACTGACCAATGAGATCACGATCCTTGAGGCTCCCGTGGCGGTATTCTATCCGGCACAAGGCGCGCGTCCCGCCGGTTGGTTACTCCGCGATGTGCGGCCATCGCCCGAGATCATCGAACAACGGCTGACGAGCCGTGGTCGGGAGGTCGTGCGGCTGAAGTCGGGCGGGCGTCACGCCTTCGTCGTCAGCTCAGTCGCCTGCGATCAACTCTTCAAACGGAACTCCAATTTTTCGGTCCTCTCGATCCCCGAGCTGATCGGGCGCATTCGCTCCCCGGCAATGGGGCTGGAATTGGTTCACCGCCTCGTCCTGCATCTGCACTCGCGCCTCGTGCAACCAATCCTGAACATCATTGCCGTGTTGATCACCATCCCGTTGATGGTTCGCAAAGAGAGTCCGGGCGTCGTGGCCGACTCGGCGCTGTGCGGGCTGGTGTTGTCGTTGATGTTCGGGCTGATTCAAGCGTGTCAAGTCCTCGGTGAAAACCAAGTCGTTCCCGCTGACATGGCCGCGTGGATTCCAGTCCTGCTTGGCGGAACGGTCGCGGCGTGGTTGACAGGAGTGATCCGGACATGAGTCGAGGGGCAGCCGCAGAGTCGCCGTCAGTCTCAACCGACGAACGAGGGTCGTCGGAGGGAATCGCGTCGCGCCGCACGGTGTTGCTGGGGCTGGGCGTTCTGTTCCTGGCGCGGGTTCTATTCATCGCTCTCTCCCCATTGGAGCTGGTTCCCGACGAAGCTTACTACTGGGACTGGTCACGGCAGTTGGACTGGGGCTACTACAGCAAGCCTCCACTGATTGCGTGGCTGATCGCGCTGTCCACGAGTCTCGGCGGGAACTCCGAGTTGGCGATTCGCTTCCCCGCCGCCTGTCTGGGGACGCTCGGGCTGTGGGCGATCTACGAACTTGCACGCAACCTGTACGACGCCAGCACGGGTTTGCATGCGGTGGTGATTGCCGCTGCAACTCCCGGCCTCACCGTGATGAGCCTGCTGATGACGATCGACGCACCCTTTTTGTGTGCCTGGTCGTGCGCGGTCTGTTCGGTGTGGAGACTGCTCGAAACCGAACGGCCTCGATGGTGGTGGCTGGTCGCGGCGATCATCTCGACGGGACTCGGACTGCTCGCCAAGCAAACCATGCTCGGGCTGTTTCCATTGGTCTTCGTGTTTTTGCTGGCAAGTCCGTCGGATCGGAAGAAGCTCAAATCGCCAGCCGTTTGGATGTGGGTGCTGGGAAGTCTCGTGTTCCTCGCGCCGGTCGTTTGGTGGAACTCACGGCACGACTGGATCACGATTCAGCACACGCGCGAGCATTTTGTTGGCAAGCCGATTTCGGTAATCGGCCATGTGGCCCTGAGCATCGAATTCTGGGTGACGCAGTTCGGCATCCTCTCACCGGTGATGTGTTGGATGATGATCGGTGTCGTTGGCAGCTTGCTGTTGAAGCTGCCCAAGTTGTCACGCCGGGAGGTGTACCTCGTCTGTTTGGGTGGCCTACCGATGGTGGCCGTGACGGGATTGAGCTTTATTCAACTGGTGCAGCCGAACTGGCCCGCCGCCTTTCATTTGACGGGCGTCATTCTCGTCGCAGCGTGGGCAGGGAAGCTGCTGCCGCCGTTGACTCTCGTCGATCGAATTCGGGGCCGATTCCCGTTGGCCGTGATTGTCGGAGCCTGTTTTTCTTTGATCGTGGTCCTGACTCCGGTTGTGATGGGCCTGACTCCGTTGGCCGGAACACGGCTCGATCCTACGGTGCGACTGCGTGGCTGGAGGACACTCGGCGCGGAAGTCGATCGCAAACTACGCGACTTCCCGTCACCGAATGAGACACTGATCGTGGCCACGACGGAACGAGGCCCTGTCAGTGAACTGGCGTTCTATCTCGCGCAACGCCCGCGCGTGTACTTGTGGAACTCACACCCGCAACCGCTGTCACAACACGATGTCTGGGGCGGTCCTCACAACGCCGCAGGGCGTGATGCCTTGATTCTCACGCCACATCATATGGACGTTCCCGCGCGGTTCGCAGCGGCGTTCGAGTCGATTGAGGATCGCGGCATGATCTCGATCCCACTGGGACCACAGCGAGCAAGAACATTTCGCGTGTGGCGCGGTGTCTCGCTCCGCGCGTGGCCAGCACGAACGACGAACTCTGAATCGGCCACTTCGCACGAGCCAGATCGAATCTGACAGCCCGCTCCTACTGAAGCGAATTCTACGATGACCACGACCACGCTCATGGCTGCGAGTTATGAAATCGACACTCCCCGCGATGAGTCGCGGTGGGATTCGGCCACCGCCAGTGACTCGTATCCAGGCTTCGATCACCGCGAGCGCGGTGCGACTTGGTCGATGGCCGCGAGCGTCATTCCCTGCGAGCCCATCGTTTCGGGAACCGTGTTCCGTAGCGACTGGCCGTTTGTGTGGCCGCTGTGTGCGACACTCGCGCTGACGGTCGCCATTCTCGCCACGAACGCAGATCTGCGGGTGGCCGAACTGATGTTCAACCGGGACGCAGGCCAGTGGACGTTCGCGTCTAATTCCCTCCTGAAGTTTGTCTACCGCTACGGGCCATTGCCGGGTGTCGTGGTGGGAATCGCAGCCGCAGTCGTCGCAGTCGCCGGACAATGGATACCGCAGCATCGAATGTGGTCGCAATCACGGGACACTCAACGCGCGTGCGTGTTCCTCGCGCTGCTGTTGGCGCTCGGACCGGGACTCATCATCAACTCCGGATTGAAATCCGTGTGGGGACGACCGCGTCCGTCGGAATGCCGGCAATTCGGCGGCGAACACCGCTTCATCCCCGTCGGCGTGCAAACGCAACAGTTGAAACCGAACTCATCCTTTCCATCGGGCCATGCCTCGATCGCGTTCTATTGGATGGCTCCCGGTTTTGTTCTCGCCAACCGTCGCCGCCGCTTGTCGCTCGGCTTCTTCGCAGGCGGGACAGCATACGGGCTGGCCATGGGAGCGATTCGCATTGCACAGGGAGGCCACTTTCTCTCAGATGTCATCTGGGCCGGAGCGATCGTCTACTTGACCGGCGCTGCCTTAGCGCGGTTGGTTCTTCGCGATCGAAGCGACCAACCCCATGAAACGATGTGATTCGGCGGTCTGGAAATTGGATCGACCTCGCGCGGCCCAACTGAGTCGTTTAACCGCGTGGGCAACGCCCCGCGTGTGTGCTGTGAAACGGACTCCCACGTCGCTCGACGCGCGGGGCGTTGCCCACGCGGTTAAACGAAGCAAATGCCTTGCTCTTCCCCGCGCGAGATATGAATCCCGCTTTGCCGCGCGCCTTACCAATCTCCGACGCTGCCGTCCGGGTAGAAGACGCGTTGCAACAACTCTTGCTCGAACGGGTGCTGCTTCACGGCGGCCTCGTTGATTTCGATACCGAGCCCGGGGCGAGTATTCGGCCGGACGATACGACCCTTGGGTTCGATCGTGAAGCCTTCCGTCACGACATCGCTGCGCCAGGGCACATCGTTGTGAACGGTCTCGCAGATGATGTAGCCCGGCTGCGAAAAACCGAACTCCAACGAAGCAGCGGTACTGACCGGGCCTTGCGGGTTGTGAGGAGCCAGCGCGATGCGATGCGCATCGGCCAGAGCCGCAATGCGGCGCGCGGCAGTTAGCCCGCCGCAGTGAGTGATGTCGAGTTGGCAGACTTCGCACCCGCGTTTCTCGAAGAGTTCGCGAAACGTCGCGAGGTCGGTGATCCGTTCGCCAGTCGCCACTGGCGTCGTGATCGCCGCGTTGATCGCCGCCAGTCCGTCGATCGACTCCGGCCAGCAAGGCTCCTCGAAAAAGTAGAGGCCGTAAGGATCGAGGGCTTTGCCAAACTTCAGACCCATCGCAGGAGACGGGCGGGCGTGGCAATCAACCATGATGTCGATGTCGTCTCCGACGGCATCGCGCATCGCGGCGACGGCCGCTTCGGCGAGGCGAATCGGTCGCAGTCCTTCGAGCGGCATCGTCGGCGGAACGGCCATCGCTTTGAACGCCGTGAAACCATCCTCAACCGCGCGACGAGCCAAGTCGCCAAACTGCTTCGCGTCATCGACAGAGGTCTCATAGAAGTCCTCCATCTTGCCGCCGCCGAGATGGCTGTAGGTGCGAACCCAGTCTCGCACGCGACCGCCCCACAACTGTGAGCACGGCATGTTGGCGATCTTGCCGGCGATGTCCCACAGCGCGAGATCGATGCCGCTGATCGCCGTCGCCCGCACGATGCCGTTGCCGTGCCAGAAGTGCTGGCGAAACATCATCTGCCACAAATGCTCGACGCGCCGTGGATCTTCGCCCACGACCAACTCGGCGATGTCTTCAACCGCTCCCACCACAGCCCGCGTATGCCATTCCAACGTGGCCTCGCCCCAACCATAGAGTCCCGGCTGATCGGTCACCACTTTGACGAAGATCCAGTTCCTCATGCGCGCGTGACAGACAAGCGTTTCAACGGCAGTGATCTTCATCGCGGGCGTCGCCTTTGTGGATGGTTCGGTGAAGTCAACTCGCCGCAACGGCGCACACTCACTCACCCGCAGCGTAAGCGAGGGGCGAGGCCCGGAAAAGTGGGCGTGGGAGGAGTTCCTCTCTTACGGTTCGGGTGGGTGTGACGAACGTCTGTTGAACTAACGAAAAAGGCGGCGGCAGTGAGGGAGACTGCCGCCGCCGGGTCTCTCGAACGGAGACTTGGGTGGGTCAAAGGGGACTGTGGGCTGATTCGTCCGCCATGCGGTTCAAAATTCGAGATCGACGATGCGGCCCATAATGAGGCGGACGGAACGGACTTGGTTCTGCTTCGACTCTTCCGGCCCCCATTCGGATTTGACTTCAATGATGTGGGGTAGGCCAGGCCAGAGTGGATCGGATTCAAGCCGCCAGACTTTGCCCGTCCACTTCACCTTCATCCCCTTCGCGGTCACTTCGTAGTTCTCGGAGAGATGCACATCGACTATCCCAACACGCGGATGCTTCTCTTCATCGATGAGTCGCGACCGACGCTTGTATGTCTGGCCGAGCGTCCCCGGTGGTGGAGCAATTCCGTAGCCATCGCTGCCCTCGAAGGGAACGCCCGTCGCCCCAGGAATGGTGCCGGGAGCAACTTGGCCACCGAACTGAGGGATGGCCCCGTTCAGAGTCGGTTGCGGAAGTGTGCCGGGCATGTCGCCCAAGAATTCTTTCTTCTTCGGCGGTGGTGCTTGAAACTCAGCACCCAGTGGCCCGTGGTACATCGCTCCACCGCCCTTGTTCGATGGGACAGGTGGAACAGGCACTGGTTCGTCAGGAGACGGATGCGGTGGTAACGGCGAGCCGTTCACCGACGGTAGCGGAGCGTTAGGCAGTGGTGTCGGCGACAACGGGGCAGGCGACGGAATCGCGTTTGGATCAAACTGGCGCGTCCTCGCGTTGGCCGACCGAATCGGGACTCGTACCGAATCGGCGGCAACATCGGGGACATCGATCACCGTGGCGAGAGCCAGTCCTGCTAGCACGGAGACAGACGAATTCAAACGGTTCATGAGAACGGCTCCAAGTTGGCGAGGCGGTCAGGCGATGAATGCTGACGGTCGTGGCAGTTCATCCCGCAGACGACGGCAACAACGCATGAACATTTTGCGGAAAGTGTGAGTCGAGCCAAAATGTTGGTCGCGGCTCGCGAACAACTCTACATCCCGAGTGTGACGACGCAGGAGGGGCGCACGCCAGATCACGATTTTCGCCCGGCGACTCACACGATGGTGTCGCGACTGCGGGAGGCGTAGACCTTGCCGGAGAAGGCGGTGTCAGCGGGGGCGACAGCCCGTGTCCACTCCGACTCGGCTGATTTCACTCGTGACGCAGCGCTTCGATCGGGTCCATCTTGGCGGCGGCTTGAGCGGGGTAGATGCCGAAGATGATGCCGATTCCGACGGAGATGCCGAACGCGACCGGCAGGCTCCACCACGCGATTTGCGGTTCCATCTCGGTGAACATCTTGCCCATCTGCGAGACCTCGGACGCACCGTCGAGAATGAAGTTCTGGACGATCTGCTTAATCCCGAGAAAGGCCAGCGGCGTGGCCAGTCCGAGCAGGATGCCGATGATTCCACCGGACCCCGCCAGCACAATTGTCTCGGTCAAGAACTGCTCGATGATGTCGCGCTGTCTGGCACCGAGAGCGCGACGGATGCCGATCTCGCGCGTTCGCTCCGTCACCGTGGCGAGCATGATGTTCATGATGCCAATTCCGCCGACCAGCAAACTGATCGCCGCGATCGAACCGAGCACGATGTTGAAGATCTGTCGAATCTGATCGGCCTGACGAAGCAGTTCGAGCGGCACAATCACGTCGTAGTCGAGCTTCGCGCCGTGCGTCTTGCGGAGCGATTCGCGCACGACCTCGGACGTGGGAACGACATCGTTGCGGTCCTTCACCTTCAGCGTGATCTGATTGAGTTGCACTTCCTCGGACATGAACGTCCCGCTGAGTCGTGTGAAGACGACATCACCGATGCGGACGCGGAACGTGCTGAGCGGGATGTAGATGTCCTTGTTGAAGTCTTGCCCCGAGAGGCTGCCGCCGATCGCCGCCGACGCCGTGCGCGACCGCGTCACGCCGACGACCTTGTACCGGTGCGTGCGAATTTGAATCGTCTGACCGATCGGGTCTTCAAACGGGAACAGTGTCGAGGCGGTCTCCGCGCCAAGGACCGCGATGTTGGCCATTTCTGATTCGTCGTCATCCGTCAGGAACCGGCCCCGCAGCAAGGGCAGGTGGTTCATCTCGGCGTACTCGGTCGTCGAACCGACGAGCCGCACATTGAGGATGCGTTGGAGATAGCGGGCCTCACTGACGATCTCACGCATCCGCACGGCACCGGTGATTGTCGGGATGGTTTTGGTCATCAGGTCGTAGTCGGCGCGGAGCAAGCCGTACTGCGGGACCGAGAATCCGCGCGACCCGCCACGGCTGCCACCTGACGACGCCTGAGAATCGGCGGGCGGCTTGACCGTCACCACGATGATGTTCGTCGCACCGAGCGCCAGCACTTGCTGTTGAGCTTGGGCACTGGCTCCTTCTCCGATCGCGAGCATCGCAATCACCGAAAAGACTCCAAATACAATGCCGAGCATCGTGAGGCCCGAGCGCAGCTTGTGCAGCAGCAGGCTCTTCAAGGCGAGGCGAATGGCTCGGAGTGTGTTGGCGAACGGCATGGTCGAGGACTCGATAAATGCGGCGGCGGACGATGGGACTTAAGCAGTAGGGTTTCAGCGATTCAACGACCGTACAAGTCAATTCTCAACGGACGCCGCATCACGAGATAGGCGGCAGCGCCGAGGACGTTTCCAAAAAACACAATCAAGATCCATTTGAGCCGGGTCGGTTCTGAAGCTGGTTCGCGGACCAAACACTCGAACAACGCAAACAACCAAAAGCCCAGCCCAACCACGAGCGGAGCGAGCAGAAACAGGAACAACAAGAGTGACACGGGAGCCATTCACCTTTCCCTTTATTTGGAACGGCTGAAGTCCGGCTTAGATTTGTTAGCCAGACTTCCTTCCGAGTTGACACGCTACAAAGAGAAGTCCGGCTTTCGGAAAAGCCGGACTTCAAGCCTCTTTCATTTGGAATCGGGATCCGTGGTGAACATCCCCTCGCTGGCGATCAGCCCGTCCTTCATCACGATCTGGTGCCGGGCACGGCGCGCGACGCTGGTTTCGTGCGTCACCATGATGATCGTGCGGCCCTCGCGGTTGAGGCCGGTCAGCAGTTCCATGATCTCCTTCTCGGTGGCTGAGTCCAAATTTCCAGTTGGCTCGTCTGCAAGAATGATCTCGGGATCATTGATGAGCGCTCGGGCGATGGCGACTCGCTGCTGCTGTCCGCCTGACAACTGGAATGGCCGATGGTCAAGGCGATCGCTGAGTCCCACTTTCGCGGCGAGATCGAGACAGCGGTTGATCTCTGCCGAACCGATCGTGCGATGCCCGCTGCGGTAGTGGAGCGGCACCTGAATATTTTCGAGAACCGTGTACTGCGGGATCAGGTTGTAGGACTGAAAGATGAACCCGATGAGCCGGTTCCGAATCTCGGACAACTCGTCGTCGCTGAGCTTGCCGACATCGTAGCCCGACAGGATATAGTGACCCGTCGTGGGGCGATCGAGCGCCCCGAGCAGGTTCAGCAGCGTGCTCTTCCCACTTCCTGACTGTCCCATGATGGCGACGAAGTCTCCGGTCGGAAAATCGGCCGAGACACCACGCAGCGCTTTCACCACGTTCTCACCCAAGTGATAGAACTTCGTCAGATCGACAAGTCGCGCGGCGTAGGTCGTGGACATGGTTCCGTTTCAAAACAGGGAGTGAGTCAGCGAAGAGTGTTCGAGCGATTCGGGCATTCCCACAGCAACCCGAAGCGTGAGCGAGGAACGGACGAAGCGTCAGCGAGGAGGACGCGAAGTGAACGCGGAAGTCGAACCGCATTTCTTCGTTGACGCTTCGGGGTGATGTGGTCGGTTCGATCCTCCGCGCGGCTGGGTCTATTGCCCGCCAGCATCTCCCGCAGGAGGCCGCTGACCACCGCCACGAAACTTGGCGATGGCGGCCGTCCACTCGTCCTGTGTGACGCCTCCGTCACCGTCAGCATCGTAGATGTCGAAACGCGACTGCATCCGTTCGTCTGCCTCGTCCTTCGTGACCTTGCCATCACTGTTCTTGTCGAGACCCTTGAACCGCGCGACGGGATCAACTGTGGGCCGACCTCCCTCGGAAGGTGCTCCCGGCGGTCGGCCTTCACTGGCTCCTGATGGTCGTCCGCCTGCGGGGCTGCTTCCCGACTTCGCTTCGTCGGTGCCGGGGCGACCGGTTGCTGAGCCGGATGCGGGCGACTTGTCCTTCATCCGATCTGACGCCTTCTGAGCGTTCTCTTCGCTGACCTTGGACTGCTTCGCGGACTGCTCGGCTTCCAGCACATCGATCTCTTTCTTGAAGTGCGAACGCGGGTTCATCACGACTTGTTCGCCTTCCTTCAGGCCACCTGTCACTTCGATCATTCGTTCATTCGACTGACCGATCGTGATTGGTTTGCGACCAACACTGTTGCCGGAGACGACGAACGCGAACTGTTCGGCCCCCACCGTGACGACGGATTGCACGGGGATTTGCAGCACGTTGTCACGACGTTCCACCAAGACTTCGATGGTGGCGGTGAGGCCCGGCCTGAGCTTGTTGACCTTTTCGGGGTCGTCCAAAATTTTGATGACCGCTTCATACTCTTTGATGTCGCGGCTGAACGAACTGGTCGAACTGGGAACGGACGCCACCGTATCGACCTCGCCGAAAAAATCGATATCGGCGTAAGCATCGACCTTGATCTTGGCGGGCAGCCCTGTGCGAACCATCGAGATGCGCGACTCGTGGATGCGGGCGTTGACCTTCATCGAGTCCAAGTCAGGGAGATTGATGATCGGTTGTCGTTCGCGCACCGTGCCGCCGACTTCGATCAGCACTTGATCGCTCGATCGACCATCGCGCGTGTTGGCATAGACGACCTGACCATCTTGAGGTGCTTTGATTTTGCAGGCCGCGATCTGCGTTTTGAGCCGATCCAGTTTTTTGGACTCCACTTCAAACGTCAGCTCGCGCGAACGATGTTCTGCCTCGTACTGAGCCAGCGCTGCTTGGCCTTTGCGTCTGATGCGCTCGATCTCGCGCCCGGACTCAGTCACACCGGCTCGCAACTCGGCCAGCGTTCGCTTCTGGGTGAAGGACTCTAGGACGTTGAGTTTCGTCTTCGCCGAGGCCATCTTGAACCCGGCATCCTTGAGGTTGAGTTCTTCGGCCTCAAGATCGTTCTGGTTCTTGTAGCCCTTCTGAACCAACCGTCGGATGAATCCGCAACTTTCCTGCGACCGAGTGAGATTCGCTTCGGCCGTCGAGAGTTCGGCTTTGATGTCGGCGACTTGTTGGAGGTACTCGCCCTTCTCAAACTTCTCCAAGTCGAGCTTCGCCAGTTCCAGCTTGAGCTGTACGGCGGCGGCATCGGACTCGTTCTGCGTCTTCTGAATGCCGAGGTCTTCGTCCGCCTGTTGCAGTAAAGCCTTGGCCTTCACAACCAGAATCTCTTGCTGTGTTTCCTTGTCGATGAGAGTCGAGGCATCGAGTTCGCAGACGATGTCGCCTTCTTCGACCTGCGTCCCCTCGGCAACAATGCTGATAATCGTCGTCGTTCCCTCGACCTTACTCGTCAGCGAGGCGTTCCTCATACTGTCGAGCGTCCCCTTCTCCGTCACCGTGATCTGGAAGGGAGCCTTCTTGGCGAACTCCAAAACCAACCCCTCGGTCGCGGAGTGTTGCGGCACCCACTGCGCCTGGATCGCGGGCCAATAGACGATCCCACCACCCAGGCAAAGGATTGCGATCACCAGCCCGATGATCCGCCCTCTCCACGGACTGCGTTTCTGCGCGAGAGCGCGACTCGGCGACGAGGCGGACACTCCCGGCGGATCGGTCTCGTTCGAGCGGGAGGAATGCGGCGGGTTCTGGGAGAGGGGCTGGTTCAGCATTGGCAGGTTCACTCATCGGGTGGGAGGTCGAAGCACCTGAGAGACCCTGGTAGACAGGATCGACCCACAGGCCACGTTCGTCGATCACCATGATATCCATGTCGCGATGAATGTTGATCCTGTTGCGCTCGTAATCGACCCACGTTTGGACGAGATCGTTTTGAGCCTGCAGGACCGAGTTCAACGCATTCAACAGGTTCAGACCGGTGTTGCCGGTGCTGGCGGTGGTGCCACCGCGACCAACCTGTTGCTGTGTACTCGGACTCTTGGCGTTCTCCACTACAATATCGAGTTGAAGTGCCGCTTGGCGCAGATTCTTCCGGCTGGTCTCAAAATTAAGGCGGGCTACATTTAACTGCCGCCAATCAGTCCGGACTTCAAACTTAATCTGATCCTCCTGTCGCATGTATTCGCGCCGGAGTCGCTGATACGAGATCAGCGCGGCCCGGTATGCGTTTCGTTCGGCAACTTGGCTGATTGGCGCGGTCATTTGGACTCCGAAGCGGAACGAACTGCGATCAGCTCGAAAATCGAGCGGATGGTTTCCGGTACCCGATGTCCCGATGTCCCCCGCCGCGACAAGATTGAGAACCGCTTCCAACTGATTCGCGGCGACTTCCATCGCGCGGCGCGCATCCATGACGCGACCGCGTGAGTTCATCAGATCGAGCCGATTGTCGAGAGCCAGAGCGACGGCCGATTCCAAAGGCATGCCGAACTCGGGAAGCGAGATCAATTCCGCTCGCAATCCAACCTGTACGACCCGCAAATTCTGAACAACCGTAAAGACCTCTTCGCGTTCTTCGCGCATCGCGATCAACGCGGTCTGCCGATCTTCGCGACTGATGTCGTCGTGGGTCAGTCGCTCTTCAATTTGTTTCAACTCCGCAGCCACCTTCTCGAAGGCTCCACGAATTGTGCGGAAGATCACGCGATCGCGTTCCAGCGCGAACTCGACTAGGTCGCGGGACTTCTCAAATTTCAACTTTGCCAGTCGTTGCGGCGTGTTCTGTGCGACGGATCGGAAATCAGACTCAATCAACTGAATACCGCTCACCCGCACTTCTTCGATCATCGACGAGAGGCGTCGCGCTGCTGACCTCAACTCGGCCAGCGGCGGATCTTCATCGCTGACAGACGCGGTGATGTTCGCGAACTCCAAGACCTCCAGTTCCAGCTCGTTGATACGCGGGTCGATGAGTTGGAATTGCTTGAGCATCGTCTTGTCGAGCGAGACCTGCATGTCCGTCGGGAGACCCAAGAACAGCTTGTAATTGTCCAAGGCATCCGTGAAGGTCCGTTCGAGTGTGCGGAGTTGGTTCTCTTGCTGAGTCAGTCGGGTGGCAAGCTGCAGCATGTCGGCGGTGATGACACCGGTGCGAAGCTGGTCGAACAGCCCACGTACTGCGAGGCGGTACTCCGCATCTGCATTGAGTGCTAGAAGCTGCTCCTGTTCAGCAGGAGTCATCGGATCGATCACCTTCCAACGCAGGATGCGACTTCCCGGCAAATACTCGATTTTTGAGGTCAGAGTCGCCGGAAGCTCGATCCCCTGAGGCAACGCCCCCTCCTGCAAGCGACGAAACGGCGTTTGCGCGGTTAGTTCTCGTTGCCGTTCTGTTTGGACGTAGAGACCCTGAATGTTGTCACGCTGGTTGCGAATCTGCTGTGTCTGTTGCAGCAATCCGAGATAGCCCGCTCCCGACCCTGAAGCGGTCGTTGCTCCCACGGTCACACCGCTGACAGTTGCTCCACCACCGCCTCCCGTATTCGCTCCCTGACCCGCCGCCACGGTGGCCGAGAAGAACAGCTTGCGATACCGCGCGAGCGTCCGCAGGTCGTACAGCACTTCGCGTTCGCTCAGTGTGAGATTCTCCAACACGATTTTGCGACCCGCTCCCAGCAGCAACGGTTGGACGAGCGAGTACGACAACACCGACGCCGAACTCGTTTGATTGCCGCCCGAGAACAACCACAGCGTGTTGTTCGCCATTTCGACGATCCACTGCCCGCCGGTCGGCAGGAGTTGGCTCATTCCAAATCGTGAGCTGAAGCCGACACTATCGACGCGAGCGACACCTGCCCCAGGCAACAGCGTGTTCGTGAGCGTGCCGGTCGGCTTGCGAGCGCCCAGCCCGAGATACCGCACGTTGAACTGAAATTGATCGAGCGTGAGCTGCAACGCGGATAAGTACGCATTCTCGATCTGAGTCTGGTAGTCGCGGCTGTTGATGTTCGCGAGTTCAATGGCCTGCTCCAGCGAGAGGTCTTGAATCGTCGGAACCATCTCAGCCGCAGCCGTTGTTGCGGAGCGACTCATCCCTTCGGGCGAGTTCGCGCTGACCGTGGTCAATCCGTCCGACAACCCGTAGTCCACGTACGGGGCTGCCGATGCGAGACCGAAGTTCGCCAACCATGCCGGATTTTCGACCGACATCGATTCGCCGAACTCATGCCAACTCTTGTAGCCGCGCATGCCATGCACCGCGTCCATGTACTGACTCGCCGCCGGATCGTCGGGCGGGAGCGGGGCACAGTCGGGATCGAATGGGTCATAGAACCGGCTGCGCGGGTCAGCATCGACTGTCGTACGTGGCAGGCTCCAGCGTGGGTCAAGCTGTTTCTTTTGAAGCAAGTTGTAGGTGTCGAAGTCGGCCTGCGAACGCCAAAACGGGCGTGAACATCCGCTTCCCAGCAGCGTCCCCACGACGGCCAGCACGACAAACCCGATGCGGTGGCGAGGTGACTTCATCACGTTTCGTCCTTCACTAACTGATTCACCAGCCCGAGTGCCGACAACATCTGTTCCAAGGCGCGGTGAGGTGAATGAACATCCGCACCATCCTCTTTCTCATGTGCGGCCTCGGACCAACTCAACTGATCCGATGAACCCTCATCATCAAACAAGGGAAGGCCATTGTGCGAAGAGACCGATCCGCGCGAGGAGGCTGCCGAAGCTCCCTTCAAAACGGAGCGCCCTTCATGGCTCGCGATCAGTTGACCGAGCAGCAGCCCCAGCGTGGCCCGATCATCGGCGGGTACACCCTGCAACTGTCGAACGGCCCAATTGCCCTTGGCATTTTCAACACGCTCTACCAACCGGGAGCCGGATGGACTGAGCAACAGAACTCGCTTTCGCCGATCGGCGTGAGATCGCAACCGCTCGACCAAATTGTCTTGGGCCATCCGCTCAACCAACGTGCTGACGTTCGACTCCGACTGCATTAACCGCTCGGCCAATTCCGATTGTGAAAGCCCCATCTCACCGGCGGAATTCAACGCCGCCAGCACCGAATAGCGGACCTCCGTCAGCCCGAATGGGTCGAGGAACTCGCCGAGCTTCAATCGAACCAACGCAGCAGCCCTCAACAGGCGGTCCAACGCTTCACCGGACTCTGACATGGTCGCAGATTTCGGCAAGTTCGCAGTTCGTTCCACAAGATCCATCCGCAAATGCCTCTTCAAGTAGTGTCTGCCAAAAATGCTCACGATCCAGACCGACTCGTTTATCCCTCGCACCGCCATGAGGGAGATGTTCGAGGCGAGCCGTGTGCCGTCAGGCCACGGGTTTCTGCGACGTTCTCAAGAACCCGCAGCCTGACGGCATGCGGCCCGCCAATCTCTCCGCTTGAGACGCGTGAGGTTCAACCGAATGGGCAACACCCCGCGACACGACCTCGCATCTGGATGATTCGACCAAGAATGGTTCGAGACTGAAGGAGTTCTCGGTAAAGCCGGGAAAGTCGTGGCGGTTCACTGACAATCTTGCGTCACGGTCAACATTACGTTCACGCAAACCTTGCCAACGCTGCGGATCACAAGGCACCGCCGAGAACCGGCGAAGTCTGCTGGTCCTCTCGGCCGATGTGATCCGAGCCGAATCATGTCCATACGACTGAAACGGAAACCTAGGCGGGCGGCATGCCATCAGGCTGCGGGTTTTTGAGCCGCACCGAAAACCAGTGGCCATACGCGGACAGATCGACGTGAGTATTTCACTGATCGCGGCGTCGATTTGGAGTGGCCATGCGTGTTGACCGATCCGTCTGCGAGCCTCTGTTAAGAAGATGCTTGAGACGCACTCGACACACGGTTAACATCTGCCCGCGTGAACGCCTTCGCCGCTGGGCAATAATTCGGCCTTCATCTTTTTTTAGTCCTGCGGACCTCAATCCGATGAGTGACCTGTTGCAATTGGAACTGACCGACCGTCAACGTGAACTCCTCTTGCGTGGCCTGCGATTCGTCCGCAGCAGCCGCATGTTGGAGATCCGTGATTCGTCAGACATCACCGACGATGAACGCAAAAACGAACTGGGCGAACTTCGCGAGTTGTCTGAAATGCTGGGCCAGAACACCGCAGCGGCCAAGCCCGCTCGCGTGTGAACTCCGCCACGGGCCGCGAACACTCCAATAATGCGAACAGCCGTCGAATCATTCGACGGCTGTTCGCATTATTGGAATCATCGTCCCGGTCGCTGGAGTTCGCGCAGCTTGACGATCTCACCGTACATCTCGGGATGGCGGTCGGCGATGCGGTTCACTTCATTCGTTCCCGCTTGGCGGATCAAATGCTTGTTGCGAGAGCGGGCGGTGTCGATGTCGGCGTAGAGGATCACTTCTTCGATTCCGTCGGCCGTCGCGAGTGTCTTGCCGAGCGGGTCGCAGATGCGGCTGCGACCGATGAAGGGCGTGCCTCGTTCGACGCCGATCCGGTTGACCGCCGCGTAATACACGGTGTTTTCCATCGCGCGCGTGTTGGTCGCGTAGTCAGCGGCAGTCTCAGCGCCGGGAGGCCAGTTCGTGGGGAGTACGATCAAGTCTGCTCCGAGCAGCGCGAGGCACCGCGCTGTCTCGGGGAAGCCGCCGTCGTAGCAGATGTTCATCCCGATCTTCACTCCGTCAACCTCATGGACGGCGAGCGGACGGTCTCCAAAATCGGTGAACATGTCCACGCCGAGAAACGGCAGATGAATCTTGCGATACGAAGCGGCCAGCCCGTTCGGCCCGACCAGCGCGAGGGCATTGAAGACGCGCGGCCCGTCTGCTTCGAGTAAGCCAAACACAACGTGCCCGCCCAGTTCGGCACACGCGCGAGCCATGCGCTGAGTCGCTGCTCCGTCGATCAATTCCGCATACGGCCGAGCCTCTTCGATACTCGCAAAGCAATAGCCCGTCGCCGCACATTCGGGAAAGACCGTCAACGCAGCTCCCGCCGTGCGAGCCTCACGCAGCTTCGCGATCATGCGGTCGAGGTTTCCGCTCACGTCCATCAACTGAAAGTCCATCTGCACGCCAGCGATCTTCATGCTTGCTCTTCCCTTTTCTTTCTCCCCTCGCCTCCACTTTGCGGGAAGAGGGCTGGGAGGTGAATGGTTCTTGGATAGCCTCTAACTCTGAACCATTTCCAACACTTCAGCCTTCAGCCCCGGCGTGACCGACAGTCCGTTGCCGTTGTAGATTGTGGCGGTGCCGGACCAGTCCAGAAACTGGCCGCCCGCTTCTTCGACGATCGGCAGGAGGGCTGCGGCATCCCAAGCATTCATGGCGGGGTCGATCATCACGTCGGCACGACCGGTGGCGACGAGCATGTGACCGAAGCAGTCTCCCCAGCCACGAGCCAACTGAGTGGATGAACACAGTGTTTCAAAGGCGCGTTGTTTGCCAGTCGCCAACCAGCGGGCGGGATTCGTGTGGCAGAACGTCGCCTCGGAAAGTTTCGTCACGGAAGAGACCTTGGCACGGCGCGGCACTTCGTCGCCAATCTGCCACCATGCGCCGTGCCCCTTCGCGGCGTAGACGACTTCCCTCAGAGCCGGAAATCGGACGACACCGATCACGCACTGCAAATTGAACTCGACACCGATCAGCGTTCCGAACAGCGGCACTCCGTGAATGAACGACTTCGTGCCATCGATCGGATCGATGATCCAACGGTAACCCGTCGTTCCCTCCACGCTGGGAAACTCCTCACCGAGGATCGCGTCGTCGGGGAATGACTCGGCCAAACGGGAGCGAATCAACAACTCGGCTCCCTTATCCGCTTCAGTAACCGGGCTGCTGTCCCCTTTGCGCTCCACTTCGAGGCTCGGCGCCTGGTAGTAACGCAGGATGAGAGCACTCGCCTCCGCCGCAATTTCCAACGCGAAAGTTTGGCGGAGCAAGAGTTCGGCAGAGGTCGCTGGCAGGTGGAACATGAAAGGGTGGCTCACGCATCGGGTGTATGTGGTCTGTGAAGTCGTTGTGTAGCGTGAGCCGCAGTCAAAGAGAAGTGTTAGCCGAGCGGTTGCCCTAATCGTGTGGAGGCGCAGTCGCCAACTGGTGGTAGCCCTGTCGCTCCGCAGCAGGAAGCGAGAACACACGAGTGACGTTTGCCGTTCATTCGAGGTGACTCGACAGATTGATGTTCCCTGTTGATCGCGCCTCCTGTCGCGGAGCGACAGGACTACGTTCTTAAAAACGCTTGTCCCGCAGTATTTCGCCGGGGGACCACCAATTGATGACTGCACCTGATCGTGTGAAAGACAATCGCTCTTCCGTGACCCCACGCAGCGAATCGAGTAACTTGGCTGGCGTGAGTCGCCAAGTTTCAAATCCGCCGTGACACTCATTCGGCCATCGGCCCCATTTTCAACAGGCTGCATTTCTCAACACGCTGACACCTTGAGGTGGATCCGCCCACAATGGCTTCAGAAATCGCACAACCCGCTTCAGACGATGACGAGTCCTCCTCGATCGGACTCGTGCAAACTCAGTTCGTAAAACTGTTCGAGCCACCTCATGTGCTGACGTTGGAGGGCGGGCAACAACTCGGCCCCGTGACGGTCGCGTACGAAACCTACGGTAAACTGACGGCAGCCAAAGACAACGCCATCTTCGTTTGTCACGCATTGACGGGCGATGCTCATGTGGCGGGATGGCATTCGGCGGAGAGTCGCAAGCCGGGCTGGTGGGACGGGCTGGTCGGGCCGGGTCAAGCGCTCGACACAAACAAGTACTTCATCATCTGCGCCAACGTCTTGGGCGGATGCCAAGGCACGACCGGCCCGAGCTGCCGCAATCCGGCCACTGGCCAACCGTACGGACTGAGGTTCCCATTCATCACGGTGGGAGACATCGTTGAGGTTCACGCGGCCCTCGTCCGCAAACTGGGGATCGACACGCTACTCGGTCTGGTGGGAGGGAGTCTCGGCGGGATGCAGGTCCTCGACTGGGTGGCTCGCTATCCCAAGATGGTTCACGCGGCAGTCTGCCTCGCGTCGTCGGCAAAGTTGTCGGCACAAGGGATCGCGTTCAACGCGGTCGGTCGGCGAGCCATCACCGCCGACCCTGACTTCAAAGACGGCGACTACTACGGCGAGGATGCCTCCAAGTACGGCGATGTCGGACCACGATTCGGACTGTCGCTCGCGCGGATGATCGCGCACATCACGTATCTCTCGGAGGCTTCGATCGAACGCAAGTTTGGGCGCGATCTCCAGCACAGCGATCATCTCGAATACAACCTTCAGAAGGAGACCGAGTTCAAGATCGAGAGCTATCTCCACTATCAGGGCAAGCGATTCATCGAGCGGTTTGATGCCAACAGCTATCTCTACTTGACGCGCGCGATGGACTACTTCGACCTCGCCGCGCGGCACGGTTCACTGCAAGAAGCGTTGGGAAAAACGAACGCTCGGTTCCTGGTCACGTCGTACCACACCGACTGGCTGTTCCCGTCGATCCAAAGCCGCGAGATCGTGAAAGCACTCGTCGAAGCCCGCCGTCATGTGACCTATCTGGAACTGGAAAGCGTCTTCGGCCACGACTCGTTCCTAATTGAAATTGAACAACTCGAAGAACTCGTCACACCGCTGCTCGCCGAGACCTACCGCCGACACCGCGTCGAGTGAAACTGGCCGCGAGGGTACTGTTGTACAACAACTCGTGGGTACGTCGGCTCCCGTGATCTGGTGGATTGTTTCCTAACCTCAAATTACGCCGACGATTTCACGCTCTTTCAACTCTCAGCACGCGACAGTCGGATGAACCCTAACCTGATCCCGATGCGGAGTGGCAATTCATTTCTGGCTTGTGATTGGTTGCTTGAGTTGTGACAGCCGGGCTAAGAGCGGTTCCTGCCCGGTTGACCGAAATCAATCGGGCAGGGCTGGGGGCGCGACATCAATCTCACAGGTTTTTCTCAGAGAAGTTCTCGCATGGATCAAGTCGGTTTTTTGGTGCGTTTGGATCAGCTGAGTTCGTCGTACTTGGTCATCTTGGGATTGCTGCTGGTTCTGATCGCTGCCGGATTTCTGTTTCACATTGGTCTGATCCAATGGGCGATGGTCGTTTTCGCGAGCGTTGTGCGGCACAGCATTCGGCACGGGTTCCAAGTCTGGCAGCGACTCTTCTCGTGGACTTCGTGGCCAACATTCTTGAGCCTCGTATTGATGTCGCTATTCGTCGGCTGGTGGATGTCCCGAAGTTTTCCGGCCCTAACCGTCGTCTGTGCCCTGATCCCGCTATTCATGGGAGTCACCGCGTGCCTCGCGTATATGCTTATTGATCTGGAACGCTATGCCGTCTCGCGCGGCTACAAGTCGGTCCACAATCCGCTGAAGGGCCAGGAACTCGCGGTGAACCTGGTTCGTTACGGTCAAGCGGTGGGGGTTCCGCTGCTGGTGACTGCCACGGTGGGAATGATCGGTGGCTTCGCACTGCTGAACCTCGGTTTGTACGAGACCATCGGGAGAAACTGGTACATCGTGAAGGAGGGCCAAGGCGATCCGACATACGTTGATTTTGTGGCGAACGCGCTGATTGTGTTGTTGAGGATCGTCGATGTATTGGATTTCGCCAAAGCGAGTCACCTTTTGGAGGTCTCTTACGTGCGCCAAGCCAAGTGGCCAGCATCAACCTTGCTGGCAGTGTTCCGAATGTTCTTCACTCTGGTGTTGTTGCAGCAGATATTCGCATCGTTTCGTCAGGGGCAGGTCCTTTCGGAGACAATCACCGACTTGTGGAACCCCAATGAGCCGATTCATGAGCGGGCGTGCCACGCTTTGCCACAGCATGGTGCGGGAGCCATCGGCCCGCTGCTGGTTTCACTCGGTAGCGTCACTTCACTGACGAAAGAACAACGAGAACGCCTGCCAGTGATCTTCGCCGACATCGGACCCGCCGCGATTCCGGCCTTGGTTCGTCACCTGCATGACGAGCACGAACATGTGCGTGCCATTGCAGCGGGAGCGCTGGGTCATCTGCGCGTTCGCGGAACGATTGTGTTGCTCGTCTCCCTCAGTCGAGACTCCAGCGACATCGTGCGTCAAAGCTTGATCGAGGCCTTGGGAATCATCGCCAGCTCCGGTTTCGTCCCCTCCGACGCACAGCCGACTCGTGTGACGATCCCGCATCGGTTGTGGCGGTCGCTGAAATGGCGGTCGCCGTTTGTGGCCGTGTCCTCCATTGAACCCGTGGACCTCGCTGTACAGACCCTTCAAGCTGCGTTGGCAGACAGTTCATTATCGGTCCGCGCTCAAGCCGCTCGAGCGCTCGGACGAATTGGACCGCCTGCGGTGGTTGCGGCTTCCAGCTTGGTCGGTCTGCTCAAGGACGAAGACGAAACCGTGCGTCAAGCAGCGATCGAAGCCGTGGGAAAAGTGGGAGGTTCGACTGCCGCAATTGTCGATGCCCTCGTGGAAGTGTTGCAGGATGCCAGCCCGTCATTGCGAGTCTTGGCGGCGCGGGAACTCGGAGCGATGGGTGCAGCCGCGTCCGAGGCATTTTCCGCTCTTGCTCCCTTGCTGCAGGACCGAGACGAATCCGTCCGAGATGCCGCCGCCGAGGCAATCGGTCAGATTGGGCACCTCAATGACGAAGCCACGGAAGGGTTGGTTGTCGGGCTTGTCAGCCCGGATAGTGTCGTCCGCGCCCAGGCGGCGGAAGCACTGGGGACGATCGGCGAATCGGCGCAAGGGACCGCTCCGTCCCTCGTCGATGTACTCACCGATCAAAACGACACGGTTCGGGCCAAGGCTGTGGAAGCACTCGGAAAAATCGGCGAGGCCGTGGCGGATGTTGCCGTGATCGGTTTGGTACGCGCGCTGCGAGACCAAGACAACGTGGTCAGTTCTCTCGCCGCGGAAGCCTTGGGGCAAATGGGTGAGTTGGCGGACGTGGCAATTCCCTCGCTGATCTATTCATTGCAACATATCAACGCGGATGTGCGGGCCAGCGCGGCGAAGTCGCTTGGAAAACTGGGTGTGGAGGGTGAGGGAGCAGCGAACGTACTGGAAGTGGCCTGTCGGGATGAGGATGCCAACGTGCGATGCCAGGCCATTCGCGCGCTCAGCGTGATTGACCAGCCCACCCCCGTCACAAAGCAGATCGTTCTCGGGGGATTGAACGATACGGACTCGCGGGTCCGAACCGCCGCCGTGGACGCGCTGGGCCGATGGGGCAATCTCGATGAAGGGTCGGTGAGTCTCCTGTTGTCATTGCTGGAAGATCCGAACGAATTAGTCCGCGCGCACGTGACGACGATCCTGCCTTGGGTGGCGGGAACGTCGCCAGCCGTCATTGAGGGATTATGCCGTCGATTGCGTGACGACTCCGATCTCGTACAGGCCCAGGCCGCCCAGGCCTTGGGTGAACTGGGTTCCGCTGCCGCCACTGCGGGTGAGACGTTGCTGCACGCGGCGCAGACGGGCGAAGCCAGCGTGCGCGAGCGGGCCAGACAGGCCATCGTGTTGATTCGGCCTTCGGAGACTTTGGCATCGATGGACGAAGCCACAGTCGAGCCGGGCTTGATCGACGCGCTACGCGAGATCGAAAATCAAACGCAGT
>JAYVDI010000400.1:0-3497 GCA_043749505.1 Schlesneria sp. | reverse complement strand
AGCAGAGACTGTTCGTGCTGGTCGCCCGCTCGAAACCGACGGGGCTGTTCGGTTCGAGCAACCCCGCCCACGATCGCATCCTCGTCGCGAAACTGATCGCGCACGTGAAACTCCCCGGCCGCGTTCTGGTCATCGCCCCCCAGGGCGGCTTCCGCACCCTCGCCAAGAAAATCATGTCGCTCCCGGAATCCCGGATTCACCACCGCGACCTGTAGGAACGGAACCGGTGGGGAGTGCGTCACGATTCTGGGTGGAACCCAAAAGGCGGATCATCCAATTCTCTCGAAGCCGCAGCGGCTCTTGGGCCAGCGGCGGGAATCGGCAGACAAGCACGATGCGCACGATACAAGCACGATGCGCAAGCGAGTGAGTTTTCATGCGCACTCGCTTGCACGTCGTGCTTGTATGGGGACAAACAGTCATCTGCCGCTCGCCTTACTCCTTCAGAGTCGACAACACCCCGTTCATTCGATTTCACCCAGAATTGAGATGCACACCCGAACCAGCGTAGTACCGTCGTACCGTAGTCCCGTCGCTCCGCCGACGGGACGCTCATCGACAAGTGATCCGGTACGAGTGCTCGTCATCCCCGCAACAGCCCCATCGGCGAAGCGGCGGGATATCGAAAGAAGTCTTCAGCACATCACTCGGGCTCAGTTGCCAGCGGGAATCCCAGTTCTGTTGTCGCCGGGAGATCTCAATTCAAACTCGGACGGTCCCGCGGAGGTGGTTCGCGCGGGATGACTTGCAACAGCAGCACGCGCCCCTGATCGGTCTGGTCATCGCCCACCCAGCCGTAGATGAAGACCTCGGGCCGGGCAATGAACTGTCGGGTTTCCGGGCCGAGAAACTGCAACACGCTCGCCGCCGTCCCCATCGCATCGCCGGCATCGACTCCATCCCACAGCCGGTCGAAATCACTCGGCACGAGCACCAAGTATCCCAGACGACCGCCAAGCGGCACCACCGACTTGGCCTCGACAAACCGAGCCGCCTGCCGCTCAATCTCCTCATCGGCTGGCCCCGGTTCGCGATAGACGACCACATTGAGTGCAGGAACGAGATGCATGAGTGATTCCTCGAAGTGAGCAGCGGGTGTTAGAAACTTCGTGAGGAACGCGAGACGCCGAAATATCACGGCCAGAAGGAATGCCCAGGTCATCGAAGGCAACGCGGGCAGTCAGTCACGTCCCGGAACCGGACCTCGCCGCCCGGCCGCCTTTCTTGAGGCGGCTCTTGGCGTGAGATGCCTTCAAGGGAGGCTTTGTTGCTGAATCCGCATCACCTTGCTTTCGAATCCAGTCTTGGATTTCGGCAATGCCTTCCGGCGTCAAAGGTTCGCTGCGGATCACGAAATCAACACCGTCAGGTTCACGAATCATCTCGATGAATAACTCCCAATGCGATGTCGTTACACGACGATCCGTGACTCAAGGTCCGTGACGAATTCGACGATCCGCTCGTAGTACTGCTTGATCCTTGCCAGGCTGATTTCTGTCGATTGTCCATGAGCGATTTGGTTCTTGTTGTTGACCACACTGTTGACAGCAGCTTTGTTTTCTTCTGTCGTCCAAGATTCCACGTTCGTCTTCCATTCGGGCGAAAACTTCCCAAGAACAACCGCGATCTTGAGGAACTTCGGGTTTTGAAACTGCCTCAGTTCTCGCGACACGAATTGACTGACCTTCTCGTGGGCACGCTGTGACGTGTACTCGACGAGAAGGGCTTCGACGGCATTTTCCAAAAACCCGCTGACGATGACACACAGATAGCGCGCCCAATGGGACTGCAATTCGGCATCGCCGGAACTGGCAATCGTGAGTTGTTGAAACAGCGAGTCGAGCCGGTCCTTCTGACGAACCAGTTCACGGTTCTTCATTTCACCTGCCCAATTGCACTTGATGCCTGATTCAACCGCGTGAAAACACTGGCCTCATTGGTCGTCGATGTGGTGATGGCCGAACGGAAAACCTCCTCCTGCAGCAGATTGTCGTAGTGCGTCTTCAGGAGATTCGGGTGGTCAATCGGTCCGTGCTCCAGACGACGCGCAACGGCAACCATGATTGAGTCGCATACCGCGGAATTCAGCGTTCGCGACGGCTTGAACGCGTCGGCACCAATCCCTCCGTTGATCGCAGCCACTGTCGCCCGAAAACAACCCGCCATCTTCGCTCGTCCCATATCGTTGAGATTCCTGTTTCGGAACATGAACCAGTTCAAGAATTCCTTCATCGGACGTCCGTACTTGTCGCTCTCTGCAAAGAGCGCCAGAAATCTCAGGATGAGTTCCTGATCTCGCATTCGATTGCTGACCGGTCCAACCACATTTCGCCAGTTCTGATCGTCGTTCAGTTCCGCAAGCATGTCGGAGAACGGTCCGTGGTAAACCGCCGACCGAATTTCTTGGGCGTTGAGCGGTACGCCGCCGGTGTTGAGGCGTTCAAAAATGTGGAAAATGCTTGTCGGTGCCGACTCCAGCGGGCCTTCTTGCTTCACGATGATCGCGTGGATAAGCGAATCGTCCAGCTTTCGGCGGTCTCGAACGTCGAGCGTGTTGTAACTCTTGCCCTCGTAGCGACCATGCACACGCCTCAGAACAAACGGCTTGCCGTCGACAAACCGTCCGTCATAGAAGAACTTCAACGATTGGAGTCGCTGCTGGCCATCAATGACGAGCAGCCTTTGGTCCGCTTCCCGCGCCAGAAAAACGGCTGGCACCGGTAATCCAAGCAGCAGCGATTCGATGAATCGCGACGCATCATAGATGCGCCAAACATATCCGCGCTGAAACACTGGGATTGCTATATCGTGGGAATTCAGGCGGCGGACCAAGCCCTCGACATCGAAGTCCGCACCGTAACTCGTGATCGAGTACTCGACAGGATAGAACTCTTCTTCGATGGACTCTGCAGCGTCATCGTCATCGATTGCAGGTGGCTCAGGCGTTTTCAGCAGCGTTGGCATCTATCCTTCTCCAATTCATGTCGATCTCGGCGAGCCAAGTCGCCGTGTTTCAGGGAGTGGGCGTTGTCAAGATACCTCAGTCCGTCAGAAGTTGCACACCGCCCCTGTAGCCGAACTCGTTGGACCAGTCATTGGCTTGGTTGACGAGGTCGAGTTTGAGTTCCTGGTCGGCGAATTTGGTGAGGTCGATCGTGAGGGTCCGCCAACCTTTCGAGCACGTTTCTTTTGAGATCATTTCGTCGGCCATGCGCTGG
Source organism: Schlesneria sp. (assembly GCA_043749505.1). Taxonomy (GTDB): domain Bacteria; phylum Planctomycetota; class Planctomycetia; order Planctomycetales; family Planctomycetaceae; genus Schlesneria. The sequence continues at coordinate 279 of JAYVDI010000400.1, read as the reverse complement.
CCGTTGCCTCGGTCGACGAGTCTCCAGTCGCCGCGTCCGCGATCAGTGTTCCGGCGGAGCGACGGCAGGGAGTTGGTCGGTCTCATCAGGAGCCACATCGGGAACCGCGGCGAGATACGCCTCGAACTCTTCGCGGCGGCCTGCGGCGGCCTCGCGCCGCAGGTAGTCCATCGTCAGCAGGACCGCGAGTTTTTCCCCGGCGGCACAGGCCATGAATTGGCTGGCCGAGTAGCCCTCGGCCGCAGCCAGCAACTCGATGCTGCGCTTCAGCGATTCGGG
>JAYVDI010000399.1:0-3571 GCA_043749505.1 Schlesneria sp. | reverse complement strand
CGCGAAAGAACGCCCTTTCGCGGAGCGAAAGACGACAAACGGCGGAGTTGTTTTTGGGCAGGTTCTAAGGGCGAGCGATGAATGATATTACAGTCGTTTGATTGCTTTAGTGATGGCAGCGTGACCGACAGTCGGTTGCTCACACGTTCCGAAGCGGCAGACGTAGAGCGACGCATCGCCGTTGACTGCCGCCTTGCCGCTCAACACGGAGCGGATTGAGGGTGGCAAGGACTCGTCTGTTATTGTGGCTTCGCGCCGATGAACGACTTTGTTGGGAACGAACCGCTGATGCAGCTCGCGGAGAATTCCAGCCAAGTTCTCGTCTTGCCCCTGCTGACTCCAGGCTTCCCGTCCCCTCGACCATCACGACTTCATGCGTTGGGCCGAGTAGAAAATCGAGTCGGGGGTGAGAAGCACCGACATCGGCCAGCCACCACTGCCGGTCATCGCTTGCACGGCCGACATGTAAATCTGATCGAGATCCGGCCGCTCCTCGCGATCAACTTTGATGCAGACAAACCGCTCGCTCATGAGCGACGCCATCACCGGGTCTTCAAAATTTTCATGCTCCATCACATGGCACCAGTGACACGCGCTGTAGCCGATCGAGAGGAAAATCGGCCGCTCATGCCGCCGCGCGGTTTGAATCGCCTCGTCGCACCACGGCCACCACTCGACCGGGTTATTCGCGTGCTGAAGCAGATACGGACTGGTTTCGTGAGCGAGTCGGTTGGGCATGGTGGTGTGACGCTTGTCAGGGGTGTTTGAGGCGAGTGTGAGAGAAAAATGGTGGCGGACGCCTCGTGGCGACCGGGGGGGGTTAACGACTCATCCCAAGTCAGGGCTTGGGTTTGACGACGGTTTCTGAGGGGAAGCTTTAATCGCAGGTCGGTCGATTAAAAAAATGGCAGTTTTCTTTAAGCTGCCTCGCTGTCGTGAAAGACCGTTCGAATTCGGAGCTGACTCGAAATGGATCTGACCCTGTTTGGACCGCAATCGCCGGGCGAGATCGTGCGGGTCGATTCTCAACTGTCGGCGTTCGTCCCGGCCCCGCTTCCGCCGAGGTCGTGGGAGTTGCCAGCGAGTCTGTGGCCGTTACTGGCGGAGGCCAAGGCTAAACTGGCATCTGTTCCACATCAGCACTCAGGGCGCTTGGGAGCCGTGGATTGAATTCTGTCTGCGCGTCGTCGTCGTTCAATCTGTGGCGACCGTGTGGCGCTGCGATGAGTTTCGGCGAATTCGCGACGACTTCACCCAGCGCATTGCCGACAGCGGTGGCAGCGAACGGCTCCACGGCATCGCTATTCGATTCCCCTTTCGTGCGCATTGCCGATCTGGCACGTCTGCTGGGTGTCACATATCCCGCGGCCAAGGCCGATATTGATCGACTCGTCTCCGCCAAAATATTGCAGGAGCTTCCCGGCGCGACCTCGAAAACGTTCTATGCTGAGGAAGTGTTCCGCAGCGCCTATGCGGATGCGTGACGGATCGCGAAGAGGAAACCGTGACTCGATTGTCGGATGAAACTGTCGAGCTGGCGGCTCGTCAGCTTGGATTTCTCGGTGAAAATCACCGGACGGGCCATCCGCGTTACAGGCTGCTGGCCGTGGCAGAACCGCTCGGCTTACCTGCCGGCGCTGCGTGCGGCGCGATGCGGAGTGATTGATTCGCGCCGCTGATCACAGCCAGCAGCCTCGATGGGAACAGGCCGACGGTAACGAGGGCGAGTGCGACGCTCAGGCCCGCGACGAGAGAGGCTCTTCCTCCCTGAGGCGGCGTGTGTGAGATCGGGTCTTCGAGGAACATCACGCGGGCGAACTGAACGACGACTGCAGCGGCGATCAAGGAACTGAGTGTGGCTACGATCAGCAGCACGATCACGCCTTGATGCGGCACCACACTCAAGGTTCCTGTCGCCACGACTGCGCGCGTGTTGAAACCCGACACCAATAGCAACCACTGTCCCGAGCAGCCCCACAGTGGCGGATGACCGATCAAGCTGGCCAGTACGACCATTAAACCGGTCGCGGTGATGGGGGCCAGTCGGCCGAGACCGAGTAATTCGTCGAGGTACTCGATGTCGCGGTCGCTGCGTGCGAGATGGTTTAAGAGCAGGAAGAGGCCCGTCATTCCGAACAGGCTTGCGGCGGTCGAAAAGATTAGTAACGACAGCGCGCCGGGCTGACCGGTCGCCACCGACAGGCTGTTCTCGGGAGCGGCGAGATCGCCAGTCGCGGCGATGACTCCGATCAGCAGCCAAGCACCGTGCAGCATCGTTAACGCAACCAGCCAGCTGCGCAGCGTTCCTTCCCCTTTGGAGAGACCGCGCGCATTGAGACCTCCCGCTACGGCCAGCGTCGCGGAGGACAGCACGATCAGCAGCACGATCAGCTCACTCGCAAACCCGATCCAAACGGTTCCGCACAAGCGCGCGAGAGCAAAGAGACCTGCAAGTTGACCGCTGACCACGACGCAGCCGCTCGTCCAATAGCCGACGCTGCGAATGTTCTCCGCCAACATCGCTCGCCACGGAACGAGTCCGATCCGGCTGCCGATGCCCGTGACGATCAGGCCCATCGCGAGCAGTCCGAGCTTAGATCCGGCTCCGATCGCAACGCGCCCCGGTTCGGGGCGGTACGCCTGCGCGAGGACGATCCGCATGTCCTCGAACTGCGTCGAAGCGGTGAGGCACGCTGCGAACGCGAGGCCCAGCCACACACACAGCGACGCGGTGAGGCCGAGCCACAGCGAGGCGTCATCGCGAGAAAGATTGGCCTGACGCGGGATACCGTGCGCCGCATCTTTCACGGCATCGGCGAGGCACCGTGCGTCGAGTTCCAGCCTGCGCAGTGCCACCGAGGCGAACTGCACGATCTCCAGCGACAGCGCCAACGTGATCGCGTCGTGGGCCGAGACAACCAGCATCACGCCCGCGATCAGGAACGACAGGAAGCCGAATCGCTCGTGAGCCGTTCCGCCACGCGAGGTCATTCCGATCGAGCCGACTCCGAACAACAAACCGATCGCCAGCGCCAGCCATTCTCCCGAGACGGCCAACCGATCGGCCCTCCAGAGAGATCGTGAAACCATGTGCGCGGCCGCGTCGTCCACCGCGATGCCACTCGCCGTGAGCGCAGCGGCAACGTAAATCCACGCGACGAACCACAGGCCCGCGACCCAGCGCGCATCGCGCACCCAGCGTCCTCCCACGAGCAACAGGCCGCCAACGGCGAGCAAGATCGTCGGCGGGAACGGAAGCGGCATCGGACAAACTCAACAGCGTGACGTAGGGATCAAAATGATGCGAGACCAATACCTCATCGAGTCCCCCCGTGCCACGGTCGCTTGGGTGTGACGGCCTCAGGGCCAATGCCTTTTGAATTTGGACTGGATGTAGGGTGGGACCAGCGGCGCTTCGCCGCGCCGGCCCACCAACAATTCCCGAGGTTTCCTGATGGTGGGCCGGCGTTCAAAGCCTTGAACTTACCCACATTCTTACAAAGTTTGCCAGTGTCGGTTCGCGGTGGCGGTTGCGTCTGACTCGTTTGGCGGCTTGGGGTTGCGTGTGTTG
>JAYVDI010000398.1:0-23392 GCA_043749505.1 Schlesneria sp. | reverse complement strand
CCCCGGCTGGCTCACTCTCTGGCGCGGCCTCGACAAACTCCTCCTCGCCATCAGAGGATTCGTCGCAATCAACCAAAGATGTGGGTAAGTTCAAGCGCTTGCGCGTCGGGCTAGTTTGACGAGGATTAAAAATGCGTGTCATCGAGAGGGGGAGCAAGAACCTGTGAGGTCTATTCGTCTGACATCGTTGCTCTGTTCGGCCGACGAGGCGGTCTCGTTGATCGAGGACGGGATGACTGTCGTCAGCGGCGGCTTCGTGGGGGCGGCTCATCCCGAGGCACTGTCTGCTGCCGTTGAGCGGCGTTTCTTGCGCGACGCGCATCCCCGCGGATTGACGCTCGTCTACGCGGCCGGTCAGGGAGACGGAAAGACACGCGGGTTGAATCACTTCGGCCACGAGGGCCTGCTGCGGCGAGTCATCGGCGGGCACTGGGGTCTGCTCCCCAAAATCGGGCGGCTGGCCATTGAGAACAAGATTGAAGCGTATTGTTTTCCTCAAGGCGTCGTCTGTCAGTTGTTGCGAGACATTGCTGCTGGCAGACCGGGATGCCTCACGCATGTGGGCCTTGGAACGTTCATCGACCCCGCGCAACAAGGTGGTCGGCTGAACGAGGTCTCGCCCGAAGACTTGATCGAGCGAGTCGAGCTGCTTGGCAAAACGTGGCTGCTGTACAAGGCGTTTCCCATTCACGTCGGTCTCATCCGTGCGACGGCCGCCGATCCGTTTGGAAATCTCGTGATGGACGAGGAAGCCGTGCTGGGCGAAGTCCTGCCGATCGCGCAGGCCGTCCACAACTGCGGTGGCAAGGTACTCGCTCAAGTAAAGCGATTGCTGGATGAGCCAGCTTCCCCCAATCGAGTTCGCGTGCCAGGCGTCTTGGTGGATCGCGTCGTCGTTGCGAATGACGGCGAACACGATCTGACGTTTGGTGAGGCGGACAATCGCTCGTACTACACGACACGTTCGTCAGTAATGCTGCAACTCACACTTCTGAATTCAAAACCAGAAGAACCCCTCACCCTAACCCTCTCCCCGCAGAGCCGGGGCGAGGGGACAAGAGGCCGCCTCACACAAGCAGACCATTTGCTCGAACCGATGGCGCTCGACGAGCGGCGCATCATCGCGGCTCGGGCGTGTGATGAGTTGCAGCCGGGAGCGATCGCGAACCTCGGGATCGGCATGCCCGAGGGGATCGCCCGGATCGCGGCCGAACGCGGTTTGCTTGAGGCCGTCACGCTGACCGTCGAGAGCGGACCGATTGGCGGAATGCCTGCGGGCGGACTCAGCTTTGGAGCGTCGGTCCATCCGCAGGCGATCATCGATCAACCGGCTCAGTTTGATTTCTACGATGGCGGTGGACTCGACTTCGCGGCGCTGGGAGCGGCGCAGGTGGACCGGTTCGGGAACGTCAACGTCTCGCGGTTCGGATCGCGCCTGGCGGGAGTCGGTGGATTCGTGAACATCAGTCAAAACTCAAGACGACTCGTGTTCTGCGGCACGTTGACATCAGATGGTCTCGAAGTGGAAGTGAACTCCGGCCAACTGACGATTCGTCGCGAAGGCCGCATCAAAAAGTTTGTTGCTCAGGTCGAACAGGTATCCTTCAGCGGAGTGCTCGCGAGTCGGAAGCGGCAGGACGTGCTCTACATCACCGAACGTGCCGTCTTTCGGCTGACGACTGAAGGCTTGGAACTGATCGAGGTCGCGCCGGGGATCGACGTGCAGCGCGATGTTCTCGACCAGATGGACTTCCGGCCCATCTTACGAGACGTGCAACCGATGCCTGCTGCCGCATTCGCTTGACTCCCTGTTGGCTCATGTGTCGTTGGCGCAAAGGCGTTCAACAGAAAAAGTCGGGCGATATTGAGATGGGCACTCTTGCCCGTCCGCCTACGACTCTTCGCTCTGCAATCTTTCTGCCTCCCTCTCTCTCTCTTCGGCCTACGTCTTCCTGCACCGTCAGAGCAGTGAGACCGAATAGAGAGAGGTAGAAAAATAAGTACCGGGAAGCCCCACTGAACACGGGGATCTCGTCGAGGCACCGCCAGAGCGCATTGAAAAGTAGCCCGACGCGCAAGCGAGGGCTTCACCGTCATCGACTGCCCAGCTCGTGCTTGCGCGTCGGGCTAGTTTTTTCGAGGCAAAAACAGGTTTTGAAACTGCCTCTCACTATTTCGGGCGGTTCTGCCAAGCTTGCTTGAGTTCGTCGAAGCCGCGCAGTGGACTGCCGGGCGCGTGAGGCGGCGGTGGCGTGCCGGGACTCGAAGTCTCGATGCGAGTCTTCTGAGCAGTGGAAGAAGCGGGTGAGGTTGCCGGAGCGGATGGGACTGGTGGCGCGGCAGGGCGGGCGAGAGGAGCCGCAGAGCGGGACAATGAAGCCGCCGGGCCATCGGCGGAATCGGGAGCGATCAGTGTCAGTCCGACTCGCTTTCGTTCGCGATCGACGCTGAGAACCCACGCCGTGACGACATCGCCAATCGCGACGACATCGCGTGGTGAGCGGACGAAGTGTGAGCCGAGCTGGCTGATGTGAATGAGCGCGGTGTCCTTCAGTCCCACATCAACAAACGCACCAAAATCAACGACGTTCAACACGGTCCCCTGCAACTCCATGCCGACTTCGATGTCGTCGAGAGACAGCACGCCCTTGCGGAAGATTGGCAGCGGAAGGTCGGCGCGCGGATCGCGACCGGGGCGAAGCAACGCATCGACAATGTCGTTGAGAGTTGGAATGCCAACCGACAACTCCGAGGCGAGTTGCGGGATCGGGATCTCCGTCAGTCGTTCTTTCAGCGGGGATCGATCCGCACCGGGACGCAACAAGTCGGGCGTGAGGCCGCACCGCGCGAGTAGCAATCGGGCGACTTCGTAGCTCTCGGGGTGAATCCACGTGTTGTCGAGCGGCTCGTCACCGTCGAGTTTCAAGAACCCGGCGGCTTGAGTAAACGTGGCTCGCCCCACACCCGCCACGTCGAGCAACTGCTTCCGATTTTGGAATCGCCCGCTTTGCTCACGGTGTTCGACCACGCGCCGCGCGATTGACGGACTGAAGCCCGACACGTGGACCAGCAGCGACAGGCTCGCCGTGTTCAGATCAACGCCGACGAAGTTCACACAGGACTCGACCACTTGATCGAGTGCCCCCTTCAACTGCTTGGCGTTGAGATCGTGCTGGTACATGCCGACACCGATGTGCTGCGGCTCGATCTTCACGAGTTCGCTCAGCGGATCTTGCAGTCGCCGACCGATGCTGATCGTGCCACGAGCGATCGCGTCAAGGTTAGCGAACTCCTGTTGAGCGACCGAACTCGTCGAGTAGATGCTCGCCCCGGCCTCGTTGACGACGATATATTGCGCTTCGGGGCAGTCCGTGGCGATCATCTCACCGACCAGTTCTTCGGTCTCACGACACGCGGTGCCGTTGCCAATTGCGATCACCGAGCAGCGATGTTCACGCAGGAACGCGATCAGTTTCGCCCGAGCCTCCGCCCGCCGATCCGACGATCCGACGATGTGCATCACATCCACAGCCAGCACGTTCCCAAACTCATCGAGCGCCGCAAGCTTGCAACCCGATCGAAAGCCGGGGTCGATGGCCAAAATCCGCTGATCCTTCAACGGCGGTTGCAGCAAAAGTTGGCGGAGGTTCTGCGCGAAGACGCTGATCGCATGACGCTCGGCCTTTTCGGTCAGATCGCGGCGGACTTCGCGGTCCAACGCAGGATGAATGAATCGTTCGAGCGCATCGGCCGCACACGCGGTGATGAACTCGCGGCACGAGTGCCTGGCCACTTGAAGATGTTCGCTGGCAGCTCGCAGCGCGAGTGCCTCATCCCACTCGAACGCGACGCGCAGCGCCTTCTGCTCTTCACCGCGGTTCAGCGCGAGCACACGATGCGGCGGCATCTTGCCGATTGGCTCGGCGTAATCGAAGTAGTCGCGGAATTCGGGATGAGCCTGCTCGGCGGTCTTCGTCGCCAGTGAAGTGACTCGCCCCGTTTGCTTGGCAACGTTGCGGCATTTCTGGCGAAGATCGGCGTCGTCAGAAATCCGCTCGGCGAGGATGTCGGCCGCTCCCGCGAGTGCGGTCGCCAGATCAAGGACTTCGAGGTCCGGCCGAATGTACGCAGCGGCCGCTTGATTCAAACCTGCCTGTGCGAGGGACTGATTCCAGATCGCATCGGCCAGCGGTTCGAGTCCCCGTTCCTTCGCGATCGTCGCACGCGAACGGCGTTTAGGACGGAACGGCAAATAGAGGTCATCGAGTCGCTTGAGCGAGTCTGCTCGTTCGATCTCGGCTCTCAATTCGGGGGTCAGCTTCCCTTGACTGTCGATCATTCTGAGAACGTCCGCCGCACGCTCGGCCAGTTGCCGCAGCAGTTGGACCCGCTCTTGGATCGCGCGAATCTGCTCTTCGTCCAAGTTGCCCGTTCGCTCTTTGCGATAGCGCGTGATGAACGGAACGGTGTTGCCCTCGTCGAGCAACAGCATCGTCTGCTGGACCTGCTCAAGCCGCAGATGCAGCTCCGCCGCAACGCGCGCGAAGTCGATCTCGGGTGGAGGTGATTGCTCGGACATCGACAGGGTTCCGCAGCGAAGTGAAGTTCCGTTTGACGGCGGAAGATATCGCATGTTCGCGCAGTGAGGGGAAGCGACGCTGAACGTTCGTTGCGAAGCAATCGCATCGGAGACGGTTTTACGTGGACTCGAAACGAAATGATCCGCAACCACGACTTGTTCGCCCCCCTCTTTCGTCGGTGTCTCGTCGATGTTGGACACCGGCGGCGAGGGAAGCCGTCCGTACCGTTCGTCGTAGGCGCAGCGCGTCCGTCACGCGGTTCTGAACTTGACCGTCAGTCCCAGTCTGCACGGCTGGCCCCACGTTCGTTCTCAGAGACAGGGATCGCTTCCAGAAACAACGCCGTGCGACGTTTGCCCTGACGAAAGCAGGCCATCAGCAGGCCGACGAACGCCGTCAGTCGCGGACCAGTCTGGCCGGACGGGACGCCGACGGGAAGCTCCGCACAGGTGGTCTCCCGGCAACACGAATAAGACAAACGATGGCGCTGGTACTCGATGTGGATCTCGGACAACTTCCAGAACTGATGCCGCAGCGGCGTGTGATCGCGACCCGACAATGTTCGCCCGCAACGCCGACACGCGCCGAGTGGCAACTCCACGACGCGATCACGCTGCTCGACAGGAATCAGCGGCCGCTCGCACTTGGCATGACCCGGCTGTCCGCCACGTCACCGCGAGGACTTCGTGTTCGGCCATGCCGATCTGGCATGAGGATGCTGTGTGCTGGGCGGCAGCGAACTGTTCTGCGGAGACTTCTTCAGAGCCTTCAACTCGGCAGCCAGCAACAGCCGGATGATGGCCTGCGCCTCCGCAGGCTGGCGAGCAATCATTTTTTCCGTGATGAGTTCCAGAGACCTCCCATACCTGTCGCGGAAAATGCCCGCCTTGACCAGATCATTTACACAACCCAACAATCCCCAATCCGTCAATGGTTACGGGGCGCGGGAACACGAAAATTGGGCCGACACGGCGTACAAGGCCGCAATAATTGTTACTTTCGCTGCCATGATCTGCGGTTGCTTTGTGCTGGTCCAAGTTCAGCGTTCTACGGCCAGTTGCCTCTTTCGGAATCTAGCATGTTAAGGCTTTGGTTGGTGATGATATTTTGGGTGTCGGCCTGCGGAATACCGGGGTGTTTTGGCGATGTGACCAGCCCTGCTGGAAAGTTGCCGGTGGCATCCAAGCTTGGCTCGGCTGTAGCAACGGTGACCACGACAATCCGTCTCGACAGTCGAACGTCAGGCTCTGGCGTCCAATTTCAATATCGCAACGACGAGGAGCAGGTGCACTTCGCGATTTTGGAGTCGATGGGCGGCGGCGGTGCGCTGTTTGACTTCGACCAGGACGGCTTGCTCGACATTTTTTTGCCGGGGGGAGGACGCTACCGGTCAGAGCAAGCGGGCGGCGTGCAGCAGATTCTCGGCGTGGACTCGGCCCTGTACCGAAATTTGGGAAGCTGGCGGTTTGCAGACGTGACACAACCGGCTCAGGTCGGAATATCCAAGCATTACAGCCACGGGGGCGCTGTGGCGGACGTGGATGAGGACGGATTCCCGGACGTGTTGGTCACTGGGTACGGTGGCGTGACGATGTACCGAAATCAGGGCGACGGCTGTTTCGTGGATATCACGCTCGGGACAGGGTTGACCGACACTTTGTGGAGTACCAGTGCCGCGTGGGGCGACTTGAACGGTGATGGTTTTCAAGATCTCTACATCGCGCACTATGTCGATTGGTCCTTCGACAATCACCCGCTTTGCCCTGGGCCAGGAGGGCATCCTCGAGACGTCTGCCCACCGCGTCGGTTCAACCCGTTGCCAGACATCGTCTACTTTGGTCGTGGAGACGGAACGTTCGAGAACGGCTCGGTCGCAGCAGGATTGCAGCCGGGCGGGAAGGGAATCGGAGTGGTACTTGCCGACATCGATCTCGACGCGGACTTGGACATCTACGTGGCGAACGACACGGTCGCCAATTTCTTGTACCGCAATGACGGTCGAGGCCACTTCGAAGACATCTCGATGTTAAGCGGCACCGCTCTCAGCGATCGCGGTCTACCGGACGGGAGCATGGGGACCGATGTGGGCGATTTTAATTTGGACGGTCTGCCCGATATTTGGGTCGCCAACTATGAACATGAAACATTCGGTCTCTACCGCAATCTCGGTCAGGGCCTGTTCCGGCATGTGAGCCAGTCGATGGGCGTGACGGCTGTAGGGAGTGGCCATGTCGGTTGGGGAACACGCTTCCTTGACTTGGACTTGGATGGCGATGAAGACCTATTCGTGTCGAATGGCCACGTCATTCGGTTTCCCACCAACACGCCACTCAGGCAGCGACCACTGGTCTTCGAGAACGTGGACGGCCGACGTTTCATCAACGTGGCGGACTCCGCTGGCGACTACACCTTGTCGGCTCACTTGGGACGCGGACTGGCGACCGGCGACTTGGATGAGGACGGTGACGAGGACATCGTACTGTCGAATCTCAATGAGCCGGCGGAACTCTTGGCAAGTGAGTCTCTCGAACGTGGCCATTCGCTGGTCGTGCGCGTGATCGGGCGCGAGTCGTGCCGCACGGCGATCGGAGCCGTGGCGGTGGCGACCGTGCGAGGCCGAAAGCTCATGCGTCAGATTCGCGGTGGCTCCAGTTACGCTTCGTCGAGCGACACGCGGCTGTTTTTCGGTTGCGGTGACGAGCACATCGTCGAGGAATTAGTCGTGACGTGGGTTTCCGGTCGCACGGTTCGGCTGACGAACATTCCCTGCGACCAAGTCGTGACAGTGTTGGAACCGAAGGACAAGTAGGGTGCGTAGAGTCTTTGAAACGCACCACTTCAGGACGTGAAGCCGAATCAATCCCCAAGGACGCTCCCCGTGAATCGTCGCGTATTGAGACTTCTGATGCTGGCCTTCGTCGCGGCCGGACTGGTCGTGGCGGCAGGTGTGTTTGCCACGCATTGGTTTCGTTCTGAGAGTCCGACTCTGGCTGACGGGCTGCGTTGCGTTGAGCAGGCCGATGCGAACGGTGTCGATCGGATCGAGCAGGCGCTACTGCAAAGCGGATCCAAAGACGAAGCGACCGTCGTGCGCAGTGCTTGGCTGGTTCGTCGCGGTCGCTACGACCTGGCTCTGAACCGACTGACGCCCGAGATGATTGCTGGGCCTTTGAAGCGACATGTGTTGCGATTGGCGGGAGAGAGTTTGTTTCATCTCGGGGAACTCGAGCGGGCCGAGGTTCTACTGATGAAATTGGTGGCCGAGCATCCCGATGCGGTCGAAGCTCACCGGCTCCTCGCCGTGATGTACTACGACCTCGGGTCGCCCGCACTGGCGTTGAACGCACTGGATGCCGTGGTCAGGTTGGCACCGCTCGATTACCGGCCGCACCACTTGGCGGGGATCATCCTTAAAGACAACGAGAACTTTCTGCCTGCGGTGGAACAGTATCGACTCGGCCTGTCCAAAATGCCGCCCGAGGAAAAACGGCTGGAGATGCAGCAGGAGTTGGCTCGGGTCTTGATCTCGTCGAAAGACTTCCAAGGTGTGATCGATGTGTTGGCAGAAACCAAGTCCTCGCCCGATGCCAAAACTCTGCGAGCCGAGGCCGTGTGGAGTCTCGGTGATGCGGCGCGAGCCGTTCAACTCGTGGATGAAGTCCTGTCCCAGCATCCCGATCATGTGCAGGCTCTCAAACTCAGGGCCAAGTTGTTCGATGAGGCCGGGCAACGGGAGCAGGCGGTGACGTTGCTGCAAAAAGTGCTCGTGGCGGAACCCTTCGATGTCGATGCGCGCTATCAACTCGTGCAGTTCTACGGAACACTCGGGAAGAACGCCGAGCGAACCGCCGAGCAGGTCGAGTACGACCGGTATCGCGCGCTGCAGGATCGCTTGATCGAACTCAACCAGCAGGCGAACTCAGACCCCAATGCCATAACTCCGCGCCGCGAGTTGGCGGAGGTGTGCCGCGCGTTGGGCCGTCAAAAGCTGGCCGAGATGTGGCAGCGCGCCGCTGAACACTGCGCTCGTCGCCAGCAGGGGCGGCAGACGCCGTAGGATCGACGCCTCGTCCGTCCGAGTTTTCTTCTCGGCAATCAGACGGACGAGGCGTTCCTCCTGCGATCCGTGGCTTTGATGCGATCCTCGCGATGTATTCACGGCTGAATTTTCACCGCATAGGCGCGGCGAAGCAGCCGTTGGCGGAGCGCCTTGTAGGCTGGGCCTGCAATTGTCTTGGCGACCTTCTTCACGTTCCAGAAGGCGGACTGCCGCCAACGTCGCAAGGGGCTACTCACCAGTGAGGCCGCGTCGGTCGCGGGCATTCCACGATAGACGTTGTACCGCCCGACGATCAGGCAGCCACTTTCTTCAAACAGCCCGGTTGTTGGCTCCGAGTTGAACAGGACTTCCATTCCCGCAGCGGCGGCCGCGCGAGCGACCGCGCGCGAGTAGAAGCCGCCGGGGACTGATGCGGTCGTGACCGGATGGCCAATGATTTCGGAGAGGATGTTGCGACTGCGTTGCCATTCGTCAAACAACTGTTCACGTGAGCAGTTCGAGATTCGTTCGGAATGGCTGCACGAGTGACTGCCGATCACATGACCTCGCTCGTGCAGTTCACGCAGTTGGGCGCGAGTGCAAAACGACGGCGTGTCGATGAAGTCCGTCGCAATAAAGAACCAGCCGCGCCAGCCGCGTCTCTCCAGTTGCTCGGCGATGGCGGTGATGGCCGAGACGCCGCCATCGTCAAACGAGATCAGCCACGCGCCACTGGCCTCACGACGCAGCTCGTCCGGGTTGGTTGTGATGACTGGCGGACGCGTGATTTTGGTCGCGACCAAATCCAAGTGCCGCGCGAAGTCATCGGGGGGCAACTTGTAGCGCGCCGCCTCCGGTCCTGCGAAACCGCTGGAGTCGTCGGCGTTGGTTGGAGTCACGTCGTGGTAGAGGAGAGTGATCATGAGATGGTGTCGGGAGTCAAAGTGGCGATGGTGCGAAGGCGTTCAATTTGACGCGGCGAAGAGTGAGATATTTTAGGTGAGCCGTGTGCCGTCAGGCCACGGGTTTCCCGCGACGATCAAGAACCCGCAGCCTGACGGCATGCGGCTCGCCACATTTTCAACTTTGGCCGTGTGAGGCTTCGGTTCGGGGACTTCGGTGGCGGTAGCTCCAAAAGGCGGTGAACCACGGCTGGCCCCATTCGCCGGAAGGGAGACCGCGAGTGTCGAGCGGCGTGGCTCGGCCTGCGTGGATGTCGAGCAGCTTGTCTCGCAGAGCATTCAAATTATCGAAGACAACTTTGTGCTGGATGACGTGGTGCGAATCGGCCGTCTCATCGAAGTCACAGCGATAGAAGCCATAGACCGGGCCAGTATCGACTCCCTTGTCGATCTTGAGCAGCGTCATGCCAACGTTGGAGCGGTCGTTTTGAGCAAGCGCCCAGAAACAGCCGTGGGCGTTTCGGTACTGAGGACAGATGCCGGGGTGCATGACAAACGTTCCGGCCGTGGGGATCGAGAAGACGCTCGGCTTGAGCAGCGTCTTGCAACGAGCGATCACGAGGTCACAGCCCGCTTCACGGAGAAACGCTTCGACTTCGGGGGCGTTCGGCGACGGCGCGTGAATCACCTGCGTGGTCTCACCCAGCGGTGCGAACTGCTCGCAAAGTGATTTCAGCGTCGCCGCTTCCCACTCGCGATCTTTCTTCGCGAGAAACAGCTTCGAGTAGACTCGGAACGCCAGCACATCGAGAAACCGCAGCCAGCCGACTCGCTTGATCTCGCGCTTTACGCGCTGCCGCATCCGTCGCGGAGGCTCTTCCAACACGATGACTCCGACCAGCGAAGTTGTTGCCGCCAACCACCGCGCCAAGCCTTCTTGATTGAGCGGATCGTCGGCGTGACAGATGAGTACGGTGCGCGGCAATGTTGTCTGTGATGTCGCTGGCCTTGTCCCCTCGCTCCGGCTCTGCGGGGAGAGGGTGAGGGACGAGTTCTCACAGAGAAACCCTTCCTCGACACACGTCTCCGCTTCCGAACAATCCAACAACGCAGCTTCCGTCACGACAAGCCTCCTCAAGTTCGAGAGCCGCCGCCGTCGTGGAGACAACACCTCGTCCTGCAAGCCTACGTCATGGTTTGGGAGCTGGCGTGGATCAGGCTTCACCCACCGGATGAAACCCGCGTGACCGCAGTGTCGTCTGTGCCGGTTGTGAGGTGCAGGACTTCGCACTCTCAAAACGTGACAGCGAGGGACAGCGTGGCGATGTTCTCGCTCACGCTGTTTCCTCGCTCACGCTGCGGATTGGTCTTGAGTCGGTACAGACCCGTCGAGTCCATTCAGATCGACTTCAAGAAATCGACCAGCAACTTCTTTTGGTCGGCGTTCAACTTGAGGTAGTTGTCCTTGATGATGCGCGCCTCGCCGTCGTGGGCTTGGATCGCGTCTTCGATCGTTTCAACGCGGCCGTCGTGCAGATACGGGCCACTGACTTTGAGGCCCCACAGCGGTGGCGTCTTCATGTCTCTGGCTCCGGCGGAACCCTGAACAATGCCATCGCCGAGCGTTCCCATGTCGTGCAGCAGCAGGTCCGAGTAGAGCATTACAGCTTTGGCGTTGAGAGCGGCGACGGGGCTGGGACCGGTCATCAGCATCGGCGTGTGGCAGCTTGCGCAACCGACATCTAAAAAGATCTTGGCACCGAAGGCCGTGGACGCGGTGACCGGGGCCGTGGGAGGAGCGGCGATGAACCGCATGAAGTCGGTGAGGCGATCAATGTCTCCCTTGCCGTCAGCCGGATCCACTTGGTCCTCGGGGTCGCGGACTTTGTCCAACCTCGTCAGCAACGCGACATTCCCGTTGGGAGCATTCTCCGTCGGAAACAGGCGGCTGGTGATCCCCATCTCGTTCAAATAGGCATCGCCAGAGAACGTCAGCAGGTTCGCTTGTTGACCCTTCCAGCCGAAGCGACCGACGAGCCTTCTCCCCGTGGCGACATCCTGCACCATCGACGCCTTGCCGAGGACCCCATTCACGGCCGTGGTTCTCACACCACGCAAGATGGTCGCATCGGGGATCGCTTCAATCAGGCCGAGGCCGAAGAGCGGAGTCGATTGCCGCTTCGCAATCACGTTGGCTTGAGGAGGAATTGTTTCGAGACCGTCGCGGCTGATGGCCCGCTCCTGCAACAGCGAGCCACCGAGCGACGTGAGCGGGTCGAACACGCCGTTCGCCGTGTGCCCGAATCGCGTGACAAAAATTCGGCTGCTTCCTCCAATCGCCGGTACTCCGTGGCACGCCACACACGAATCGCGATTGAAGATCGGCCCCAGTCCCGTTGCGGGAGTCTCCACATTGCGGAAATCCTCGCGGCCTTCCATGAAGTCCGACAACTGATCGGCCGTCAGCCCGGTCAACGGTTCGCCGTAGCGCAACGCTTGTGGTGGTTGTGGTGGTTGTGGTGGCTGTGGTGGCTGTGGTGGTTGCGGTGGCCGTGGAGGAGGAGGTGGAGCTACTTCAGCAGCTTGCTGAGCCGGTTGTGTTGGCTGTGCTATTTGTGCTGAACTGATCGTTGATGAGAGCAGCACCGCCGCTCCGAGTGCCGCCGAAACCATCGTTCGTGAACGGCTGGTGACGATGTGAGTGAACCCTGCGAATGACATGATTGTGCCTCTCGAAAAGAGTCTGCTGCGACTCGTTGTGGCAGCGAAACAGAGCAGCGAAATTCGGCCGAAACACCTGCCAGATAACAGTTTGCACTCTCGTTCTTCCGTCCCGCACGATGTCCGGAATATCGTGCGTGGACGGGAGGAGAGTACTTGATGCGAAGCAGTGCCGAGGCCACAACCTGACAAACGCAACGTCTCCGTGGTCCTCAACAGAAATTCTGATCGTTCGCAAAAGAATTCGACCGGCTGTTCGGACTTCCTATCGCGGAGTGACAAGTCTCACTGGCCGGTCCTGTCGCCGAGATGCTCTACACGGGCGACCCCGATCACTCCGGTCTCGTCGCCGAATGGGCCAACGACTGAAAGACGGCGTGGGATTTGGCGGAACCGCTCGTTCCCGATCTCCGCCGCCGCCTCGTCCATCTCGAACAGACGACTCGCGATCTTTACCACCTGCTGAACGCCGAACCCAACTGGTCCGCCGTCGCCTCCCTCGCCGATCACCTCCTCGCCTACGAAACACTTGAGGCGGAAGAGGTCACCGACATTGTGAGTGAGTGGCTGAAGTGAAGAAACTGCGCCCAGTAGAAGTCGGTGCGTTGGTTCAGCGAGGGGGGCGAGACAGTGACATTTCCTCGTTCGACTGCTCCGCACGCCATCGACGCCGACCATGACGGCATTTACGGCCTTGGGATTTGCGGCGGGATGACATCTCGGCGCTTGATCATCGTCAGTTCGTTGCCCGTGGCGTTGTGCGAGACATGGTCCATGAACGTGCGAATCAACAACAGGCCGCGGCCGCTGCACTTTTCGATGTTCTCCGGGTTCGTGGGGTCTGGCAGCGTGGTGGGGTCGAACCCCGGTCCTTCGTCGCGAATGGTGTAGATGGCTTCTGAACTCGACAGCCGCGCCGAGACATAGACGTGGCGGCGATCGTAGGGGGGTTGATGCCGGCGCTGTTCGCCCAGCTCGTAGTAGGCGGACGAGAACTGTTCGCGCAGTTCGGATTTGAGTTCGAGGTTGCCGTGGTGCATCGCGTTGAGCAACGCCTCTTGCAGGGCGACTCCCACGCGGATCGTGGCGGTCGCGTCGCACAACTGCATTCGCGTGATGCTCTGCCGCAGCAGACCGATCAGCAGCGGGATGAGCGCGGGGTCGTTGTCGAGTTTGAAGTGCAATTCTTGTTGCTCAATACAGTCCAGCAGCCGCTGCTGGTCCCGATCGACGCGAGCCGCATCGAGCAGACTGCGGAGCGTGCGGACAAGATCGTGTTCAAGATGCCGCTTCGGGACATAGCTGGCGGCGCCTTTTTGCAGGGCCTGCACGGCGATCTCTTCACTGCCGTCGGCTGTCATCAGCACGACCGGGATGGACGGGAAGAGACTGCGCACCGCTTCAACCAGTTCCAGCCCATTCATCTCGGGCATGTGCAGGTCGGTCAAAACAATGTCGGGCGGACGCTGCTCGATGGCATTCAAAGCCAGCAGCCCGTTGGCCGCGACCTCCGTCTGGAAGCCCTCGGCCTCCAACATGAACTGAATCATCCGTGCCTGCGTGCGTGTGTCTTCGGCGATCAGAATGGTGGACATGGTGGATGCTCCTTACGCTCGGCATACGGCGTTCAACTTCGTCTTCATTTCGCGTCTGGTTCAGGCACCGCCGTCAGCATATCGGGCGAGATCGGCGTGAAGCCGTACGAGCGCAGTGGCGAGGTCGTCCCAAGCCTCTTCGGCATCGATCAGGCTACCGCGCTTGCCGATCATTTCCAGAGCGAACGCAGCGGCGGTGACGGTCGGTGCGGCGAAGTTGCTGGCGGCTCCCTTCAACGAGTGGGCCGTGTGTTGGACTTGAACGGCATCCTGTCGATCAATCGCCTGACGGAGGTCGCACATCAGTTCGGCAGACTCCTCCTGAAACAGCCCGATCAACTCTTTGAGGAACTCGGCATCGCCGCGCACCCGCGCCAGCGCGGCGATTAGATTAAACACGGGATCAACGGACACGGCTGAAGCGGGACGCGAGTCACTCTCAGTCACAGGTCCGATCGCAACAGTTGGACTGTTTCGCGTAATGTCGTTCAACGCCAGCCGCTCGACGACTTCAAACAAGTCCAGCGGTTGCAGAGGTTTGGCAACATAGCCGTCCATGCCGGCCTCGAAGCAGCGTTCCTTGTCCCCCTTCATGGCATGCGCCGTCATGGCGATGATGGGGAGGTGTGCTTTCGTGGACAGTTCCCGTTCGCGGATGGCCGCCGTCGTTTCAAAGCCATCCAACTCGGGCATTTGAACGTCCATCAGAACGGCATCGAAATGATCGAGTTCGAGTATCGCCAGTGCCTGTCGGCCGTTGTTGACCACGATGACATCGTGCCCGCGCCGTTCGAGCAGCTTCACGGCCAGCCGCTGGTTGACGACGTTGTCTTCGGCGAGCAGCAGCCGCAGGCGGCGTTCGCCTTGTGCGGGTTCCCGGCGGCTTGAAACTGCGGTGACATCCGTCGAGAGCACGGGGCCGAGTGCGGTCATGATCGCGTTCAGCAGCACCGACTGGCCCACCGGCTTTTGCAGATAGTTGACGATTCCCAACTCGTGGCACTTCGCGGCCTCGCCGCGCCGATCCGCCGAAGAGAGCATCATCAGCGTGGCTCGAGCCAGACCGGGCTGGCGCTGGATCTCGGCCGCCAGCGAGAAACCGTCCATCTCGGGCATCATGCTGTCGAGCAACACGAGGGGGAACGGATGGCCCGCGGTGTAAGCCTGTTCCAGCACCCGCAGCGCGGCCGCGCCACCTTCGACCTCGGTCGGCTTCATCCGCCAGTTGGACAGCATCTCATGCAGGATCAAGCGGTTCGTGGAGTTGTCGTCCACCACGAGCACGGGCAGTTCATGCAAGTCGATCCGGCTGGCGAGCAGCGGGCGATCCGTGGCTGTTGACAGGCCGAAGAGGACCGAGAAATGAAACGTGCTGCCAACTCCCGGTGTACTCTCCAACCAGACGCGCCCGCCCATCATCCGTACCAGTTGGGCCGAGATCGCCAGCCCCAAACCCGTGCCGCCATACTGTCGCGTCGTCGAGGCATCGACCTGCGAAAACGACTGGAACAATCGGTTCTGCTTTTCAGGAGCGATACCGATGCCGGTGTCGGTCACCGCGAAGTGCAGCGTCACGTCGTGATCCGTTCGCGACTGAACATCGACATGCACAACCACTTCGCCGCGTTCGGTGAATTTGATCGCGTTGCCAGCCAGGTTCACCACGATCTGCCGCAGTCGTCCGGGATCGCCGATCAAACCATCCGGGACATCGGGGCGGACATGACAGACCAGCTCCAGCCCCTGCTTGGCAGCGCGCAAGGCGAGTGTGGCCACAGTATCGTCGAGGCTATCCCGCAGCGGGAAGTCGATCAGCTCCAAGTCGAGTTTGCCCGCCTCGATCTTGGAGAAGTCGAGGATGTCGTTGATGACCGACAACAGGTGGTCAGCCGAAGCTTTCGCGAGCGTGAGGTATTCGCGTTGTTCCGGTGTCAGGTCCGTATCCAGCGCCAATTCGGTCATGCCCAGCACCCCGTTCATCGGCGTGCGAATCTCGTGACTCATGTTGGCAAGGAACTCACTCTTCGCTCTGCTGGCCGCTTCAGCCGCGAGTTTGGCCTGACGCAGCTCCTCCTCGGCCCGCTTGTGCTCGGTAATATCGCGGAAGACCACCACGCCGCCCCGCAGCACACCGTCATCGCGAATCGGCCGGCCCGTCACCGAGATCAGCACCGGTTGCGGAAACCGGGGATTCCGCACGAGCAACTCGACCTCATCGCACGACTCACCACGAATCGCCTTCGCCAGCGGGACTTCGCTGATCGGATACGGTGACTTTCCGTCGGGATAGAACAGCCCGTAACGATCGGTCCACTGCTCGGGAGGCGCATCGGTCGCACCCAGGCCCAGCAATTGTTCGGCGGTCGGGTTGAACACGACGAACTTGCCCTGCGCGTCGGCCACCACGACCCCCTCACCGATGTTGTCGAGGATGCCCCGCAAAACCTGTGTCTGCTCGCGCAGCGCGGTGTGTGACGCTGCCAATTCCTCGCGCTGCTGAACCAGCAGGCGTTCCGACCGCCGCCGCTCGCTGATGTCGCGGACGAACGCATAAAACAGATCGGTCTGCTCGACACGCACGTGAGTGATCGTCAACTCGACGAGGAACTCGCGACCATCGCGCCGCAGGGCCGAGACCTCGATTCGCTGATTCAGCACCGGGCCTTCGCCCGTGGCCAGAAAGTGAGCCAGACCGCGCGTATGAGCCTCGCGGTGGTCGAGAGGGACGATTGTCTCGGCGAGGTTGCGTCCCAGAACCTCGTCGCGCGACCAGCCAAACGTGGCCGTGGCCTGGCGGTTCCAATCGACGATCCGGCCGTTCGAGTCCATCGCGACGATGGCGTCGTACGCCGAGTCCAAAATCAACCGCGTCTGCAAATCACGGGTGTCCGTCATCTTCCGGCCCTCCTCTGGTGGGTCCAGCCTCACGTCGGAGATTCTGAATCAATCCACAGGTGATCGGCACCGTCTCTCTGAGTTCGTTTTTAGATGAGCAAACGTGCCGGACTCTACACCGACATTTTTTAACACAGAAACATTCCGGAATCGAAGCCGCATCGAGAGGAACTGACAGACCCCTATAATTCTTGCACCAATGCCACCTGACGGTCGAGTGAAACCGTCCGCTGGCGGAGCGACAGGACTACGGCAGAGGCACCTGCGTGGGGTGCATCAGGTAGCCGATGAGGTCGCGGATCTCGGCGTCGGCCAGGGGTTGCAGTTGGCCTTCCGGCATCAGCGACAGCGGTGACGCTTGAAGCTCGTCAATGTCGGAAAGGGCGAGGGTCAGGCGGTCCTTGGCAGTTTGCAGGGCCAGCGCGCGGTCGGTCTGGCCACTAACGATGCCGTTCATCACGCGACCGTCGTGCAAGACGACGACGCTCATGCGATAGTCAGCGCCGACGACGGCACTCGGATCGACAAGGTTGTCCACGACGTAGTCGAGGTTGTGGCGGCCGGCTCCCGTCAGATCGGGACCGATCGCGCCGCCGTGGCCGTAGAGCCGATGGCAGCTCGCGCAGAGTTTGTTGAACACGGCGCGACCCGCACTCTTGTCGGCGGCCTGCAACACTTCGGGCGTTAGTTGGCTCTTGAGCTTCAAAGCCAGTTGTTTCTTGTCGTCGGGCGAGTCTCGCAGCTCGCCCCAGACCTCACTCAGTTGCCGCGTCAGTTCGGCGTTGCCCAAGCTGCGGAGCTGCCTCGCCTGAAAGGCCGACAGATCCGCGCGCGCGATCTTCCCCGCCGCCATCTCGGTGAGCAGCGCCTTCGCAAACGAGGGGCGTGAGACGAGGGTCTCGATCACGGCGGGACGTTCTGGCGGATAGAAGCTGCGATAGTTCTTGGCCAGCTTCTCGCCGAGCGCCGGGTCGTCAAACGCAGCCAGTCCGCGCACGGCGACCGTGTTCAGCGAACGGATCGCGAGCAGCTTCTCACACACGTCGCGCAGGTCTTCCGGTTTGTTGTCGATCAACGTTTGTAGCGCCGCCTTGCGCGAGGCCATCTCCGCGTTGCCGTCGAAGGCGACCTGCTTGACCTCATCGAGCGCCCGGCCATCGCCGAACAAGACGCTCAAGTCGCGCACCCGCAGCGTCGCGCTCTCGATCGAGGCGACTCGTTGCTGAACGGCCTCCCATGTCGAAGGGGCTTTGACTTTGTGCCGCCCCGCGAACCCCGCGGCCAGTCCGTCGAGGACATCTTGCAGAGTCGCCTCGTCCTTCGCGCGGGACAGCAACTCGTCGATGGCATTCGGATGGTCATCGACCAACTCAGCCAGCCGCCTCGCGATCAACCGCCGCGTCGTGGGAAAGCGGCACCCGGTAGCAACCTTGGCCAGAGCGATTGGGCGAACTTGGGAGCGGCCTTCTCCTGCCCCCTCGCCCCTCGCCTTGGAGGGGAGAGGGTTAGGGTGAGGGGTTCTTTCTTCGGCCTTATCTGTTGGGAAAGGATTCTCACCACTCGGCCCCCTCACCCTAGCCCTCTCCCCCGCAGACGGGGGCGAGGGAACAAGTGAAAGACCACCGGCAACGGGTGCGGGTGCAAGAGTTGGCATCAGCCCGTACCAGACCATCAGTGGCAGGTTGTGATCGTCCGCGTCCTCGGCGCGCGAAGCGAGTGATGTGGCGAGTTCGACCCGTCGGTCAAGCGGCAACCGCTGTAAAGTGGAGGCCAGCACGAGTCGCACCAGCCCCGAGTCGTCTTCCTTTGCCAAGCGAATCAATTCGCGAATCACCTCGTCGCCGGGAGCTTTCGCGAACGGATGCGGCTGGCCTTGGATCGTGTCGAGCGGACAGTCGTCGCTGAGCAATCTCACGACCCACGCGCGAACGTGCTCGCTGGAATGCCGCGTCAGTTTGAGAAGCTCATCGTCGTCGATGGCCTCCAGCTGGAAGAGTGTCCACAACGCGCGAAGTTTCATCACGACATCGGCGTCGTTCTCGAACAGAGTTCGCAGTTCGGTGGAGACCACCGCGCGCGACGCGTTGTCATTTGTGCCTCTCTGCGAACCAAGCCGCTCCACGAGGACTCGCCTGGCCTGACGGACGAACCACTCGTTCGGGTGACGATGCAGAGCGGCGAGGTCTTTCCCAGCGAGTTGGCTCACGTCACCGAATGTTTGACCTTTTCCAGTCCCCTCGCCCCTCGCCTTGGAAGGGAGAGGGTTAGGGTGAGGGGTTCTTTCTTCGGCCTTATCTGTTGGGACAGCGACATCACCGCTCGGCCCCCTCACCCTAGCCCTCTCCCCCGCAGACGGGGGCGAGGGGACAGGAGAATACGAAACGCGATAGATGCGTCCCGACGTGCGATGGACGCCCGTATGTTCGTGACATTCGCCGGTGTCGCTCCAGTCGAGGACGTAGACCGCGCCGTCGGGGCCGTAACTGAGGTCGATGCCGCGGAACCACGGATCGGCGGCGTGCAGCATGTCCGGCTCATGCTTCCCGACATAGCCGGAACCATCGCGTTCGAGTTGCTCGACGTTCACTCGCCGCCCGTGCAGGTTGAGCGTCAACAGGCGGCCGCGATACTCCTTCGGCCAGTTGTCTCCGAGATAGATCGTCGCGCCGCTGTGAGCGTGCCCGCCGCCGAGCCGGTCATGTTCACCGGTCACCTTGCGCGAGTCAGTCCAATCCTTGCCAGTGTCCCAGTGATAGTGATCGGCGTGCTGATCGATCAGTTCGTAAACGTGCGGATTCGGGTCTTCACTGTGGGGCCGTTTGAAGTGCGCCCCCGGAATGACATGCCACAGATGGCCGTTGACCGTGTTGATGAAGAACGCCTCGCCGTACTCGTTCCAGTCCATTCCCCACGGGTTGGTCGTGCCATGACAGAGGACTTCGACGATTGCGGCTTTGTCCCCTCGCCCCGGCTCTGCGGGGAGAGGGCTAGGGTGAGGGGTTCTTTCTTCGGCTTCACCTGTTGGGAAAGCGCCCTCACCGCTCGGCCCCCTCACCCTAGCCCTCTCCCCCGAAGACGGGGGCGAGGGGATGACGGTCGCTGCGCGACGCGAGGAGGCAAGTGACGCGATCTCGCGTGAAGCCCGATACCGCCAGATCCCACCGTTCAGCGGAACCCGCTGCGCGTCAGGAGTGCCAGGCGCGCCGATCCGGCCAGGGCTGGAGGCTCCGCAGCGGCCGTAGAGCCAGCCGTCCGGACCCCACTTCAAACCGTTGGCAAACGTGTGGTAGTTGTCGGTCGAGGGAGTGAACCCATCGAGCATCACAACCGGCGCGCCGTCCGGCTTGTCATCTTGATTGGCATCCGGAACGAACACGAGCTGCGGCGGAGTCATCAGCCAGACGCCGCCACTGCCGATCTCGATGCCCGTCAACATTTGAGCGTCCTCGGTGAAGACAGTTCGTTTGTCGTGGCGACCATCCCCGTCGGTGTCCTCGAAGATGAGAACGCGGTCGCGCAGGCTGAGGTCGAACTTCTTGGTGCGGTCGGCGTAAGTGTAGTTTTCGGCCACCCACAGGCGGCCGCGCGCATCCCAAGCCATCGCGATCGGATTCTGCACCTCCGGCTCGGCGGCGAAGACGGAGACCTGAAAGCCATCGGGTACGCGAAACCCGCGCGCGGCCTCATCAGGCGGCAAAGCCTTCACGGCACCATCGGGTTCGGAGTTGGTTGGCGTTGGAAATGTGGATGGTGCGGTCGCCTCGTCCGCTCGCAGCAGCAGACTGAGTGCAACGCCAAGACCAACGACAGCGAACAGACGAACCAGACGATTTTGCATGAGGAAGACTTTGCATTTCAAGCACGGGGATAGCAGCGAAGGTCGGCGGATGCCGTCGTTCCTTGGTGGTAGCCCTGTCGCTCCGCGACAGGAAGCGTGAACGTACGGGCGACGTTTGCTGTTGATTCGAGAGGGATCGTGAGTTTGATGTCCCCTGTTGATCGCGCCTCCTGTCGCGGAACGACAGGGCTACGTTCACTCGTCACTTCTTTTCGATCAGCCGCACATAGTCCACTCCCACCATGAAGGCTTTCGCCGCCTTGGCGTTGGCTCCGACGATTTGGAAGCCGAGCTTATGGGTGCCCCGAGTGAGGGGTTTCGCGGGAAGGGACAGCACGCCGGTTGTGATGACATCGGGTTCGTTGAAGCAGTCGATGGGAGTGCCCAAAGGTTCGCCATCGATCAGGACTTGGACGATGCCGTAGTCGCGGGCCATGCAGAGAACGAGTTCGATGTCGTAGGTGCCGTCTTTCGCAACGGGGAGTTCCAGTTCGAGTTTGTCATTCGGTTTGGCTCCGGTCCACCAGAGATGGTCGTTGCCGGACCAGCGGTCTTTCGTGAAGCCGCCCATGTTTTGGCCCGCCGCGTTGCCGCCCGTCTTGCCGACGATTTTCATGGCCTCGCCTTCGAGAGCGTCCGGGACTTTGCTGGTCTTCGGATCAATGGGAGCCTTCGGGCCTCGCATCGCCACCTGATTCGGTGTGCCGAGGTAGGCGATCAGGTCGCGCTGCTCATCGGGCGTCAGTTGGTTGAGTTGTCCCTCGGGCATCAGCGACAACTCGGACAGTTTGCGTTCGTCGATGTCGGTCTTCGCGACGACGACCGTGTCGTTGATCGTGCGGATCGTCACCGCGCTGTCAGTCTCCTTCAGAATCAGGCCCGAGACGATTCGGCCATCTGTCGTGGCGATGACCGTCATGCGGTAGTCCTTGCCGACGATGGCCGACGGATCGAGCACGTTCTCCAGGACGTAATCGAGGTTCGCGCGGTTGGAGCCGGTGATGTCGGGGCCGATCTTGCCCCCCTCGCCAAACAGGATGTGACAGGCCGAACACGTCTTCGTGAACAGGCGGCGACCATTACTCAGGTCGGCCGACTTCAGCCGCGCGGCGGTCAGCGTCGCCTTCTGCTTGGCGATCAGTTCGAGCTTGTCCTTCGCGGTCGCTCGAATCTCGCCCCAGACCGACGTGATGCGTTTCGAGAGAGCTTCATCCTTGAAACCGAGCAACTGCTGGACGTGATAGGCATGCACGTCGGTGCGAGGCACGTCCCCCTTCTCAATCGCGTCGAACAACTTGTTGGCCGAGCCGGGTCGCGCGACGAGCGTGTTGATCGCGTCCCGCTTCTCGGCGTCGTTGAGTTTCGCGTAGAGCGCGAGGATCGCGGGCGAAGTGGCCGCGTCATCGAAGGCCGCCAGCGCGCGCAGAGCCGGGCCGCGCAGGGTCGTGTCGGTCAAGGCCGCCCGCAACGCCGGAGCCGCCTCCGTGTCGCGGCCCTTTATGAGCAGATCGAGTGCCCGCTGACGTTGCTCGACCGATTGCTTGGCATCGGCGAGCACGACTCTCATGCGAGGCAGAATCCGCTTGTCACCGAACGCCACGGCCAGTTGATCGGCCTTCTCGCGCACCACCCCATCGTCGCTCTTGATCAGCTTGTCATACGCGGGCGTCCACGCCGCAGGCTGAGGCACGCCAACTCGCCCTTCCAGCGCGAGCCGCATCTCATCGAGCAGCATCTGCTGTTGGCCAACATCACTCGCACCAGCAAGCCACTCAACGACTGCGTTCACCGTTTCATTGGTCGATGCCGCACGACGGACGATGAACCGCGAAACCTTTTCCATCTTGGAACCCTTCGCCAGCGCGATCGCCTTCGCGGGATCGGCCACCACGAGCGGTTCGACTCCGTACCAAATCACGAGCGGCAGGTTGTGATCCTCGGCATCTTCGCCGTGCGTCAGCAACGCCGCCGCCAAGTCCCAGCGTTGTTCGACGGGGAGCCGTTGCAGCGCCGAGGCGAGATAAAGGCGAACGACCGCCGAGGCATCGCCTTGAGCCGTCACGACCATTTTTTGACGGAACACGTCGGATGCCGTGCCGTTTTCCAATGCGAGTTGGACCACCCATGCTCGCACATGTTCGTTCGAGTGGCCGAGCAATTGGAGGCGTCGTGCATCCGAGAGAAAGCCGACAGCGTGCAACGTCCACAACGCCCGCAGTTGCCGCTTGCTGTCAGTGTTCTCACGAATGATCTTGTCGAGCGCTGCGGGTGTCGCAGGGTCGAGCTGTTGATTCGCCGCTCGCTCTTGCAACGTGCGGCGTGCCATCCGAACGTGCCAGTCGTTGGGATGCAGGTGCTTGGCGACGAGGTCCGCATCGATCAGCGTCGCGAGGTCTTCTCTGGTCCCCTCGCCCCTCGCCTTGGAGGGGAGAGGGTTAGGGTGAGGGGTTCTTTCTTCGGCTTGTGCCAACGTTCCTGAAGAGGGAGATGCTTTGGAATCGTCAGTGGGTTTGACGCCGTTCGCGCCGCCCGGCCCCCTCACCCTAGCCCTCTCCCCCGAAGACGGGGGCGAGGGGACCACGGTCGCTACGCGACGCGAGGAGGGATCACTGACAAGGTCCGCGCGAGTCTTTTCCGTCCCTCGTCCCTCAGCCCTCGCCCCTTGTCCCTCGTACTTCACGTTGTAAATCCGCCCGTTCGTGCGGTCCCAGATCTCGGGGTTCGTGCGGTGGCAGGCGTTCTTGTCGTACCAGTCGATCAGGTAGACCGAACCGTCCGGGCCGTACTTGAGGTTGATGCCGCGGAACCAGTGGTCGTTGGCG
>JAYVDI010000397.1:0-9338 GCA_043749505.1 Schlesneria sp. | reverse complement strand
ATCTCGTCGCGGAGCGACGATTGAATCCTCTCCGCGCGATCGGCGACCAATTTCATTCGCGCCGATGACCCCCGCCTTCAATCGTCGCTCCGCGTCGATTCATTCCCGTGTCATCGCCATCCGAAGGTTGAAACCCACGGCTACCGGCAAATGTCGCTCCGCGACGGGCGGCGGTTCTGCCATTCTCAGGCGAAGTGAATCGCTCCACGGAGACCGGCTTCGCGGGCTGGCACACTCTGACGCTTTAGAAAGTGCCTGGTCATTGCCACTTGAGGTTCTTGCCACGTCCTTCGAGGACTCAGAGCGGGCCACACAACTCCCCGCTCTTCATTGTGCGCGAGTCTCTTGACCCCGCACAGCCGGCCGACCGTCGGTCTCCTCTTGCTACGGGAAACCTTCGGTTGAAACTGTGCGCGGTCGGGAGACCCGCGCACATCAGCGAACATTTGACGTAAGTGTTCGGAACGTGAAAATGGCCTCTTTGATCTAACTGCTTGTCGCCAAAGAAAAAACATGACTTCGGAAGGCCGCCAACGAAGGTTGGCGGCCTTCCGAGAGGCTTCAGATCAACAAACACCACGGTTGGCGAGCTTCCAAACCCTCTCGGATGGCCGGACGGATAAGTGGCCGTGATTCTGAAAGGGTTCGGAAGCCCGCCAACTTTGGTTAGCGAGCTTCCCAGAGGGTTTGGAAGGCCAAACGGATAAGTGTCCGTTATTCCCAAATGGTTTGGAAGGCCGCCAACCGTCGTTTTCGCGCCTCATTTCGACGACTTACGTCAAATCACCGAGGTGGGCACAGGTCGCCAGTCAGCCGGAAAGAGGACGACTCACGGGGCCGACCTGCTCACCGCATACGGATCCCCACCGAACCAAAGGCTTGCCTGCCTCAAACGGGGCACCAAACGAACTACGTTTGATTTAGTCCGTCCGGCAGGCAGTCAATCGCAAACCGGCGGGGTGGCTGGGGTCGAGTCTTCGAGCCCCAGTCTTGGAGTTCAATGTTCATCGTGCTGGGGGCGACGAAGCATCGACCCCAGCCATACCATCATCTCCACGCAATGATGAGCCTGCCACTTAACCGCCGCCGGGCGGGGTGGCCCAGCTTGCTTCTGTATAGACCGGGGACATGGGTCACAGGTGTTCGGGGACATAGGTCACACATTTCGATCAAGCTGGCTGGCCTCTGGAAGGAGTTCGGTCATGGCTTGGAAAGATGTGTCCGTGATGTCTCAGCAATTGGTGTTGATGGTGTTGGCCTCGGCCGACGGTGCCAACGTCAGTGAGGCGTGCCACTGTTCGGAGTCCTCGGAGAAACAGTGCTGATTTCGGGAGAGAGTCAGGCAGCGTTTCTCCGAGGATTCTCCGAAACAGTGGCGGGACTTCTGTAATTGAGATCGTTGAACCGGATCGCCCCTGCGAATAGGGATCGCTCATTGCGACAGGTTACTTTCGAGCAATCGGTTTTTTTGTGAGCGATTGACGATCACGACTTTGCGTTGGCCACTGGCCGTTTGCCGGGTTTGTACTCCTGTTAGCAGCCTGTTGAAAAAGGTAGGACGGGCACTCTTGCCCGTCGGTTTTCAAGCGAAAAGACGGGCAAGAGTGCCCGTCCTACAGGGTGATTCAACAGGCTGTTAGCCGAGCGGCATGAGTTGCCTTACCGCAGATTGAAGCCTGACGCGCGAGCGAAGTCTCGGATACCAAGCCTCTTCGCTTGCGCGTCAGGCTTTGATGGGTAAGCTATATTTCTGCCGCTCGCCTTAGGACGATCTCGGGCAGTCCCACGATTCGGCAGAGCATTCCCGGCTGCTCCCTGGGCAAGCCCAGAGACAGCAGGAGCCTCGATGTCAAACCTGCGGAAGCGCGTGGCTGGCGTCTGTGGGCTGGAATTCCACTTGGCCACAGCCGTCAGAAATGGTATCCCACGCCCTCCCATGACCCCGAAGCAGGAGCCTGTGATGTCGGCGACTTCTCTTCCGAACATGCCGTGCGTCTCGGCGGAAATCGACGCGCTGGCTGTGCAACTCGGAGTTCGTTCGGAACTGCCGCGCGTGATTGCGATGACTCGGGCTGTGTTTCCCGGCGATCTCGTGCGTGTCGAGATCGACGATGATCCGGAAGACCGCTCGGATCGGCATCTCGCGATCGTCGTGCGGTCCACCGTGGACAGCGTCGATCAATTGGTGGCGACGCAGTGGAAGTGGCATGAACGCCTGTTTGAATGCTGCCCCTCACCCCTCACTTCGATCTTTCGCCTGGCCACGGAATCCGTGCCATGACATCACCGACAAAAGTCGAAATCAGGCAAGCCGCGTGCCGTCAGGCTGCGGCTTTGCAGTGGGAATCCAAGAACCCGCAGCCTGACGGCACGCGGTTCGCCAACTCCTGTCGGAAAAGTCGGTCATGATTCGCGGCGACGAATTTCTCGGGCTGGCGAAGAATTATGCCACAGGACTGACCGAAGCGGACTGGCGCTCGGCAGTCAGTCGAGCCTATTACGCGGCGTTTCATGTGGCTCGCGAATTGATGAGCGAACTCGGCTTCGCCACGCCTCGAGCCGACCTCGCTCATGCCTTTCTCTGGCGGCGGCTGGGGAACTGCGGCCACGTCCCGCTGGCATTGGCTGGCTCGCGACTGAACCAGCTTCGCGGTGAACGCAACCATGCCGATTACGACTTGAACTCGGACCTGCGATGGAAAGACGCTCAAGCTGCGGTGGCATCCGCTGCGATGATCATTGCCGCACTGCAAACGCTGTCGTCCGAGGATCGGCGACTTGCCACCGAGGCGATGAAAATCTACGAGCGCGATGTGCTACGTGAGTCCACCTGGCGCAATCGACCGCGATGATTGGGTGGGAGTCAGTCCCAACCACTTTCCTCTTGTCCGGAATCACCAAGGGTCACAGCATCCGGGGTCGAGTGTTCGGAGACCTGGGCCACACATTGCGATGTTGGGGCTGGCTCAGGACCGAAGGGACACACGCTTTGACTTCGTGCAGGCCCGGCGTTGTAATCCCTCGCGGTTTGGCGAGTCTTATCGAATGGAGTCTGGGATGCATCGAGTCTGGCGGGTGGCGGCGCATGATGTCGCGCGGGTTCGGGAAATGAGTGCGAAGCTGCGGGTGTCGCCGTTTCTGGCGCAGGTGATCTTGGCGCGAGGGGCTGCGACGCCTGAAGCGGGGGCCGCGTACCTCGCCAAGAAGTTGACGGACCTGCACGATCCCGAGACCTTGCCGGGCGTGTCGCTGGCAGCGGATCGGATCGTCGCGGCCGTGCAAGCGGGACGACGAGTCACCGTGTATGGCGACTACGACGTGGACGGCGTGACTTCGACGAGTCTCCTCTGGCATTGCCTGCAACTGACCGGGGCGAACGTCGATTACTACATTCCCAGTCGGCTCGAAGAGGGCTACGGTTTGAACTGCGACGCGCTGCGGCAGCTTCACGCCGAAGACCCGACGCGGCTGGTCGTGAGCGTGGACTGCGGCATTACGAGTTGTGAAGAGGCGGCGGTCGCGAAGCAGATCGGGCTGGAGTTGATCATCACCGATCACCACCAGTTCGATGAGACGCTGCCCGAATCAACGATCCTCGTCCACCCGCGTCTGCCGGGAAGTTATCCCTTCGGCGAACTGTGTGGCGTCGGCGTCGCCTTCAAACTGGCGTGGGCGATCTGCGCGAGACTGGGTGACGGCAAGAAGGCGTCGCCGAAGATGCGCGAGTTCTTACTGAGCGCGATTGGCCTCGCTGCGATGGGAACGATTGCCGATGTGGTGCCGCTGGTTGATGAGAACCGCATTCTCGTTCACTTCGGGCTGGCCAGCTTGGTCGAGCGATCAAACCCCGGACTGAAGGCTCTACTGCGCATTGCCGGGTTGACGGATCGCACGTCGCTGCAAGCTGAGGACGTGTCGTTCGCCCTCGCGCCGCGGATCAATGCGGCGGGGCGACTTGGCCAGGCGCGGCTCGCAGTCGAGTTGCTCACGACCAGCGATGTCGATCGAGCCAACGCACTGGCAACGTATCTCGACGAACTCAATCGGAACCGGCAGACCGTCGAGCGGCGGATGCTCAAGCAGGCAAAGGAACTCGTCGCGGAAAAGCCTGAGTGGGACGGGGACCGCGCGTTGGTGCTGTCTCATCCCGACTGGCACGCGGGGGTGATTGGGATCGTCGCCAGCCGGGTGGCCGAACATTATCAGAAGCCGACGGTGATGATCGCGATGAACGGTGTGAACGGTCTCGCGCAGGGAAGCTGCCGATCGTTCGCGGGCTTCAATTTGCATGCCGGTTTGACGGCGTGTCGGCATCTGCTCGTGAGCTTCGGCGGACACCATGCCGCTGCCGGATTGAAGATTCAGCCCGACGGGATTGATCCGTTTCGCACCGCCTTCAGCCAATTCGTGGCCGACAACCACGACGTGCTGCCGGGAACGGCGGAACAATCTGTCGATGCCGAAGTCCGACTGGCCGATCTCACCGTGAAGTCGATCAACGAACTCGAGCTACTCGGCCCGTTCGGTGCTCAGAACCGGCGACCGGTCTTCGTGGCGTCGCACTGCGAATTGGCTGGCGCTCCTAAGAAGATGGGCGAGGGCGAGCGTCATCTGTCACTGCAAGTCCGCCACTTTGGCGTCACGATGCGCGGCATCGCGTTCGGCAAAGGGGAATGGGCCGATGAGATCGCCGCCGTGAACGGCCCGATCTCAATCTGCTTCCAGCCGACGATCAACCGTTTCCGAGGCCGCGAGACCGTCGAGTTTCATCTGATTGACTGGCAGCCAACACCGACGGCTTCGTGAAGCTTCGATGCGAGGGCACACAGCCGCGATCAATAAGAACTACGGATGACACCGATTTCACGGATGGCACAGATCAGATGAAGGCCACGCACCCTCCTCTCCTCCTTCTTTATTCAGTGTCATCGGTGCCATGCGTGGTTCGTTTTGTCATTCGCTGTCTTCCCTTGTTTGCATGGCTTTGAAAAGCGAAGGACAACAAAATGTCGGGCGCTGACAGCACGAAGTGTTGTGGACCCCGATTCTCAAGGCTAACTCTCCTCTACACACCTGGACACCTTCGCTGATGCACCCAACTCGACTGGGACCGTATTTGATCGATCGCAAGATCGGGGCAGGGGGTATGGGGAACGTCTATCTCGGCAAGCACGGTGAGACGGGGCAGGTCGCGGCGATCAAGGAGTTGCCCGCCTCGCTCGCGCGGGAAGAGGGCTTCGTCCTGCGGTTCAACCGCGAAATCGAAGCGATGCGCAAACTGGACAACCCGCACATCGTCAAGCTGTTTGAAGCGGGAACAGACACCGACGAGACTTACTTCTACGCGATGGAATACATTGAAGGAGAGACGCTCACCGTGCGGCTGCGGCGCGAACGGCGCATCTCGTGGCAGGAGACGATTCGGCTCGGTATCCAGATGTGTGCGGGTTTGAAGCACGCGCATGACTCGGGCGTCGTCCATCGCGATCTCAAGCCGTCGAACTTGCTGCTCGACAAAGACGGCAATCTGAAGCTGACCGACTTTGGCGTCGCTCAAGTCTTTGCGGCCGATCGCCTGACTATGACTGGCGCGGTGATCGGTACTGCTGAGTTCATGCCTCCCGAACAAGTGGAGGGGCGACGCACTGATCGCCGCAGCGACCTCTACGCGCTGGGAGCGGTCCTCTACACGATGCTCGTCGGCCAGCCGCCGTTCTGTGGCGGGACCGCAGCCGAGATCATGCAGAAGCAGCGGTTCGGTCGCTTCGATCCGCCTCGCAACTACGTTCCCGAGATTCCGTCGTGGCTTGACGACATCGTTTGTCAGTTGCTCGAAAAGGATCCCGAGAAACGTCTGCCCGATGCGTTCGTGGTCTCGAAACGACTGACTGAAGTCCTGCGCAAGATGGAGTTGAAACAGGCCGTCGTGGTGTCCGAGTCCTCGCCCGACAGCGAGACGCGCGTGGATGCGCCGATCGCGCCCCAACGTGCGATCGGTGCGACATTCATGCGCGACTTCATGAAGGCTCAGATCGCCTATCAAGAACCGAACTCGATCTGGGAGCGGTTCTTCAACAACACCTGGGTGCTGATCGGGCTGCTCATGCTGATCCTGTTTGGCGTGGTTTGGCTGTGGCCCGCCGACACCGATCCGAATGGCAGTGGGACTGCCGGACGAGTCACACCGCGTTCCGAAGCCGACCGCATCGTGCAGATGGCTCGCATCCGTTGGAAGAGTGGCGACGCGGCCGGAGCCAAACAACTGCTGGAATCGCTTCGTGCGGTGATCGCGAGCGATGAGAAACAGGCCACGTCCGTCCGCGCGGTCGATCGACTTTTGGCTTCGATCCGTGACCAACGCGCCACCTACCAGCGTGCCTTCATTCGCGAAGCGATCGACCGCGCACAACGACAATTGGATGACGAACCCGATCAAGCAGCAGCAGCGTTGCTGGGGATCATGAATCTGTATGACGACGATACCTCACTGCGCGATCTCGTCGAAGAAGCCCGCCAAAAATGGGAAGCGACCCGTCGGCCGAACGTGAAGCCGGGGGTCGAGTAGCGGTCGGTTGGGTTTTCGAAGTGCCTCGCCACCCTCCAACTGTTATCGTGCCGCCCGCTCGAAATGACATTGGGAGACCCGTCCGTTGATGTACCGCTTTGCCGCTCAAAACTTGCTCAGTCGGCCCGTTCGATCACTGCTCGCGTTGCTGGGTTTGACGGTCGCCATCACCGGCATGGTCGGTCTGTTCTCGATCGCCTCCGGCATCGACGACACCGTCAACCAGACGTTCGGACGCATTCGAGGTCTGGCGGTGATGCAGCCCGGCGCGCCGATCCCGCTCTTCTCGCGTCTTCCCGCGTCGTGGGCCGATGAGATCGCTCAACAAAAGGGCATCGGTGTCGTGCGGCCCGAGGTCTGGGTTCGGGCGCAACTGGTCGAGGGCAAGCCGACCTTCAGTCCACCCCGCTTCCTGTTTGGCATCGACATCGAACGAACCCTCGCCCTAAAGGAGGCGGTCTATCGCGATGACATCCGCTCTGGGCGTTTCCTCAATCTCGAAGATCGGGGCACCTTGCATTGCGTGGTGAGTCAGTCGATTGCCACCGCGCTGCACAAGCAGGTCGGCGATGCGCTGCGAGTCGATGGACACGACCTGACCATCGTCGGCATCTATCACTGCGGTTCGTTGCTGCTCGACGTGGCGATCGTGCTGGACGGAGCGGCCGCGCGCACGATCGGCAACTTTGAGGAGAACCTCGTCACGTCGATTTACTTCGAACCCGACGGAACGGTTCCCAACGCGAAGCTCATCGAGCAGGTGCAGACGCTGTTTCGAGGCCGCAAGACGGACACTTGGCGCACTGGCGGACTGGCTGGTCTGACGGGAACCGGTTCGCTCGACCTCCTGAGTGTCGCCGCGAAGCTGCTGCTATCGACGCCTGCCAATGCCGACAAGGCAGCAGGCTCCGACAAGACCGCCAACTCAGAAAAGCCGGCCGATGCGGCGAGCCGCAACGCTGAGGCTCCCGCTGTGTTGGAAGAGGCCGTTGAAATTCGATCGGCTCAAGACTGGGGCGAGAAGATCGGTGAGTTGAGCGGCGACCTCGACATCTTCCTCGGGCTGATGACGGCGATCGGAGTCATCATCGCGCTCCTCAGCATTCTCAACACGATGCTGATGAGTGTCGCCGAGCGAATGGTCGAGTTCGGCGTGCTGCGAGCCAACGGCTGGTCGTCGTGGGACGTGCTGCGGCTCATCACGTGGGAAAGCGCGCTGCTTGGCATCATGGGCGGAGTCCTCGGCTGTGCGAGCGGTTGCCTCGTCGTTCAAGTCGTGAACTGGACCTTTCCGACCAAGGTCCACCTGTTCGCCAGCCCAGGCCTCCTGCTGTTCAGCCTGATCTTCAGTACCGCCCTCGGCATGAGCGGCGGGCTCTACCCTGCCTACTGGGCGGTTCGCATGTCTCCCATGGAAGCCATCCGCCGAGGATGAGACTCACTTTCGCGGCCTCGTTTAACCGCCAGACAAAGGCGTGCGCGGTGGCGGAGAGCGGTGTCATTCGTCCGAGCCTGATCCGCGCACGCCTTCGGCTGGCGGTTAAACGAGCTGTCCCATTCGTGGCGAAAGTTGGTGCGCATTACGGTCTAAACCAACCGCTCCATGCGACGCACGATCTCGGTCAATCGCCCCGTGACACTCACGGCATCCGGGAATGAGCGACGATCCACATAGAGCCACTCCAACCAGGTCCAACCACTCAGGAGCACGCCGCTCCGGTCGAGAACGGTTACCAGTCCCAACTCGCTCGCCGTGAGTGGCCGGTATCGTTGATACTCGGCCAGCGCGAAGTCCCACGCGGGGCGATCGTCCTCGACCAGGCTGCCGATCAGCCGCGCGAGGTCGGCGGCCACGTTTTCAACACGACAGGCTGACGGGTCAATCAGCCCCGTCACAGTCTCGCCCGCAAACAAAACGTGATCGTGCCAGATGTCTCTCAGGCACGGCTGCACGCGAAACGTGGTTTCACGCATCAGACGCAACTCCGTGGAGAGGACATCTCGCCCTCGTAGAAAAAGAGACCACACACGCCGCGCGAGGTCTCGAATCGCGGAGTCACTCGCAAGTCCCGACATCTCACCACTCAACGCGCGTGACACGCCAGCGACTTTCCCCGCATTAACCGCCGTGAGAATTGCCAATCGTTCGAGGATCGCCGGTGACGGAGCGGCAGGGCGACCGAAGAACCACGTCGCCGCATCCGCTTCCGGAACGAAACGCTCCGCCGCGCGATGCCACTGTGCCAGCGCGGCCATCGCTCGGCACAGACGTTCGTTCGACGGTCTCGCCAGAAAATCGGCGACACCCGGCAGCCACGGTTCAAGCTGCCAGAGAGACCCCGCGACAGCAGTGACCGTCGCGCCGTCGGACGTTGCCAGGGGAACGGCCACGAAAGTGAGCCCCTCGCGCCGCAGATGTTCGAGCAGTTGATGCAGTCCCGCGATTCGCTCGCGTGGCAGACCGGGGCGAGGCCAACGCCGCAGCGCGAAGTCTCCCGCTGCGGTCACAACGCGCCAGATCGCCGCGCCGCTAAAGCCACCGCGATTTCCCAGTGGCTCGCCTCGCAATGGCATCACGCGTGGTGCATAGCGAGTCAGGACTTCACGCACGGTGAGATCGTCGCGCACCGTGACTTCTACGCCGCGTTTCAGCATGACTGTCAAACCTCCTCGCTACACAATGCCCTTGAATTGGGCTTGGTTCAAGATGCGGTGGGTTAGCAGCCTGTTGAAAAACGATTGCCGGGAGGGCGAGGCTCCTGCCGAGCCGCAA
>JAYVDI010000396.1:0-9958 GCA_043749505.1 Schlesneria sp. | reverse complement strand
GACGCCCAATGGCACTGACTTTAGAAAGTAGTAGGCACATTCCATGTGCCGTGACCTGCAATTTGCGGACGGCACATGGAATGTGCCTGCTACCTAGTAACGATCCAATCGTTAGAAGACGCGCGAACCTGACACGCCGAGCCGGGCGCTGTCGCCGTGAATACTGTCCCCTTCGACCAAGTCGTGTGTGACTTCATTCGGGTCCGCCTGCGGAAGTGACCGCTTGCGTTCGCGAGGCGGCAGGACCAACTCGATCGGCCCGATCCCTTCCAATTGCAGCTTGCCTTCCAGCGCTTCCATCAACTTTTCGTAGACCGCGTTCTGGACCTCCGGAGACTGAAACGTGTTCACGACCGAGGCCATTCCCGGCAGATACGACAACAGTGTTTTGTAGCGGAGAGCACTCATTCCATAGTCCTTTCAAAATCGTTGGCCAGTCGGGAGCCACGCCCCCGATCCGATTCATTCCCATCACGAACTGATCGTGTTCAGGCAGTGATTATCGCAACTACTGCCAAACCGAGGGTGACAGTTCCTCACCGAATCGAAGTTCCCTGACGGCAACCTCGGCAGACGATGGCAACGCCAACCGATGCCGGACAATCGCCGTCACCAAATCGCGACCGTAGGACTCGGCCACGACATCATTCAAGACCAACCAACGTTCGTCGCTCAGTTCACCGTGCTGAGCCACCAGTGTCACGATGGCTCGCAGCGGATGGTCATTCGCCAAGAGTCGTTTCGCACACGCCGCTGCCTCCGTTGGCGAACTGGCCACTAATTGATCTCGCAAGGCCCGGCCTTCAGAGACACAGCCCTGCCACATCGGCAACTCACGATCCCCCGTGGGCTGGATCGCGTCCAAGCAATTCAGGACTGCGAGCGCCCCGCGAACACAGACCTGACATTCGACTTCCTGTTCCAACGCGACCAGCGAATCGGCGGTTGAGATCGAGTTGGAATCGATCTCTTCACGTCCCTCGTTGGCTGGCCACGACGACCGAAGTTCGCGGAAGTCGTGACGGAACTGCCACAGCTCTTCAATCATTTTCGTCGAAGCGACTCGCCCGTTTTCGGTCAGTCCGCGAGACGCATCTCGCAGCGCTGAAGACAGGCTACCGCTGCGTCTGCGCAGCACGCCCACCCGCTTCCGGAATTGGTTGAGGACTTCATTCACAATTGACCCTCTCGCCCGTGTGTCTGGGAATGGCACATTGCTGGCCCCAGTCTTCGCTTTCTCACTCTTTGCAACATCCGACCAGATACCTAGAGGCAGTTTCAAAACCCGTTTTGCCTCGAAAAACTAGCCCGCCGCGCAAGCGAGGGCTGGACATTCAATGACGATGAAGCCCTTGCTTGCGCGGCGGGCTAGTTTTGAAATACGCTCTGATGATTCCAATCAAACCTTGGCGAGGCTCGGTGCGGCGGCCGGAGCCGAACGACGGACTTCCGTGTGTTCGACTGCGGGGGCTTCCGGTCGCTTGACGGCCTTTGGCTCTGTGCTGGTGACCGAACCCACCGTGAACCGACCGTTGAAGGTCGAACCCGATTCGACATTGAGATTCTTGGTCAACACATCGCCGTCGATGATGCTCGAGGACTTGATGACCAGCAGGCCCAAGGCTTGAACCGTCCCTTTAACACGTCCGGCCACTTCGGCGTGCTGAGCCAGAATGTTGCCTTCGATGATGCACGACTGACCGACGATCAGCGAGGTCTTGGTGGTGACATCGCCCCGGACGACTCCCTCCACAACCAAGTCACCCTCGGCGATGATGTTGCCGTCGATGACGGTCCCTTTTCCGATGACGTTTGGCATGCTCGACTGCTCCTCTTTGTTGGATTCTTCATCGACCTGTGGTGTGGATTTGAAATTCATCTGAGCCAGCAGTGCCGGGGCAGCCTTCGACTCGGCCTTCTTCGGTTTTGGTCCAAACATGTGTCGTCCTTCCTAACTTGTGATGAAGAAAACTGAAGTGCTCTCGAAAACGAGTGATGTCCCACAGTCGGTTTGATCGCTGGCGAATTCGATCAGAAAGTGGGATCACGGTGCTCGATGAGTGCCACGCGGAGATCACATCCAGCAAACCGCGTTCTGACTTCGGCAAACTTTTCCACGATGCAGGCTCGAACCGGCAAGTCGGCCCGGTCGTAGTGGTCGCAGGGATTGTGAGGCCCAGCCGCAGGTAGCGGGTGGCTGCCTCAACCCGTACGAAAATCAGAACCGTTGCAATCCGACTTGGCTCAACAGGGCGTGAGACCGAGAGATGTTGCCGAATCGCCACGACAACGTGGAGCAGGCCGCGTTCTGGCAACATGCGCTGACGCCCCGAGCGAGAGTTTGGCACGGGGAGCAGTGTGTCGGCCGATTGACGGCCATTCACTCACGAGTTGACGTTCGGTTTCATCGCCGAATCGACACTGTTCAGTCGAGTAAACGTCACCTTGCGCAGGAGCATCGCCTGCTGAGGCTCCGCCCAACGGGTACGAATCCCCACGATTCGTGTTTCTCCCGGCTGCACTTCAGCCAGCACCGCACCCGGCCATTCGGTGCGCTGAGTATCGTCGAGCGAGACATAGCAGAGCTGCCGACCGTGAATCACGCCCTCGAAGCAGTGCCTGGCTCCCACCATCGATTGTGCCTCGCCGAACACCCGAGCGCCGACTTGCCGCAGATGCAACCGCATGACGAGCGGCGCGGAGTTCCCATCATCCACATCGAACTCCGCCTGCCACCACGTATCGTTGAGGTGGATTTCGGCGATCACTCGATTGAAGCGATCCGACTTGCCTGTGGAACTCGCACCGCGTCCCGCTTGATACGCCCACAACAACAGTGGCGACATCAGCAGCACCACCGCGATACCCGTGACTGCGATTTGCACCGGGTTGAAGTTCATGGGATCGACTCCTCAGAACCAGTCCAAGAACAACTCCGTCGTTTGTCGCCTTTCGCTCCGCGAAAGGGCGTTCTTTCGCGGAGCGAAAGACGACATTGTTTTTGGACGGGTACTTAGCCGGGACGGGTCACTCAGTCCGGTCGAGCTGATCGGAGCTGGCGAGGACCAGTCCCACCTGCAACCGACGGCCATCGCGGACGACGGTCAACATGATCTCATCACCGGGGCGTTTGGCCTCAATGTAACTAAGGAAGTCTTCGGCCGTCACGATTTTCTGGTCATCGATGCCGACGATCAGGTCCGCCGCAGTCCGATCCGGTCGCGTGACCGTGAACGGCCCGCGACGTTGTTTCGTCATCTTCGGACCGCGCAGCCCCGCCTTCTCAGCGGGACCATTCGCGCGGACCTCCGCGACCAGCAAACCCTTCTCGGTTTGATAGACCTTCTCGATGCCACTCTCCGGCCGGATGACTCGGCCGTGCTTCAGCAACTGCGGAACGACACGCGACACCATGCTGACTGGAATCGCGAACCCAACACCCGAGCTTTGCCCCGAGGTCGTGGCGATCGCCGTGTTGATCCCAATCAACCGACCATGAGCATCCAGCAATGGACCACCCGAACTGCCGGGATTGATCGCCGCGTCGATCTGAATGATCGACTTGATCTTCCAGTTGCCATGAATCTGCAACGACCTGTTCAAACTGGAGATGATCCCCGTCGTGAGCGTTCGCTCCAGACCGAACGGGTTGCCGAGTGCATACACGCGCATCCCCACTTTCAATGGACGCGAGTCGCCGAGCATCACCGGAAACAGTTCGTCTTCCGGAGCTTCGATACGAATCACCGCGACATCGTTGAGCGGATCGGCTCCCACGAGAGTCGCATCGTAAGTCTTACCGTTGAACAGTGAGACCGCGATCTCTTTCGCACCCGCGACGACGTGATGATTCGTCAGGATGTGGCCATCCAGATCAATGATCGACCCCGACCCCGAGCCTTCCGATTGTTCGACCATGATCAGCCGCTCGGTCTTCACCGATTTGGCCGTGATGTTGACGACACTCCGATTGGTCGTCTCGTAGACCGCGATGTTGATCGCTTCCTCCGGAGTCAGCCCGTCCTGGTCGAAAGCCCGTGCGGCGAGTGACCGAATACGATCAACCGGCGGGACCGCAATAGGGTTGGTCCCTCGCTCTTGTGCCACAACCGACGAACCTCCGTCCGCGTTCAGCAGCCAGACGGTAAACAGGCTCGCCAGTATGGCCGAGCACAGACATCCAAGTACCAGTCGCATGATCCACCTCAGAAATGCAGCCGCCCGCTATGAACTGTTCGAGAAATAACTGTCCCATCGTCGCAGCCGCGCGGGCGAGGTATAGGTTCTTTCCGCAAGAGGCTCAAGATCGTAGTCGTGGCCTGAACACCAACCCGCAGCGTGAACGAGGGCATCGCACGCTGAATGTCCCGACGCCCTCGCTCACGTTGCGGGTTAGGCTTTGTCCCGTAAAACAAATTAGCCGCGCGGCGCTAGCCCCGGTTCTCGACAATACAACCGGGGCTAGCGTCCTGCGGCTGATTTACGGAAGCGTGCCTAGTATTGAAGTCCCCACGTCCAGCCAACTCGTTCGCAGGAGCATCCGTTGCAATCGTCCAGTCGTTTCGCGTTCAAAGAGTGGGGCGTCGTCTGTGCAGCCCTCGACTCGGGTCGCCAGAGTTTGATCCTGCGCAAAGGAGGCATTCACGAGGGCCGCGATGGTTTTCGTGTCGAGCATCGCGAGTTCTGGCTCTTCCCGACGGAGTTCCATCAGCAGCCGGGAGTCCTCGCCCCCGAAGCCCAATCGTCGCTGGACGAATGGCGCGCAACGGAAACGGCTGCCGGAATGTTGGTACTCCGCAACTACGCCGTTGTCGAAGAGGTCATCGAGCTTCGTGAGGAGACGTTGCTACCACGACTGCACGGCCTGCACATCTGGTCCGAGCAAACGCTGCACGATCGGTTTCACTATCGGACGCCCGGCCTGTTCGCGCTGCTCGTCCGCGTCCATCGTCGAGTCGAACCGCTACGAGTTCCTCAGTCCCCACACTTTGCGGGTTGCCGCAGTTGGGTCGATTTTCCAGCGGACTTGGGGACGAACGGACTCACCCCGGTGTTGTCAGACGAAGCGCACCTCGCGCGAATGGCAACCATCCACGAACGACTCGAAGATATGGCGGCTGTCTGTTAACCGCGTGGCGTAGGCAATCTCCTTTCGTAGGGCGACCGTCCAGTGGCG
The DNA here is from genome assembly GCA_043749505.1 of Schlesneria sp. Taxonomy (GTDB): domain Bacteria; phylum Planctomycetota; class Planctomycetia; order Planctomycetales; family Planctomycetaceae; genus Schlesneria. The sequence continues at coordinate 4,782 of JAYVDI010000396.1, read as the reverse complement.
ATCACTTGTCGCGCAAACGGCGTCCGGGCTGATGCCGACTCTTGTCAGCAAGTCGCGCACTTCTCCAACCGTCAGCGCGGCGTGAAGCGAGTCTCGAAACATCTGCTGTTGGTGCGCGTTCGCATCGCCCGCGTAGGCTCGCACCAACTGATCAAGCGTGGCGAGGTCATCCGGACGCATCAGATCACGCACGAACAGCAGGCCACCTGGTTTGAGGACTCGCCACAGTTCGCGAACCACCGTTAGCGGCTCGGGAATGTGATGCACGATGCTGTTCGACATGACAATGTCATAGGTCGCGTCATCCTCCGGCAGTTGCTTGCAGTCACTCGACGTGAGTTTTATCGAGTCCGTCAATCCGGCCGCTTGAACATTGGCCCGCGCGACGATCAGCATTTGCTCGGCAAGGTCGCTCGCCGTGATGGTGGCGGCGAGCGAGCGGCTCATCAGCTCCAGAGGAATCAGCGCCGTCCCGGTCCCGGCGTCGAAAATCTGCCACGTTCCCGACGAGCCGCTGGAAACTGACGCGGCTGAAGTGAGCAGGTCATCCACGAACACGCGGTTCACGGCGGTGTGATCCATGCTGTTGTAGTCGTGTGCTTCGGCGGCCGTGTCCATCACTTCGGGTTCGAGAATTCGAGCAAGCATGTCAGTAACTTTCCGACTCGGCCCGCGCGGGCGTGAAGAGTGAGCAACCGGAACGTAGCATACGAACGCAGCACCGCGAAACGAGCGGCGCGGCACGAGAACCTTGATCGGCCCTGCGGGAGATTGAAATGTACGGTCCATCGGAATTTGAAGGGGGCGTTTTCAGCGACGAGATCGAAGGCGGCCGCGCGAGTGCGACCATCGAGCTGAGTGCCAGCGGCATGGTGGCCCTCACTTCGACCGGTCAACGATTTGGAATTCTCTATCGCGAGTGTCAGCTCGATATCGGCGGTGCCACCGGACGGATGGTCTTCTGTCGAACGACCGATCGCAAACTGACCCTCTTCTGCGAAGACGTCCGCTTCCCCGCCGCTCTCGATTTAGAGTCGGGAGGCGAACTGGCCGAACAGTTTTCAGCGGTGCGCAGCCTGCGTCGCGTGGAGGGTATTCGCTGGCAGATGTGGCTGTGCATGATGGCGGTTCTCAGCGTGTTGTGCCTGATCGGCGGCTACTACGCCTTGATCGCGATCGCCAAGGCGTCGATCGTCGCCGTTCCGGTGAGCGTTGACACCAAGATTGGCAAGCTGGCGTTGGAGTCATTGGAACTCGAAGCGACGCGCGTCACCGACAAGGTGATCGTCAATGCTGTTCAGGAAATGGTCTCTCGTTTGGAACCGCATTCGGAATTGAAGGGCCTGACGTTTGAAGTACGCGTGCTGGACTCGCCCGAGGTCAATGCGTTTTGTCTCCCTGGAGGCAAGATGGTCGTTTACACCGGACTGTTGAAGAAAGCCAAAACGGCGGAGCAAGTGGCCGGAGTTCTCAGCCACGAGATGGCTCACGCCATCAAACGTCACGGGTTGCAACGCATCACCGAGTCGCTCGGAGTCGTCGTCGCGATCGAACTGCTCATCGGTGACGTGGGTGGTCTGGTGGCGATCGGTGTCGAGCTGGGAAAGTCGGCCGCGCTGACGAGCTATAGCCGCGAATTGGAAACCGAGGCCGACATCGTCGGAGTGCAACTGCTTCACGCGGCGGCCATCGACCCGTTGGAATTGGCGGGCTTCTTCGAGATGCTCAAAGACGAAGGGAACGACCTGCCTGCCGCGATGAGATGGTTGAGTACACATCCCGAACACGAAGCTCGGATCGCCACGGTGCGCGGTGCGCTTGCGAAGCTAGGAGCACAGGAATATCGTCCGCTCGACATCGACTGGGACGATGTGCAGCAGCACCTCAAACAGTTGCAGGATGACAACTGACGACCGCTCCGGTCACGGCCTTCTCGCTCGCGTTCACGATCCTGTTTTCCCTGTTCTTCGGTACTCGGCCTACTTCACCGGCTGGCCCACTTTTCGTTGCAAAGGACCACTGATGGAAGCCATCACGCGAAACCGTCCGTCGTTTGCCAATATTCTGGTTCAGTTGCAACCGGGCGATCGAATCATCGCCGAAGCCGACGCGATGGCCAGCATGAGTGCGACCGTCGAAATGCGAACCCGCTGGAGCGGCGGTGTCTTCGGTGCCGTGCTGAAACGGATTTTTGGCGGTGAGTCACTCTTCGTGAACGAGTTCTCTTCAAAAGTGCCGGCCGAACTTGTCCTGACACAAGGATTGCCCGGTGACATCGAGTCGATCGAACTCAAAGGAAACACGCTCTTCCTGCAACCCGGTGCATTCTTGGCGTGTGAGCCGGGGGTGTCATTGGGACTCGGTTGGGCCGGACTAGCCAGCTTCATCGGGGGTGAGGGCCTGTTCCGACTGAAGGTGAAGGGCAACGGCCGCGTCTGGTTCTCGGGCTACGGCGGCATTTTCGTGAAAGAAATCACGGACGAGTACATCGTCGATACCGGGCATCTCGTCGCGTATGAGCCAACGATCAACATCCGCGTCGGCATGGCCGGCGGCATCTTTTCGAGTTTCTTTGGCGGTGAGGGTCTCGTCACCAAAGTACGCGGCCCCGGCCGAATCTACATGCAGTCCCGCAACTTCACCGGACTGACGGCGTGGATGAATGCTCATATTTGATGACCTCTTCGTTTAACCGCCTGTTGAAAAAGGACCGTAGGGTGGGACCAGCGGCGCTTCGCCGCGCCGGCCCACCATCAAACATAGAGACTGTTCTTGGTGGGCCGGCGCTCGAAGCGAGCTGGTCCCAACCTACAGATGATTTTCAACCGGCTGTTAATCGCGTGGGCCACGCGGTTAAACGATTCGATCCGATTGTCTCCCCCTTGAGAGGTCCGTCTCATGCAGTACGAGATTCTGGCTCGCCCCGCCGCGTCGGTGGCCAAGCTGTCGCTCAGTGCCAACGAAACCATCACCTGTGAGGTCGGCGCGATGATTGCCATGACGACTGGGATCGCCGTCGAAACGACCTCCGGCAAAAAAGGAGGCAGCGGCGGGCTGCTCAAGGGACTGAAGCGGATGTTCGCGGGCGAGAATTTTTTCCTGAACCACTTCACCGCGCACGCTCCCGACCAAACGCTCATCATCGGCCCAACGATGCTGGGTGATGTCGTGCATCACGATCTGCGTGGCGGCAACCTCGTGGTGCAGGGTTCGAGTTGGCTGGCCAGCGAAACGGGGATTTCCATCGATGCCACTTGGCAGGGCTTCGGCAAAGCGATCTTCAGCGGTGAGGGTCTCTTCTGGGTGAAGTGCAGCGGCCAGGGATCGGTCTTCCTGAGCAGCTTCGGTGCGATCTACGAAGTGGATGTGGATGGCGAATACATCGTCGATACCGGCCACATCGTGGCGTTCGAGGACACGCTCCAGTTCCGCATCGTCAAAGCGGGACGCAGCTTGATCGGGAGCTTCCTCGGCGGCGAAGGGCTGGTCTGCAAGTTCAAAGGCCAAGGAAAGCTGTACTGCCAGAGTCACAACCCGCCCAACTTCGGCAAGCTGATCGGCCCGAAACTCAAGGCACGCTGACGAGTGATCGAGCAACGTTTGAGGGCGGCATTGCTCACGCGGTGAAACGAACAAGCTGCTCAACTCACTCTTTAACCTCAACTCATTTCCATTATCTCCGACAAAAGTCGAAATCAGGTGAGCCGGGCGCCGTCAGGCCCCGGATTCTTAGCTGAAATCGCAAGAGTCCGAGGGCTGACGCCGCCCGGCTCACCACTTCTGTCGGACACATCGTTTCGATCACATCAAGTTCAGCGGAAGGTCAGCATGAGCCAACTCGACTTCGAGATTTCCCAGCGTCCCGACTTCGCGATTGTCACGGTGCGGATGCAGCCAGGCGAGACCGTTTATTCCGAACCGGCCGCGATGGCGTCGATGACTCCCTCGCTGAAAATGAAGGCGGGGCTGAAGGGGGGCTGGAAGAAGGCTCTCGGTCGAATGTTCGCGGGGGAGAGCTTGATCGTAAACACGTTCACTGCGGAGACCGAACCGGGCGAAGTGCTGTTCGCACCCGGAATCCCCGGCGACATGATGTACTACGAGCTGGACAACAACTCAATCTATCTGCAGCGCGGCGCGTTCCTCGCCCATTCCGAGGGAGTCGAGTTGTCGGCGAAGTGGCAAGGGGCGAAAGGCTTCTTCAGCGGGCAAGGACTCGTCCTGCTGAAGGCGCACGGCACGGGCGATCTCTTCTTCAACTCGTTCGGAGCCATCTTGGAAATCGATGTCGCCGATGAATACGTCGTCGATACCGGCTACATCGTCGCGTTTGAAGACACGCTGGATTACAAGGTGGTCGTCCTGCCCGGCTCCCGTCCGACGAAGACGATTAAAAACTTCCTGTTCGGCGGTGAGGGCCTCGTCTGTCGCTTCTCCGGGCAAGGCAAGGTCTGGGTGCAAACCCGCTACGTTCACCCGCTGCTGTCGTGGGTCTACCCGTTCCGCCCGGTGAAGTCGAAGAACTGAACCGGACTGACCGAGAACGTGTCGAGGACACTCTAGTGCCTTGTCATCTCTCCGTTTTGGGGTTGCTTGCCGATCGAGAATCTCAGTCATGGAATGGCTGAGCTACGTAGGCCGGTCATTCCATGACCGGAATTCCGACGTGCCACCAACCCCAATTCTAGAGCATTTTCGTGATTGGTCTTCAGTGCTTCGTTGAGGTTGCTGTAATCTTCCTGAGTTGTTCGGACTCAAGGAGGAGGAAGACGATGGCGGCAG
>JAYVDI010000395.1:0-28537 GCA_043749505.1 Schlesneria sp. | reverse complement strand
GGCGTCACTGGGCGACGCGGTGGAGAAGATCCGCGCCGCCGGCGTCGAGATCGGCCTGCCGGCGAGCGTGCAGACGCGCTTCCAGGGCGCGGCGCTCGCCTTCCAGTCCTCGCTCACGCACACGTTGATATTGATCCTCGCCGCGATCGTCACCATGTACATCGTGCTGGGCGTGCTCTACGAGAGCTACCTCCACCCGGTGACGATCCTCTCGACGCTGCCCTCGGCGGGCGTCGGCGCGCTGCTGGCGCTGATGCTCTCGGGCAACGACCTCGACATCATCGCCATCATCGGCATCATCCTGCTGATCGGCATCGTGAAGAAGAACGCGATCATGATGATCGACTTCGCGCTGGAGGCTCAGCGCCACCAGGGCCAATCTCCGCGCGAAGCGATCTTCGCCGCCTGCCTGCTCCGTTTCCGACCGATCATGATGACCACGATGGCCGCGCTGCTCGGAGCCGTGCCGCTCGCGATCGGGACGGGCGTCGGCTCGGAACTGCGCCGCCCGCTCGGCATCACGATCATCGGCGGCCTGATCTTCAGCCAGTTGCTGACGCTCTACACCACGCCGGTGATCTATCTGTGGTTTGACCGGATCGGGGCGAGGCTGGGGATGACGGTGTCGGGGAAGGAGGCGAGTGCAAAGTGAGAAGTGCAAAGTGTGGAAGACCTGCGATCCGGAGTTTTTTGCGTGTTCTGTCGTTCCCGGTTTGCGGGACGGGAGCGTTTGCGTTTACTCCGAAGGAGTTCCGTCACATAGCCCAGGGTTGCTCGCGCAGCGAGCAACCCTGGGTTGAATATCAACATGGTTGTACCCCGAAGGGGTTCCGCCATGAGATGCCTGTCATGACACAACCCTTTCAGGGTAGGGCGGGGATGCACTGACCATCCCAGGGTAGCCCGCATTCGCGGGCAACCCTGGGCTACGAGACGCAATCCCTTCGGGATAAAGGCAAATCAAAAACACTTTGCACTTCGGACTCTGCACTCTTCAATTTGCACTGATTTCATCGGTCACCGCAATCAGCCATCGAACCGCAAACCAACGACCTCATCCCACTGAACCTCACTCACTCAACCTCAACCAACCCAAACCACATGAGCCTCTCTACGCCCTTCATTCATCGACCGGTCGGGACGACGTTGCTCGTCGTCGCGATCACGTTGGCGGGAGGACTTGGTTACGGGTTGTTGCCGGTTTCGCCGTTGCCGCAGGTTGATTTCCCGACGATCCAAGTGAGTGCCAATCTGCCGGGAGCCAGTCCCGAAACGATGGCCTCCGCCGTGGCGACTCCGCTGGAGCGGCAGTTCGGACGGATCGCGGGGATCGCCGAGATGACCTCGTCCAGCTCGCTCGGTTCGACTTCGATCACGATGCAGTTTGAACTCGACCGAGACATCAATGCCGCCGCGCGCGATGTTCAAGCGGCGATCAATTCGGCGCGAGGACAGCTTCCCGTGAACCTGCCGAACAACCCGTCGTACCGCAAGGTCAACCCGGCCGATTCGCCGATCATGATCCTCGCGCTGACCTCGGCCATTCACACCAAGCGGCAGATGTACGACGCGGCCGCCACGATCCTGCAACAGCGGCTGGCTCAAGTGCCGGGCGTCGGGCAAGTCTCCGTCGGCGGTGGCTCGCCCCCGGCGGTGCGAGTCGATCTGAATCCGACCGTGCTGAATCACTTCGGCATCGGACTCGAAGACATCCGCGCGACGCTCGGCGCGGCGAATGCCAATCGTCCGAAAGGACAGATCAGCAATGAGTCTCAATCGTGGTCGATCACCGCCACCGACCAACTGTTGACCGCGCCCGAATACGAATCGCTCATCGTCAGCTATCGCAACGGGGCCGCGATCCGGCTGAAGGACATCGCGACGGTGACGGACTCGGTCGAAGACGTTCGCACGTTTGGTCTCTCCGACGGCAAGCCCGCGATCACGGTCGTGGTCTCGCGACAACCCGGCGCGAACATCATCGCCACGGTCGATCAAATCCGTGCGCTGCTGCCTCAACTGGACGCTCAAATCCCCGCCGCGATGGAGCTGAAGGTGGCGATGGACCGGACGGGAACAATTCGCGCGTCGCTCTATGAGATTCAATTCACGCTGCTGATCTCGGTCGGCCTGGTGATCCTCGTCGTCTTCATGTTTCTGCGAGACATGCGCGCGACGTTCATCCCCAGTGTGGCGGTCCCCGTCTCGCTGATCGGGACGTTCGGCGCGATGTATCTGGCTGGATACAGCCTCGACAATCTCTCGCTGATGGCGCTGACCATCGCGACTGGCTTTGTCGTGGACGACGCCATCGTCGTGATCGAGAACATCATACGACACCTCGAAGCGGGAATGTCGCCGCTCGAAGCGTCTCTGCTAGGCGCGCGTGAGATCGGGTTCACCGTGCTGTCGATCAGTGTGTCGCTGGTGGCGGTCTTCATCCCGATCCTGCTGATGGGCGGGATCGTCGGGCGGTTGTTTCGCGAGTTCGCCGTCACATTGTCGGTGGCGATCGGACTGTCGCTGCTGGTTTCACTGACCGCGACGCCGATGATGTGCGCGGTGCTGTTGAAGCAGGCTTTGCCTGCAACTCAAGGTAGCCCTGTCGCTCCGCGACAGGCAGCGCGATGGAGCATAAGTGGTTGGTTCAGATTCCGGCGCCCTCATGCGATCACGCCTCCTGTCGCGGAGCGACAGGGCTACCTTGAAGGGCCAACACATGGCCGCTTCTTCCTCTCCAGCGAATGGGTCTTCGAGCGAGTCCTGCACCTCTACGAAGTAACTTTGCGGCGAGTCCTGCGTCATCAGCGCCTCACGCTATTCGTCACGCTCTCGACGATTGGCCTCACGGTTTATTTGTACGTGATCGTGCCGAAGGGCTTCTTCCCGCAGCAGGACACCGGGCGCTTGAGCGGCAGCCTGCAAGCCGATCAGGACACGTCATTCCAGTCGATGTCGCGGTTGCTGGAACAGTTCACGATGGTTGTCAAAGAAGACCTCGCCGTGGAGAGCATGATCTCGTTCATCGGAGGGCAGACGAGTGCGGGCGGTGCGTCGAACTCCGCCCGCATGTTCATCTCACTCAAGCCGCTGAAGGAACGCAAACTGAGGGCCGATGAAGTGATCGCCCGCATTCGCAAAAGGACATCGACGATTCCGGGAGCCAGCCTCGTCATGCAGGCGACGCAAGACTTGCGGGTCGGAGGGCGAGCCTCCAGCGCCCAGTACCAGTATACGTTGCGCGGCGACAGCCTGAGCGAGCTGACCGAGTGGAGCGTTAAGCTGCTGGCCGCGATGCGCAAGGTGCCGGGCTTGGTCGATGTGAACTCGGATCAGCAGACGCGCGGCTTGCAGACACGGCTCAACATCGACCGCGACACGGCAGCTCGGCTGGGGATCAGCATCGCCACGATCGACAACACGCTTTACGACGCCTTCGGCCAGCGACCGGTCTCGACGATGTACAAGTCGCTCAATCAGTACCGCGTGGTGATGCAGGTCGAGCCGGATTTCTCGCAAACGCCCGATGCGATCCGGCACATTTTCGTGAAGGGACGCAACGACGCGCAGGTGCCGCTCACCACGCTGTTCCGTCAGACCTCAACCAACACGGCACTGACGGCCAATCACTCGGGACAGTTCCCGTCGGTGACGATCTCGTTCAATCTCGCACCGGGCACATCGCTCGGCGATGTCGTTCCGAGGATCGAACAGGCCGCGCGAGAACTCGGTTTGCCACAAAGCATTCAAGGCAAGTTCCAGGGAACGGCCCAAGCGTTTCAAGACTCGTTGCGCAGCCAACCGCTGCTGATTCTGGCGGCACTCGTCGCGGTCTACATCGTGCTGGGCGTCTTGTACGAGAGCTACATCCACCCGCTGACGATTCTCTCAACACTGCCGTCGGCGGGAGTCGGTGCGTTGCTCGCGCTGCTCGTCTGCCGCATCGAACTGAACGTGATGGCGTTGATCGGCATCCTGCTGCTGATCGGCATCGTGAAGAAGAACGCGATCATGATGATCGACTTCGCGCTGGAAGCCGAACGCCGTGACGGCCTCTCGCCCGAAGAAGCGATCTTCAAAGCCTGCCTTTTGCGATTCCGACCGATCACCATGACGACGCTCGCCGCGTTGCTCGGTGGCCTCCCGCTCGCACTCGGCATGGGCGAGGGAGCCGAACTCCGACAACCACTCGGCATCGCCATTGTTGGTGGCCTGATCTTCAGCCAGATGCTCACGCTCTACACGACGCCGGTTGTCTACCTGTACCTCGACCGAGTGCGTCTGTGGTGTGAAGGAGATGGTCGACAGTAGGACGAATTGGTGTGGTGTGGCTGGGGTCGGCGCTTCGTCGCCCCCAGTGAAATGGCATCCGCTGCCCTCTGGGGGCGGCGAAGCGCCGACCTCAGCCACACATTTTGGAGCGGGCTTTCGCACCGATCTTCACGCCGCCACGGGCTGGTTCGGCGTGCGGATGTGACCGTCGTCAGAGACATCTTCAAAGCGGACGCTCATCCGTTTGGAGACGCCCGATTCTTCCATCGTCACTCCGTACAGAACATCGGCGACCGTCATCGTTCGCTTGTGGTGCGTGATGACAATGAACTGCGTCGATTGCTGGAAGGCCTTCACAACAGCGGTGAATCGTTCGACGTTGGCTTCGTCGAGAGCCGCGTCCACCTCATCCAGAATGCAGAACGGGCTGGGCTTGCTTTGAAAGATGGCCATGATGAGTGCGATGGCCGTCATCGTCTTTTCGCCACCGCTCAGCAACGAAATGCTGCGCAGTTCCTTGCCGGGAGGACGGGCGGCGATGTCGATGCCGCAGTCGAGCACATCGTTCGGGTCTTCCAACACGATGTCTCCCTCACCACCGCCGAACACCTGGCGGAAGAGCTGTTGGAAGTTGGTGCGGATCGTCTCGAAGGTCTCGGCGAACAGGCGGCGCGACTCCAAGTTGATCTTGCGAATGATGTCTTCGAGCGTGTTCTTCGCTTCGACGAGATCCTGCAACTGCGCCGACAGTTGCTCGAACCGGTTCTCCAACATCTCAAGATCGCGCAGGCTGTCGGTGTTGACGTTGCCCATCAACTTGAGCTGCTTGCGCAGCCGATTGACGCGGGCTTCAAGTTCCGGACGGAGATCGGTGAAGGAAGGTTGAGGGTGGAGGGTGGAGGATTGAGGTGTGGCTGGGGTCGAGTCTTCGAGCCCCCAGTTCTTGGGCAATGATGTCACCGGTTCTGCTGGGGGCGTCGAAGACTCCGACCCCAGCCACACGGCTTCAGGCTTGACCTTCACCCCTCGACCCTCAACCTTCGCCCCGCGTTCTTCCAGCAGCAGCCGATGCGCCGATGCGCCCGACGCGACAACATCGGCCAGCTTGAGTTGGTACTCCTCGTCGAGCCGTTCATCGAGCGTGGTCAGCGCATGTTTCATGTCGCGCACGCGAATCTCATCGGCGTGGCGACGCTCGGCCAGATCGCGCCGTTCCTTGCGCAGATCGAGTTCTTGTTCGACGAGCTGGCTTCGCTCGACTCGCAGCGCCAGCTTGGCCGATTGCAGCGCGAAGGCTTCGTTGGCGACGTGTTCGGCGGCCAGCAACTGTTCGTCGCGCGTGGCGCGCGCGTTCAGGATGTGCAGCGTCAGTTGTTGGCGTTTGGCGAAGGAAGCCGTGCTGCGCCGATCGGCTTCGTCGTGCTGCGCCATCCGCTGTTGAAGCTCATCGGCCAAACGATGAACCGTGGCGCGGAGCGACTCCAATTGCTCGGCCTGTTTCACCAGCTCAAGTTGGTTGGACGCCTTTTGTTGTTCGAGGTGTTGGAACTGTTGCTCGGTCGCCAGCAACTCTTCAGCCGATGCGGCTAGGCTCGCTTCGAGGTGATGCAGCTCCTGTTCGGTCACGGCGGATTGATCGACGGCCGAGTTCAGTTCGAGTTGCCGCACTGCGAATTCATCGCTGCCGGTGCGCAGCTGCTCGGTCAGAGAGAGCCGTTCGCGGCGGAGCCGCTCCAACGTTTGGTCCTGTGCCGCGAGGTCCGCCTTCAAATCGGCGAATCGCTGGTTGGCGTAATCCAATTCCGCCGCGACCGCTTCTAGTTCCGAGTCGGCTCCCGTCAGCGATTGATAGACCGAATGGAGCGCCGACTCTTCCGCCTGAATGTCGCGGTCGAGTAACGCGAGATCGTTCTTGATCCGGCGCAGCTCACTGCGCCGCGACAGCAACGCGGTCTCACTGCGAATCGTCCCGACGTACAGCGTCCCGTTCGCTTCGAGCAATTCACCTTGCAGGGTGACAAAGCGCAGGCTCGTAGCACGGACGCCTACGTCCGTTCGGCCAAGTTCACCAGCTCGCGGCGCATCGGCATCACGATCCGCACGGACGTGGGCGTCCGTGCTACGACTCCCCATCGCCAGTCGAACAGCGTCGTCCATCGTCCGGACAATCCAAGTGTCGGCGAGGACGGCAGCGGCGAGGCCCGTCGTGCCGCGATCGGACAGCACGAGCGCATCCGCGCGCATCACGACACCCGGCTCGCGTGACAAATCGGGCAGAGTGGCCGGATCGAGTTGCAAGTGAACGAAGCGCGACTGTTGCCGCACGTCGGGCATCGGCTGGCTGGCGGCTCGATCGGGGATGGCCACGAAACCGACACGATTCGTCAGCAGAACGGTCCCCTGATTCAAATAGTCGAGCAGCGCTTGGTACTCGCGCAGCACGATGAGCTGTGCGCGCGGACCCAGCGCGACTTCGAGCAACGCGGCGTGTTCGAGGTCCACATCGAGGAGATCGGCGACGCTGCCGACGACCGAGTTCCACGGCGGATGCGGTGACGAACGTGCTCGATTGAGAATGTCCTTCACGCCGATCCCGAGTCCCTCCTGTCGCAGTTCGAGGTCTTCCAACAGGCTCTTCCGCGCGAGGGACGCGCTCCGCTGTTCGCGCTGTTCGGCCAGTCGCTGCTTCGCGTGATCCTGTTCACCAAGCAGTGAAATCCGCTTCGATTGCGTCGCCCGCAACACGGCTTGAGCGCCGGCTTGAGTCTGCACCGCGTCATCCACGCGCGCGAGGCTCTTGTCGCGTTCCAATTCCCGCTCGGCGAGCGTTCCATCGAGCAGATCGAGCTGCGACTGAGCCTTCGTTTGAGCCGCCTGCACCGCCGACAATGCCGCGCGCAAAGTGGCCACCGCGCTGGATGTCACCGACACCGACTTGGTCAATTCGAGTCGTCGCGTTCGATTATTCTCCTGTTGCTCGCGCCGTTGGATGAGAGCCTGCATCGCCTGTTGGTGCTGGCCATCGTCAGCGGAGATGCGGTGCCGGTTCTCGGCGTGATCGCGTTCCGATTCGACAAGTCGTTGCTGTTGGAACGCGATCTCCTCGTGCGTTTCCCGCGCGCGAAGATTGAGAACCAACTGCTGTTTCTGGAGTCGCGACAGCTCGATTTCAATCTCACTCAGTCGCGCAGTCTGATGCTGAATCGTGGTCTCGTGCCCGGCGATTGCTTCGCGCGCGGTGGCTCCGCGACGTTCGACCTCGCGCAGCGTGTCGTCGAGTTTTGAGAGGTCCGCGTCGAAGGCCGCCTCGCGCGCTTCGAGCTTTCGTTGCTGCTCGGTCAGTGTTTCGATCCGCCCAGCCGAAGCAGCCAGCCCGGCCTCGATTACTTCGAGTTCCGCCGTGAAGAAGCGGAAGTCGTCGGCTGCGAGACCGTGCCACCATTGCTTCAGTCCGACCGAGACTTCGCGGTACTTCGCCGCCTTGGCCGCTTGGCTGCGGGTCGAGTTCAACTGCGCTTCGACTTCATCGACGATGTCAGTCAACCGTTCGAGGTTTTGGCCAACGCGTTCGAGCTTCCGTTGCGCTTCGATCTTGCGAGCTTTGAAGCGACTGATCCCGGCCGCTTCTTCAAACACAGCGCGGCGACTGGTCGGGTTGGCCTGAAGAATCTGATCGACTCGCCCCTGTTCGATGATGCTGTACGCGGACGTTCCCGCACCGGTCCCCATGAACAGGTCTTTGATGTCTTTCAGTCGGGCCGTCGCGCGGTTGAGCAGGTATTCCGCATCGCCATTGCGCCAGATGCGGCGACCGATCTGAATCTCCTGCGCATCGGAAGGCAACCAGCCGGAAGCATTGTCGAACGTGATCGTGGCTTCGGCGTAGGCACTCGGCTTGCGACTAGCCGAGCCGTTGAAGATCACATCGGTCATCTCTTTGCCGCGCAGACTCTTGGCCGATTGATCGCCCAAGATCCACTTCATCGCGTCCACGACGTTGCTCTTCCCGCTGCCGTTCGGCCCGACGACGCTGGTGATGCCCGTCGAAAAGTCGAACCGAGTGCGATCGGCGAAGCTCTTAAAGCCGAACAGTTCGAGGGACTTGAGCATGGAACGTGACTCTGGGGCGAAAGCCCTTTTCTTCCGGGAGCGAGTAGCGTGCGAGTGGATTCAAACCGACAGACAAAGGTAAAGAAACCTCTGAGCGGGGTGGCGTAAGCCCCCCGGTTCTTGGGCGTAAGCCCGTTTGTAAAGAACCGGGGGGCTTACGCCACCCCGCTCAGAGGTCGCATCAACGACCGCGCGAGGTTTATCAATCTCTTCCTTTTGAGAACCCTCACTTCTTCGATCCGCCAAACCACGGCAGGCTTCGCTTCGGCTTGGACTCGTCCTTCTTCGTCGCGGGAGCGGCCTTCCGCGCGTTGGGTTCGTCGGTTTGAGCGGGCAGCGTGTCGTCGCTTGCGGAGGCGGACTTCGGAGGCACATTGGCCATGCTGGCCGAGCCGCCTCCCTCTTTCTTTTCCTTCGCTTTGCGTGCCGCCACTTCGTCCGGTTCGTTCTGTTCAGGGAACAGGTTCGGCATGTAGTTGTCCTTGCCCACTTTCGTCCCCTTCTTGCCGCCCGGTTTGGTCGGATCGCTGTTCGGGCGGTAGTAAATGCGGCCTCCTTCAGGGAGTTCATTCGCGGCCAGTCGCGTCGGCAGGTTCTTTTGTTTTGAGGCATCGGCCAGCATCTGCACGATGTCGGGGTACGTCGCACCCAGTTCGTCGGCCGCGCGAATCACATCGGCCACGCGGGCCGAGACTTCACGCCGTTCGTCGGGTTTGCCAACTTCAAATCGGGCCAATGAGACCGTCGATGATCCCGGTTGAGCCGTCACCATGATGTGGCGACCGGCGGTGAGATACAGCGGAGCGAGGAATTCCTGTCCGGCACCGAAGATCACGATCTCGGGCCGCGTGCGCAGCGTCGCGTGGACCATCGGTTCGCCCGTGGTTTGCAGGATGTGCAGCTTGTAGTCGCCCAAGTTGCGGTTCTTCTTCGCTTCGACGTTCTCGGGTAATCCAAGTGTGACGCCGCGAATGAACGGGTCTTTTTGGTCGAGTGTCCACAGGGCACGGAACGCGCCGTAGCGCGTTTCGGGCGTCGAGTCATTCATGAGTTCGCGCAGCCCGAGATGGGCTTCGGCATCTTCGAGGGTGGAGAGTGCTGCGAGAGCAAACACACGGAAGGCTCGTTCCGTGCGCGACGCTTCAATCAACACCGGCAAGCCTTCGGGACTGCCCAGATAGGCGAGTGCGATCGCCGAATGGAACCGGACTTCGATCAGCGGCGAGGTCAATCCCTGCTTCAAAATCGGAACGGCTTCACCGCCGATCGCTTCCAGTTGCAGAGCAACTTCGTCGGACTTCTCGGGTTCAAACAACTCTTGTTTTAGCTTCTGCATTCTCACGCGCATCGCGACGCTGTCTTCCTTGAAGGCCATGTGCCGAATCACTTGGAGGTAGCGCGGGTAGTTGTTTTTGTACTTCGGATGAACGGACAGCTCGATCTTTTGATCGGTCTTCGCTTCGGCCATCGGCTTCTTGATCCCCTGCTTATCGAAATCGTGGAATCGTTGCCCGATGGAATCGGCCACGCGTGTCGCGTTGCGGATGCTGCGGTAGTCGTTGCGCAGATAGAGCGAGAGATCACGTTCCTTCAATACCGTCGCTCCGCCAAGGACTCGTCCCTGCTTGAGCAGCGCGGGGTTGTTCACGGCGTCACTGCCGATCCCAGAAGTGAGGATCGCTCCTTCGGCCTTGGCGTAGGCATGGCCCTTCAAAACTCCGCGCCCCGGAATGAAGGCTTGCTCGGTCAGATAGACCTCCATCAGCCAGCCGCCTGAAATGCTCGATGCCTCTGCGCTGTCAGGAACGCGGACTTCGACATCGATCTTTTCACCCTTGCTGAGTAGTGGGGGCAGCTTCGCGCGGACGAGGACTAGCGCCGTGTCGGGCCGCTGCAAAATGGTGTTCGGGTTGGCGAGCCCGTTCTTTTTGAGGTCTTCCATCAGCGCGGTACGAAAGGCAGATGGAGCCGGATCGCCGCCGGTCCCGTTCAGACCGACGACCAGTCCGACACCTTCCAGCACGACCGGTTCGAGGCCCGCAAAACTGGTGAGGTCCCCGATCAGAGGCGTCGCAATCTTCGTCGCGAAGCGCTTTGCTTCTTCTTCCCCTTCGTCATCATCGCTGGCAAATACGGGCGGACTGGCCGCAGGTTTGGCTTTCGTTTTCGTATCTCGCGCCGACAGTGCGAGCGGAAACGAAACGCAGACGACGACGAGCAGCCACCAATGAAGAGGGCGCAGCCGATGGAATGAGTACCGATTCAGAGAGGGCAGCGTAGGCATGACCAACGACTCCTTTCGCGGCGCGGTCGCGCACGATCCACGCAGGTCAGCGTCCAACGAGACAGCAGCAAACGAAACGCCGACCGTTCACGCAATCCTTCGCGCAGCACGGAATGACGAGTGGGATGAACCCAAAGACAAGAATCTGGGACAGGGGAGGGCGGGAACTTATGCCGGTCCCCAAACCCGGTCAAGACGACTTCAAGCACACTCAATTAACGAAGCGTGAGCGAAGAAGTCACGCTGCAAGTCGGGGCGTGGGGTTTCGGCGCATTACTTCGGCTCGACGATCAACACGGCCTCGCACCAGTTGGCGTAGTCCGCGACATCGGCTTGCTGGCCGAAATCGACGAACAGCGTCAGTCGCTGCGCGCCACGAACAGTGACCGGCGGGATGACGAGCGGAAGAGAACGTCCCGTGATTTCATCGCTGGTCCAGACGCGGTTGCCATCCAGTTCAATCGCAAACCGCACGCTTCCCGCTCCATTGGCAAGGTCATCGATTCCGACTGTCGCTCGGAACTCGCGGTCCAGCGGATTGAGGGCGTATGTCGCCGCCATCCGGCTGTGCATCCCCAAGCCCACGCCGTATTCGGTCCCGCGCAACGACAGAGGGCCGCGCAACACATTGGCGTTCTTCACGAGCGGCCAGCGCGCGGCGAGGTACGGCGTGAGCGAGACCTCAACCGGTTCGCGATCTGCCAGCGAGATCACGCGGCTACCGTAGAAGTGACACGACACGACGGACGCGAGCGGCAACGTGAGGGCTTGCTGCGACGGAGCGGCCAGCCGGAGTTTGGCTTCTTTCAGCTCGACACTCATCACAGTGAAACGTGTTCCGTCGATCAGCGAGATCACTGATCGACGGCCTTCGACTTTAGAAGCACTCGTTAACGCGGGGTTGAACCGGATTGCGCGAACTCGGCTACGATCGAGCTTCAGGGGACCGGTCGCCTGTTTCAACGTGACGAATGCGCCATCGAGTTGCTCGAACTCACCCTGCGTTCGGTCGCCGTTGGCCAGCAAGACGATGTCGTCACCCGGCGGTAGTGTCTGCAGATCGGCGAACAACCGCTGACGATCGGCCTTCGCTGCGGGAAGGTCGAGGACCACGGCAGCCACCGTTTCGAGCGGCAACTTCAGGTCATTCTGAACCGCGCCGATCTTCCAAGCCACCGTCAGCACGTCATCCGTAATTGCTGTCGAGCGCGCAACCAACCGATCCCCATTGGCCAACAGCACGAGCGACTCGCCTCCCGAAAAGACGGCGGACTTGCGGTCAAATTGGAGCGACACAACTTCGTCGAGCGAGACTTCACGGCGCGAATCGCCTTCAATCGTGAGTCGCTCGTTCGTCCAAGACTCCAGCCTGACGCGCGGCCAAGTTGCCCTTCCGGCCTCGACCACTGAGACGACTTCTCCCGCCAAAGCGTGTGCCGCGCCGAGGCATCCGAACCACAGCAGGGTCAACACAAAAGCCACTTGCACGGGGATGACTCCGATCCAAGAAAGCCACGCGACATGCACTGCGAGGAAGCGAAACAAAGTCTCCCCCTTCACAAATCCCCTCGCCCAACTTTGCGTTTGGTCCGACATCGCGCCCTCGGACGTATCGGCACAACTACTCAAACGGGACTGGGGTCGGCAACATGCCGACCCCAGTTACCGCTTACCGCATTTCAATGGTCTCACTGACCGCCGTCCTTCAACTGGAAGCCGATCGTCAGCGCGCCCTCTTTATCGGGGACCGTGTACGAACCGCTGGTTCGCAGGTACTTCTGCAAGACTTCAAACGGCGGGAGCTTCCCGAGATCGATCCCTTCGAGGAAGTCTTGGTTTTCAGCGTTCTTCAGCAGGTCGTACATCTGCTTCAACTGATTGTCCTGCTTCTGAAACGAGATCATTGAGGCCTTCGCGGGGAAATGCTTTGAGATCTGCTTGAACGCGGCCGAGTCCGCCAGCGTGGCGGCAGCGGCGGTGTCTGATCGCAGCATGCCTTCGAGCATCGGCGTGTCATTGGTGATCACGAGCTGTCCTTCCGCCACGGCGAACGACATCGTTTGATCGGGCAGCGAGACTTCGTAGACGGTCTCACCGTTGAACTCGCGCGACTCGACATCGGCTCCGTCCATCGTGGCCAGTTTTGCGAGAAGCTTCTTCGCCTTGTCTCCGTCCTTTACGGTAATCGCCACGAAGAAGGGATTCGCAATCGCCTCATCGTCTTTCTGCGACTTGCCTCCACCGACCACATGGAACTTGCCGTCCAGCAGATCGAGGAAGTCTTTCTTTGGATGAATTCCCGGATCGTTGTTCGCGACCTGATCCATAATTCGGGCGAGAGCACCGCGACCTTGGAACATATCGACCAGACCTTCAATTGCTTGATAAGCCCCGCCCACATTCCAGTTGCCTCCGACATACATACTGGCCCCGGCCGAAACCCATTTCGGTGGAGCCAACGCGGTGGCGGGGAATTGGAACACGTTCAGGACGCCCGCCGCCTCGGCATACACATACGTCTTGGAGACGGCATCGAAGTCGCCGGTTGCCATGTAGGTCGCGCCGCCCCAACCCTTCAACTTGTCGAAGCCCAGCATCGAGATGAATGGCCCCGCCATGCCGACTTGCGGTTGATACTTTTGAGCCATACTCAAGCCCGCCTGCACCAAGCCGATCGGGTTGATGAAGAACTTCATCGACGGTTCACCTGACTCATCCTGGCAGCGGCTCATGACATGCTTGAACGTGTCATTCGCGGCGAGCGTGTTGTCGCTGTCCCCTTCCCAGCGGTCGAGAATCTCCTTGAGAGCCGCCACTTCGGAACCGAACACCAAGTAGGACTCGTCGTTGAAGTACGACAGCGTTTTGAAGGGGAAGTCCTCTCCGGCATTCTTGAACGTGAACGTGTGAATTTCGACATCGTTGACATCCTCCGCCGAATGCTCGGCTGCGTCTTCGAGTGACTCGTGCATCTTCTTCAGCAGTTTCTCGATCGTTTCTTTGCTGTCGCCGTAATCGACCATCAGTACCGCCGAGATCTTCCGTGCCGGCTGTTCCATGACCGCGAATGTGACTTCGCCCTGAGGCAGTTCGAGCAGATCCTCGATCGAGACGCCCAACTCGCCCTGAACCTTCTCTGACAGTTCTCTCAGCTTCTTTTTCACGTCGTCGAGGAACGGCTTCAACTCGGCATCGCGAAACATCGCGCCGCCCGACGATTTGTCCCACTCGTCTTTGAACTGAGACACATCGGGGATCGTGACAAATACCAACGTCTCTTTTGGCAGCAGTTTCTCACCGCCGTCTTCTTCGCCCGCACGGGCCATCTGCCAGCCCGCGAGTCCCTGTGCAAAGCACATCAACACCGCAGCAGTCCCGAACCACAGTCGTCTCATGAAAGATTCTCGTTTCTATTCGATCCGTTTGGCGAAGGGAGACAGAGCCGCACGATTCGCCGTCGTCTGACCGGCGGTTCTGTAACAGGGGTAAAGCAATTCCGAATCTATCGTCTGATTCGGCGGCGTATCTTGGCGAGTCCCGTTTCTCAAGACAATCCTGTTGTAAACTCGCGTGTCGAAGCTCACCTACAAAAGGTACTGTTGCGTCGGGCTGTCGCGTGGATGAAGCGGCAGCAACTCAGGTTACCCGCATCACTCGAACGCGGTTTCACGACGCAGGCGTCTCCAATGCGTTGACCGGCCAAAACAGAGATCGCGATTTGAAGCGTCCGTCACGAGCATCGAAGGCTGGCAATGGCATCAGGCCGAAGCAAAAAACTGACCACGGATTTCACGGAAATCACGGATGAAGAAGGGTGAGAAGAGCATCGCAGGGCTTCGCCCGACACGACCTTCATCTTGATCTGCCATTGTTTTATCCGTGCCCTTCGTGAAATCCGTGGTTACCTCACTTGCTCTTGGTCGCGAAATAAACGGCGGCGTATTACGTCCCAAACGGACGCCACTCAGCAGCTACTTGTTACTCGTGGCGGCCGGTGTCTTGCGGCGTGGCGGGTCGAGATAGCGGAAGCCCGAGTTCGGGTTGTTGCGGTCGAAGGCGAACGCTTCGTGGTTGTCGAGGAACAGTTTCAAATACGGCGAGGGGATGGCGAAGCCGAGACCCTCGGCAAACAGCAGCTTCATGTTTGTGACGCCGATCACTTCGCCGCGTGAATTGAACAGCGGGCCACCGCTGTTACCCGGATTGATCTCGGCCGTTGTCTGAATGTAGACCTGCCCTTTGAAATTGCGGTTCTTCGTGCCGATGATCCCCTGCGAAACGGATCGTTCCAGCCCGAGGGGGTTGCCGATTGCAAAGACCTCATCGCCCTCTTGGAGGTCTTCATCCGCAGCCAGAAAAACGGGTTTGAACGTCAGATCTTTCTGCGCCGGGATCTGGAGCAGCGCGAGATCGAAGAACGGGTTCAAGGCGACGATTCGTACATCATCGACGCGCCGTCGATTGAACTCACCATCAGCTCCGCGATGAAAAATAGTGGCCGAGATCCGCGTCTCCTTCTCGATGACGTGGCAGTTCGTCACACAGAATCCGCTCTCGTTGACGATGAATCCCGAGCCGAGGCCGCCGGGGGTCTGGATCAGCACCACACCCTCGCCAAACTTCTCGGTCAAGTCTTTCACGCTGCGACGAGGCAGCTCGGCGGTTCGATAGAGCTTGTGCTTCTTCACCTCGACCGGAACATTCGCCGAGTCCTTCGACGCCGTCCGCGTCTTGATCTGCGACAGCGGAACCTTCACCACCTCCACACCGATATCGACCAACAGCACATCGCCCTGCTGCTTGAGTACGTCCCCCTCGATAGTGTTGCCCGTCTTTAACTCGAACACGTCGGCAAGTGCGAGACACGGGAGATTGGCGGCTGCCAGGCAGACAATCAGCGCGAGTCCAACAGACGCAACACTTCGGAAGGAGACGGACGGCATGAGATAGCTCCGGAGTGGTGAACTGCTCGGTAAGGAACGGGTTGGTTGCTATTGTCGGCTAATCACTGCGCGTACTTCGGATGGCACTCTGTACACGACTTGCCGATCTTGTTGATCGACTCATTGAACTTCGCGTAGTTCATGTCTTTGGCCGCTTCGCCAGCTTCCTTGCCACCGGTAATCAGGTCCGTGGCGAACTTCTGATAGTCCGCCTCTTCCGTGTCAGGGTAGCCTTCCATCGCAATGATTTTTCCAAACGCGGCGATCAGCATCGCTTCGTGTTGGATCGCTTCCGCTTCCGACTTCAGCTTCGCTTCGGTGTTGATGTTGAGTCGCAGCCATTCGGAAGCCTTTTCGATTCGCTTCATCAGCCCCGAACGTTCGGCCGTTTCCGAAAACGGCCGTTTCGGAACGACCTCGCCTGCATCGGCGGGAACCGTGCCACCGAACACCGACACGAGCTTCTCGTAGGCGACCTTGGACTTGTCGAAGTATTCCTTGCCTGGCTGACCGGACGCCGCCGACAGTTCTGAACAGAAGTCGCGAATGAAGTGAGCGTTACTCTTCCAACTGGCTGCTTCGCTGTGTTCGATTCCGATTCCTGCCAGTCCCGCCAGCGCGGCTGCATCCCAGCTAATATCCTTGCATTTTTTGTTGTACGACCCGGGCCCCTGCATGTCTGCCGTGATTTGGTTGCGTAGCTTCTTGGTCTCGTCTTGAACGACATCGATCGAGATAAAGTCGCTCCACACGAGGCGGCCGCCCGCCGCCTTGGGAGTATCAGTGGTCGGTTTGGTTGGTGTCTCAGACGAAGCGGCATCGGTCTTGACGACTGTCGCAGCCATCGGTGCTGCGGCCGTGTTCGCGACCTCACCCAGTGGATCGTTGAAGAAGGCGTCGTAAGGAATGCCGCGACTACTCTTCTTCACGCCATTTTGTGTGGACTTCGATTCTCCCGCGTCACCATCCTCGTTCCGTATGGCGGTCTTCGATTTGGAAGCGGTCTTCGGAGCCGCCGCGGCCTTCTCACCTTTTGAAGTCATTTCGGTCTTGCTGCCACCGCAGCCGAACGCGCAGGCCAACACGATCAGGACCATCGACGGTCCCAGCCCACGAACAAACCGAGTCAGAGGGCCCGGTTTGAACGATGCCATTCCGCCACGCCCGTTGTTCCCGAAACTCAACATCTCAATCTCTCCTTCGATTTCAGCAGCGGACTCACAGAGAAAATGAGTTCACCACCGTTTTCTGCCAGCCTGATGAATGGGGCGGATTATGGTTTCAGCACGGTGTCACCGCAATGAGTTCGATTTACTTGTTTCACCAAGCCCGGCACATCAACCAATGCTGTGGTTTGGGATGAATGGGAAGTATTTGACGCCCGATCCTTGTCTCGGCAAGGTCAACCTACTATTCGTATTGCGTACTTTCAGCCCTGAATGGAGCGGCTTTTGCCAAGATTGGCCGAACCAAACCCAGCTGACCCTGACTCATGATCTATGTTTTGCCTGAGGCTCTGGCAATTGGCCACTGCGGCTCGTTGCGAGTGCCTCTGAAATTTTGAGTTGAGGTCGCCTGCATCTCGCAACGGAGTGGATGTTGGTCCTCACAGAAGGAGAGCGATGATGAGAAAGTTTGTTGCGAGTTGCCTGATGGGATTGGCCGCGATGGCCACGGTTTCCAACGGTGCCGAGTCCCGGTTTGTTCGTCCAATCAGCCAGTTGGGAAGCACCCCAACGCTGCTGGGCCAAGTCGATCTGCCGATGCCCGCTCCACTGAACCCTGTTCCTGAAGTTCAGTACAGCGGTCCCATTGGTGAAATGCCGGTGATGCACAGCTCGGTCGAGTTGTACCAGAACGTGAAGTACCGCCAGGAATTCAAGGCGGCACCTTGTGCGAAGCCGATCATCGTGCAAGTTCCCGATCCTTGTGCCTGCAAGTCGGACTGCTGCACGAAGGTTTGTGTCAATGTGCAGATCTGCGTCCCCGAATGCGGTTGCCCCAAAGTGAAGGTCACACGCTGCGGTAACAAGGTCCGCTATGACTATGGCAAGTACGCCATCGACATCGTCTCGGCCCACGGGCGAGTCGTCGTGGACTATGATCGCTGAACAGCCGGTCTGATTGCTGATTGAAGACAACCAAGCGGCCCCACGTTCCCGAACGTGGGGCCGCTTTCGTTTGTCCGGCTCGCCTGTTCAGCCCCGACGGCGTACCTCAATCGACGCGCATCAGCACGAACTTCAAATAGCGGAACTCGGGCAGTACGAGTGGCGTGGGGTGATCGCCCGGTTGGCTGTGAATGCCGAGGACCGTCGCGCGGCGGCGCGCTTCCGACACGCCTTCTTCACAGATCGCCAAGAACGCCGTGAGATCGATATGACTCGAACAGGACGCGGCGGCCAACAGGCCACCCTTGGACGTGACGCGTGCTCCGCTGGCGATCAGTGATTGGTACGCCGTTGTTGCTTTGGGAATCGACTCCTGATTGGGGGCGAACGAGGGCGGATCGACGACGACGATGTCCCAACGCCTCCGTTCACGAGCAGCTTCCTCCAAGAACACGAATGCGTCGGCGGCGAGTGGCTCGTGTAAGGACTCGGGCAATCCGTTCAGTCGCCAATGATCGATGGCCGCGTTGATGGCGGGCTTGGCGAGATCGACCGTCGTCACTTGCGTCGCGCCGCCGCAACCGGCGGCAACGGAGAAGCCACCCGTGTACGCAAACAGGTTTAGTACCGAACGACCTCGCGCCAGATGTCGGATCGCACGACGGTTCTCACGCTGGTCGAGAAAGAAGCCGGTCTTCTGCCCTTTCACCAGATCGGCCGTGAACTTCAGTCCGTGCTCCACGAATGAAACCGGATGTTGTGGGATCAAACCGACTAAGGCTCGCCCTTCCGTTCCACGTTCCTTTCGCCGCTCATAGACACAGTTCAGCGACAATGCTTCGGCCAGCCAATTGGCGATCTCGGGCGCGTTCCAAAATCCGCATGGCCCCGCACCATCGAGCTTCATCACGGCGGCACTTCCATAGACATCGACCACCAGCCCCGGAGTGCCGTCCCCTTCGCCGTTGAGCAACCGATAACCCGTGGTCTGTTCGAGCTGGGGCTGCTCGTCAAACAAGCTGGCTCGCAGCGTGAGTGCCTCGCGCAACCGGCGCTCGGCCCAGCGATCGTCCAGCTTCGACAAGCCGGTGGCGTCGCAGACTCGGAACGCCAGTGGAGACGACGGATCGTAAAATCCGATCGCGACCGGCTGCCCCTTCTTATTGTCGAGCAACACCGCAGGCGTCCCGCTGCTGGCGCGGGGCAGATCGCGCAAAGCATCCGCATAAACCCACGGATGCCCGCGTTTAATTGTGCGTGCCAAGTCACGATTGAGCCGCAGCACGAGAGACGAGTCGGACGAAGCGATGAGCGGCATGATTCCCGTGCTTGAAGTTTGGCGTGCGTGAGTTGGAAGTGGAGAGGCCGTTTCAAAACCCTGAAATATCGTCATTCTCAACACAGGAGCTTCGGGGCGGGAGACGTGAGTCCCCCGTTCCGAAACAGGTTTTGAAATTGGCCCGATCCCTTGGAAAACGACGGGCACCTGTAATCTGAGAGAGTCAGAGATTATCCAAGAAAGATCCAGCCTACTTCAAAATCGGCTCTATACCCCATGCGGTTTTGAATGAGTTGTTTCCATGATCGCGATTTTGTTTGAAACTGATTGGAGTGGCCAAGATGGCCGTCGGTATTTTCGCAGGGAGGCGAGGCCTGAGATGATGGCAGATTGAATTGACTGAGGACGAACGGAGGATTGTGCGGCGTGAGCGCGAGGTGAATCTGATCCACACATGCAATTCGGTAGAGTCAGAAAAATGCGATGGCCCGCAAAACTCATCTGTATCACTTGATTGTTGCAATGTGTGTGGCAATAGTCTGGCCGTTGTCATGGATTCGATGCGATACTGTTCAGTGTCGCGCATTCCACAGCCCCTCGACGCGCATTTCGCGGCGTCCAGTAACCGCTGTGCGGTTCGGCCCCATCCCTGTCCGTTGTCGAGAGGAACCCTGCCATGAGAAATCGTCGAGTTGTGTTGAATGCCCTGATTCTGCTGCTGTGCTGCTCCATGACTGGCTGGTCACAAGATGCAGCCAAGCCGACGACCAAGGGAGCCGCCGCCAGTGAGAAAAAGACTACGAACCGCCTTCCTGCCAACTATGGCAAGCTAGGTCTGACTGACGCACAGAAGGACAAGGTCTATGCAATCAAAGACAAGTACGAAGCGCAACTGGATGCACTCGAAGAGCAGCTTAAGGCACTCAAGGCAAAACGTGGCTCAGAGACCGAGGCTGTACTGACTGCCGAACAGAAAAAGATCCTCAAAGACGTCACCGACGAGAGCAAAGAGAAGGCGACAAAGGCCAAGGCAAAAGTAGGCGACAAAGACGCGCCGGATGCCAAGTCAAAGAAGTGACGCAAACTGAATTGTCGATGATCGTTCACTGACAGCCGGACTCGACCTGAGTCCGGCTGTTGTCGTTTCGTACTCCACCAGAATTGCCTGACTATTTGAGGCACGTTGCCCGATGCGACCGATACGGTTGCTGGAATCGCCAGAATCTGATGACACATCCCCGGCATCCGTTCGTGTCGGCCAAGAACCCTCAAATTCGTGAGGAGTGCCGCCGAAGAGTCTGTGTTCGGTGGCAGACGACAATCTCAGCCGAGCATTCTTTGAGCATCCGATCTCGCCTAGGCCACGCGACCGGAGTAACCCACTCACGCAAGTGTGAGGCTGAGCGGCGGAATGAAATCCGAGAACGTCAAGCCAACGGACAGCGCTGCCCCGTGTACGACCGCCCTCATGAGCGAGCCGCTGCGCGCGTGGTGCGGGTTGGCCGACGAATCGCCGCTGCCAATCTGGGTCGCCCATCCGGACGGTATTCCCGTCCACTTCAATTCCGCTTGGCAGTGCTTCACCAACGCAGACAGCGCAGGAGGACTCTCCGCACCGACGATCCATTCAGAGGATGTCTCGGCCGTCGAAAGTGCCTGCCGCCAGTTCGCATTCACTCAACTCCCATTTCACCTTGAGTTCCGTCTGCGTCATTCCGTTGGTCGATACCGCTGGCAGTCCGCCACGGGAGTCCCCGTCATCACAGATCGTGGCGTTGTCGCGGGACTCGTCGTCACCTGCGTCGATACTCAGAATCGCCCTCCGTTGGAGCGAGCGCCGCTGCGTGGCGTCAAGCAGATGCGCCAACTGGGACGGCTGGCCAAAATTGGAACTTGGGAGCTGGACCTGACTACGATGACGCCCAGTTGGTCAGACGAAGTCTGCCACATTCACGAAGTTGAAGCGGGATACCAACCAAAGCTCGATGAGGCGATCACGTTTTACCATCCCTCGGTTCGCCCACTCATTTCTGCCGCCGTTCAAAAAGCCATCGCAGACGGGACGCCGTGGGACTTGGAGCTGCCTTTGATCACCGCGCGAGGACGACCGGTCTGGGTGCGTGCCAAGGGGCAGGCTGAGGCGTGCGAGGTGCCTTGCCAGCGATTGTTCGGCACGTTTCAGGACATCACCGATCGCAAGCTGGCGGAACTCGCGTTGCGTGCGAGTGAGGACCGGTTCCGCGCCTTGATCGAACACGGCAGCGATGTCTACTTCATGCTGACTCCCGAGGGCCGCGTCGCCTACATTTCACCGAACAGTGAGCGTCTGCTGGGATACTTGCCCGCCGAAATCCTGGGGCAAATGTTCGATCCGTTTCTTCACCCCGCTGATGTGGCGCGGGGCCGTGAATTTCTTTACGACCTGCTGCAGACTCGCACTCAAGGCGTGATCGAATACCGCATCCGGCACAAGGACGGGTCGTATCGCTGGCGATCCTGCACCGGTTCCGCGATGCCCGCCGGACCGGATGGACAGACAATGATCGTGGGTGCGGCGTGCGATGTCACTGATCGCCGTCAAGCACAAGAGACCATGGAAGCCAGTCGCGAGCTGCTCCAAATCGTGACCGATTCCCTCGAAGACATCATTAGCGTGACGACACCCGATCGCTGTTCGATTTTCCTCAGTCCATCGTGCTTTCGCATCTTGGGGTACACCCCCGAAGAAATGTTCACCACCGATTTTTCCACGCGCGTTCATCCCGAAGACCTCCCTCGAATCGAAGCGGCCCGCTTGCAGAATCTGCGCGGCGAACAGACGCGCACCGAGTGGCGTTGCCGCCACCGCGATGGCCACTTTCTGTGGATGGAGACCTCCGCCAATCCGGTGCGCGGCACGAGTGGCGATGTCACGCTGATGGTTTGCAGTTCGCGCGATATCACTGAACGGAAACGGCTCGACGAAGAGTTCCGACAGTTCACCTTGGAACTTGAAACCTCGCGTGCCCAGATCGAGCAGCAGGCCATCGAACTGCGTGCGGTCAACTTGGAAGCGTCGGCCGCCAATCGAGCCAAGAGCGAATTTCTGGCCAACATGAGCCACGAACTCCGCACGCCGATGACCTCCGTCCTCGGTTTCGCCGATCTGCTGCTGGCTGATGACGACTGGAGCCACGCGCCCGACAATCGCCAACGATCGTTGCAAGCCATCCGCCGCAACGGCGAGCATCTCCTGACCATCATCAACGACATCCTCGATCTCTCGAAGATCGAAGCGGGCAAGATGACCCTCGAATCGGTGCCAACTTCCCTCCGGCATCTCGTCGCTGAAGTCGTCTCGACCCTTCAATTCCGCGCCGATGAAAAGGGACTGTCGTTGGTGGCCGAGTGTGCTTCCGACCTGCCGGATTTTGTGGGAACCGATCCCACTCGACTGCGGCAAATTCTGGTCAATCTCGTTGGCAATGCGATCAAATTCACCGAGTCCGGCGGTGTCCGAATTGTCGTGCGGCAGGTTGCCGGCGGACAAACTCGGCTGACATTGTCTTTGGAAGTCATCGACTCGGGAATCGGCATCGCGCCCCAACACGTTGCACGATTGTTTCAGCCGTTCACTCAGGCCGACACCACGACCTCGCGCCGGTTTGGCGGCACCGGCCTGGGACTGACGATCAGCAAACGAATGGCCGAGTTGCTGCACGGAGAGCTGACCGTCATCAGCGAACCTGGGTGTGGTAGCTCGTTCGTCGCCACGATCGGTGTGGACCGCTGCGACACGCTGCCGCCGAGACCGTCCGAGAGTGTTCTACTTGAACAAAAGCCATTCGCACCCGCTCAGTGTGCTTATCCGAGCCTCAACGGTTGCCGCGTGTTGCTCGTCGAGGACGGGCTGGACAATCAACGCTTGATTTCGTTCCTGCTCCAAAAGTCGGGAGCCGAGGTGTCGATCGCCGACAACGGCCGGGCCGCGATCAATGCCATCGAAGCCGCGTGCAAAGGCGATCTCGCCATTGACCTGATCCTGATGGACATGCAGATGCCGATTCTCGACGGCTACGCGGCCACGCGCGAACTGCGTCTGGCGGGCGAGATGCGGCCCATTATCGCCCTCACGGCCAATACGATGTCGGGCGATCGACAACTGTGCCTCGACGCTGGCTGCAACGATTACCTCGCCAAGCCGATCGACCGTGCCAGCCTGATCGATGCCGTTGCCCGCTGGCACGCCGTGACCCGTCAGCGAACGGTGACTTCGGTCCTGTGACTCGGACGCCGATTAGGTCAGCGGCACAAAGAAATTGACCTGTAGGATGGGCACTCTTGCCCGTCCACTCTTCGATCTCAAAGCCGGACGGGCATTAGTGCCCATCCTACATTTGGGTAGGATAAGGCTTACCTCTCGCCTAATTCCTCACACGGTCGTTGAGGAGACCTCTGGGCGGGATGGCGTCAGCTCCGCTCAGAAATGTCTCCTTCTTGGATCGCGTCCGCTATAGTCGCTCGCCACCAAGGAGCTCCTCATGGCGACGCAGTACACAACCGCAACGAACCGTTCACGATCACTCTCAATACCAACCCGCAGCGTGAGCGAGGATGCTTCCATGCGAGATTTTCCAACGCCCTTGCTCACGCTGCGAGCTGGTGCTTGGAAGCCAATGTTGATCCTGTTGGCGCTCGTCCTCGCGCCGGTTGCGTGTTGGGCCGAGGAACTTTTTCCATCCGAGCTGACGAAGTTCGAGCCGATCACGCTGAACCCGGTTTTCACCGCGCAGGGCGAAGGCCATTGGGACGTGAAGATGCGCGAGCGAGGCTGGATCATTCGCGAGGGCGATCTCTGGCGAATGTGGTTCACCGGTTACGACGGGACGAAAACGGGGCAACGACAGCTCGGATACGCCACATCGCGCGATGGTCAGTCATGGCAGCCGCATCCTGCGAACCCGCTCTGCAAACAGCATTGGGTTGAGGATGTCTGCGTCATTTCTCACGCAGGGACGCTGTACATGTTTGCCGAGGGTGAGCAAGACCGCGCCCAGTTGTTGACCTCGCGCGACGGCATCAACTGGCAGCGGATCGGCAGACTCGACGTGAGACACGTCAACGGCGAGCCGATCTCGGACGGGCCATACGGAACGCCGGCCGTCTGGCTCGAAGACGGCGTTTGGAATCTGTTCTACGAACGCAGCGACAAGGGGATCTGGCTAGCGCGGTCTCGCGATCTGAAGGTCTTCACCCACGTCCATGATGATCCCGTGATGGTCCCCGGCCCGGATGACTTCGACCATGACCTGATCGCCATGAACCAGATCATCAAGCATCAGGATCGCTACTACGCGGTCATCCATGGAACGAAGAAGAACGCCGATTCCACGCAGCCGAACCTCTGGGCGACGGGCCTCGCCGTGTCGAACGACCTCATTCACTGGACCAAGTTCAAAGGCAACCCGCTCCGCCCGATCAGCGAGAACAAATCGAGCGGCCTGCTGATCCGCGATGGCGACCGGTTC
This sequence comes from Schlesneria sp., assembly GCA_043749505.1. Classification (GTDB taxonomy): domain Bacteria; phylum Planctomycetota; class Planctomycetia; order Planctomycetales; family Planctomycetaceae; genus Schlesneria. Next base: position 4,031 of record JAYVDI010000395.1, on the reverse strand, counting down.
CTGCTCTATACGATGCACGGTAAGGTCGATGTCCATCGGTCTGTGCCACGTTAGAAGTCCGGCTTTTCCTAAAGCCGGACTTCTTGGTTGACGTGCCGTCGCAGCAGAAAGTCCGGCTAACAGAGCTAAGCCGGACTTCTAACGCTCTTTGGGCCTCTCCCTGAAATTCTTTGCAGCTCCCCCTTGACTCCCGTCGATAGTGCATTACTATCGTAATACAGTAATGCAAACCAACCCGCTCGAATTCGCCGTGCAGCCCACTTCCGGAGTGCCGATCTACCGGCAGCTCATGGACCAGGTTCGTTCGCTCGTGTCGAGCGGCCGGCTGAAGCCGGGGGCTCGGTTGCCGAGTGTCCGGCAGATGGCGGCTGAACTTGAGGTCAACATGATGACCGTCTCGAAGGCGTACACGCGGCTCGAAGCGGACGGCGTGTTGGAACGTGAGCGGGGCTTGGGGATGCGCGTACCGGAAGCCACGTCGCGCGATCTGGCAGCGACTCCGAAGGCGTCGGTCGCGAAACGGCAGCAAGAACTGAAGCCGATCGCCGAGGAACTGGCCACGCGGGCGTGGCAGCTCAAATTGACGGATGCCCAGACATTGGATGTCGTCCGACAGGTGTTGAAGGATCGTAAGTCGTAGGTGAAACCGAAGCCCTCGTTTCACCGCGTGGGCAACGCCCCTCACGTCGATGGCGAGTCAGTTATCCACGTCGCGCGACGCGCGGGGCGTTGCCCACGCGGTGAAACGAAGCATCTCTAAAACGACCTTTCTCCGTAACGAAAGCAGTCTGACCATGACCGACGCGATCATCTCCACGCAGCGCGTGACCAAGCAATTCGGCTCGAAGGCCGTGCTTCAGGGAGTCGATTTGAATGTCCCGGCCGGTGCGGTCGTGGGGCTGATCGGCACGAATGGGGCTGGCAAATCGACGCTCATCAAATGTCTGCTCGGCTTGTTGAAGCCCACTTCGGGAACGATTCAGTTGCTCGGGGAAGACCCTTGGAATCTGAGTGCCTCGGCGAAGAGTCGGCTCGGGTACGTGCCGCAGATCGTGAAGCTCTATCCGTGGATGAAGGTCCGGCACGTCGTGGCTTACACGTCGGCGTTTTATGACTCGTGGGACAGCGATTGGGCCGAGACTTTGCTCGACCGCTGGGACTTGCCGCGCGAACACCGCGTGGGGCCGCTCTCGCCCGGCCAGTTGCAGAAGCTGGCGCTGGTCCTCGCGCTGGGATACCGTCCCGAGTTGTTAGTTCTCGATGAGCCGGTCGCCAGTCTCGACCCGGTCGCGCGGCGCGAGTTCCTGCGGTCGTTGCTCGAAGTCTGTCAGGACGAGAAGCACACGGTCCTGTTCTCGACCCACATCACCTCGGACTTGGAACGAGTGGCGTCGCATCTGGCAATCCTGAAGGAAGGCCGGATCGTGATGTTCGACGAACTCGATGCGCTGAAGGATCGCGTCAAACGGCTGCGCATCTCATCGGCAACCGATCTGCCGAAAGGCTTCTCCGTGCGAGGTGCCTTGCGAACGGAAGTGACCGGCCGACAAGCGGTCGCTGCCGTGACCGATCTCGATGAAAACGTCATCGACGAAATCCGCGACAAGTGGCAGGCCGATGTTCGCGTGGAAGACCTGAACCTCGAAGACATCTTTTTGGAACTGCATCACACGGACTCAACTCCTTCGGAGTAGATCGCGAACGACTTTTCCCCGAACTTGGAACACCTGAACTCGCTGCCGCAACTCCACGAAGTCGTACTTGAAAATCACGGGCCAGCCGGAGGCTCACCCTACGAAAGACCGTGCTATGAGACTCAACCGTATTCATCGACCCAGCCGCTTGGGCGCCGTGTGGATGTCGTACTGGACGCGCTGGCAGCTTGGATTGGTGCTGATCGTGGTTGGGTCGGCCGCCGCTCCGTTGGTGCCGATGATTTGGGTTGGAGATCCCAACGTGGTGAAGTCGGCCGAGCCGTCGGCTCCGGAGCCAGCTCCGGCGGGATACGTTGGCTCGGCAGAGCAGGCGGCCGCGCTCGACTGGTCTCAGTTGCGCAGCCTCACGGTCTACAACTTGAAAACGTGTGAACCGCTTTGGGCGCCGGGTCGCGCTCCGAGGTTGGAATCGCTCACGATCCTCGAAGCGATCAACGACGAGCAGCTTGCGAAACTCTGTGAGCTGTATGACCTGAAGTCACTGACGCTTTACAGCCCGCAGTTGCTGACAGAAGAAGGTTGGAGCCAGTTCCAAGGGGAGACGAAGCTGACCTTCCTGCGCCTGATTGGCGCACACGCTTTGCACAACGAGCCGTCGCTGGCGTGGCCTCCCAACTTGCAGACACTGATCTGCGACGCCACGCATGGAAAGACGCAGCAGCGACTGGATGAGTGGCAGCAGTTGCCTCACCTGACATCGCTCAGCACGATGCTGATTCCGCGCGACGGAGACCACCTCGCGCCAGAGATGCTCGCCACACTGAAACGCTTTCCCAGCCTGCGACGTTTGTACTTGGTTGAGATGGGGAAGCACGCGCCGAACTACGTGGCCGTTCAGCAGGCGTCACTCCCGTCGGTGCGAGTCCGCCCGGCTCACTATCACTCCGAACGGGGGCAACGTGCGGCGACGATTCTAATCGGCGGCTTGCTGGTGATCGTGTTGCTGTCGATCCAGATGTCGTCTCAGTTCGTGACGACGGCCAGCGTGCTGACGCCGCACTTCGCGCGGTCTCACTTGAGCCTTGTCATCGGCGTCTTCATCGTCCTAGTCGCGGTGTCATTCGGTCTGTACGTGTGGGTCGGTTGTTCGGTCCTCGTCGCACTCAGCCTGTGTGGAGCATCGGCGTTGCTGCTGGGGGCGGGTGCCAAGGGGATGATGTGTCTTCCGGGGCGAAGTCATTATCCAGGGTTCAACAACTTCCTCATCGTCCTCCCGAACTTGGTGTTTCCTACGCTATGTGTCGTCGTGGGGGTGATGCTGTTCGGTGGAGAGTTCGATTGGTTCTTGCGTGGCCATCAACCGGCACTGGCAATGCTCACGCTGGCCGGTTCGCTGTGGGGAGCCTTCGAGCTGATCGTGTCTCAGCTTGGCATGCAGCGACGGTTGGAAGAGGCCGGGACTGCGAACGTGCCGATGGGAATGTTCGACAACCGCGGCTGGGCCGAATGGATGATGAGCGTTGCCGCAGTGCGAGCGGGCCAAGGGAAGCAGGAGGCTCTTCCCTATCGACTGATCGACGGACGCTTGGATCGGTTCGTCTCGCAGCATGAGGCCCGGAAGAGTACGACGTTGGTCGCACTCTGGCGGCTCGGCGGCCAAAGCATGTCTGACATGCTGAAGTTCTACATCATCGGGATTGCCGCAGTCTTGGTCTTCATTGGCATCCCCGTGGCGTGGCTCGCCCCGGATTTGTGGACTCGATTTGGTCCCATAGTGGCGGCTCCGATGGTCCTGCAATTGCTCGGTGGCGGACTGCTCATGCCGTTGTCATTCGCTTGGACTCGGAGACCGATGCAAGAGATGGAACTGCTGCGACCGGTGAGCCGCCGCGACTGGAGGGAGACTTGGTTTCGAGGCGTCGCTTCGGAGATGGGTCCGATGCTGCTCACGTTGTTCGGATTCGGCGTTGTCCTGTGGTGGTGCGGGTTGATGGGCGGCTGGACTGCGATGCAGCTCCTCTGGGCCTCCATCATTTTCATCGGGTTCGTGGCGAACGTGTATGCCGTGGGAATGGGAACGGTGACGATGAATTTGCGTTGGCAGGTGCCGCTCGTCGTGTGCGCGATCCCAGTCGCTCTGTTCGTCTTCGCCGGTGTCCTATTCATGCTCGCCCCCGTGCTGGATCAGCATTTCCCCGCAGAGCCGTCACCCACGTTCATCAACACCATGATCGTGGGACTGACCGTGTTCCTGTATGGCACGGCTGGCCTTGGACTGTGGCTCGCGTGGCGGCGCTGGATGAAGTGGGAAGTCGGGATGGTGGCGTAACGAGTGGCGCAGAATTCATTGTCGTGGGTGGCGTACCCAAGCCACAC
>JAYVDI010000394.1:0-17462 GCA_043749505.1 Schlesneria sp. | reverse complement strand
CTGGACCAAGGGGTCCGGCCGACGAAATACGAGAGTCTTCGCTTTACCTGGTTCTTTTCGTCTCATTTCGCTGGCGGACATCATGCGTCGGGCTGTTTCCTCGCTGCTGATCTCGCTCTGTTGTGTGGCCTGCAACGGCACGCAGAAGAAGCATGAGAACCCAGTTCTAATCCAAGCACCGCGTCGCGTTGCGTCCGTCGAGCAGGACGAAGGGACTCAAGTCGCCGACGATTCGTCGGCGCAAGAAGCCGCCGACAGCGATGACAGGATTCAAACCGCCTCGGGACTCAAGTCTGACCCATGGGCCGACCGGAAGGACGACTCTGCAATCTTTAACTCGAAGGTTGCCGCGACCGTCAACGGCGCACCGATTCTGAACGGCGATGTTCTCGACAAATACAGCGGTGTCGTCATCACGGCCCGCGAGCAGATGCAGTTCTTGTGGTCGCACCCCGAGAAGCTCCAGCCCGGACAACAGCGCCCCACGCCGGAAGATTTCGAGCAGTTCCGTGAGATGTTGGTGAAGCGTGATCTCGCCGGACACATTCAGCGCCGGTTGCTCGTCGAACGCATGAAGTCGAGCCTCAAGCCCGATCAGGTCAAGGCGATGAACGGCCACATCGATCAACTGTTCGACCAGGAAATCGCCAAGCTGAAACGCGAGTTGAAGGTCTCCACCCGCACGGAATTGGAACTGGAACTGAACAAGAAAGGAACGACCCTCCAGAACGTGAAGGACAACTTCGCGACGGAACGGTTGGCGATGGAATACATTGTGATGAAGTCCGAGAAACCCGAACCGATCGACCGGCTTGATCTGGTCGCGTACTACAAAGAACACGTTGATGAGTTCGCGATTGAGGCCAAAGTCCGGTGGGAACACATTCAAATCTCATTCGGCCCGGAACGATCCAAGTCGGAGGCCAAGAAACGCATCGAAGCGGCGGCTCAAGAATTGGCCAGTGGTGAGCCGTTCGATCAAGTCGCGAAGAAGTATTCCGACGGATCAACCGCCAAAGCAGGAGGCCAGCGCGACTGGATGGGACCGGGCAATCTCACCGACACCAAACTTGAGAAGTTGTTGTTCGAGATGCCCGTCGGACGACTCAGCCCCCCTCACGAGGGACAGTCTGAATGGCAAATCGTCCGTGTTATCGATCGGAAAAAAAGTGGCCGCACTCCTTTTGGTGAAGTGCAGGAAGAGATTCGCGCGAAGATCGAGGAAGGCCAAAACAAGAACCGCTCCAAGAAGCTGTTTGAAGAGCTGCTCGAAGAGGCGATCATCGAGACGAAGTACGAAGCGCCAAAGGCCTGAGGATCAAGTAACGGCTTCAGAGAATACGATTCCATCGCGCTCCACACCCGGCGAAAACGGGATCATCGTCACGCATTCTCCAGTTGAACCCGGTTTGAAATTCGTTTCGTGTGGCTCGTGTCTTTCGTCGTTCACTCGTTGACTCAACCTGGTCGCTTGGGATCTTTGGCGAGGGGCAGCGGGACGCGCTTGCCGGTCCACGCCGATTGATAGATGGCGAGGATGATCTCGACCGCCTTGCGGCCTTCGTCACCGGTGATCTTGGGCGGCTTGCCCGTTTGAATTGCCTTCACAAAATCTTTGAGTTGCTCCATGTGGCCGACGTAGCTGATGGCCTTGGGATCGCTGGCTCCTCCCGTCCCGCCGACCTTGCGAGCGAACTTCTCTTGGATGACCTTGTCCTTCGCTCTCGGCTTCTCGAACTGCCACATTAGGATGTCGTCTTGTTCGACGATGACTGAGCCGGACGTACCGTGAATCTCCGTCTTCTTAAGCAGCCCCGGCCACGCGGCGGTCGTGGCTTCAATCGTGCCGACCGCCCCATTCTTGAACTTGATCGCCGCGACACCGATGTCCTCGACCTCGATCCGCTCGTGAGCCAGCGTGGAGGTGACGGCACAGACTTCCGCCACGTCGCCCATGAACCATTGCAGCAGGTCCACATTGTGAATGGCCTGATTCATGTAAGCCCCGCCGCCGTCCAAAGCCCACGTTCCGCGCCAGCCACCCTGATCGTAGTACTCCTGCGTCCGCCACCATTTGACGTAAGTGTCGCCCAGTGTCAGCTTCCCAAACCGACCTTCCGTGACCGCTTCCTTCAGTGCGATGTTGGCGGCACTGAATCGCGACGGGAAGATCGGGCAGAGCATCACACCGTTTTTCTGGCACGCATCGAGAATCGCGTCGCATCGCTTGAGGGTGATCTCCATCGGCTTCTCGACGACGACATGCTTTTTGGCATTGGCCGCTTTCACCGCAGGTTCCATGTGGGCACCGCTGGGAGTGCAGATCGTGACAATGTGAACCTCGGGATCGGCCAGCATCTGGTCAAGGTTGTGATACGAAGTGACCCCCGGATTGGTGGCCGCGAACCGGTCTGCCGCCTCGTTGCGCGAGTCAAAACACGCGACGATCTTTGCTCCCTTGATGCGTTTGACCGCCTCCGCATGAAAGTTCGCAATCATGCCGCAGCCAATGATTCCAAATCCGGTCGTCGCCATGAGTGATTTCTCGGGAGAGGGATGAGATTTACAAACGGGATGGAGAGAGATTCAGTAGCCTAGAAGTCTCGAAGACCACATTAGGCCTCACGCCATGTCGCGCACACCGCAACGGATTACGCCCGGGAGGATTCGAACCTCCGACCGACGGATTAGAAATGCTCTGTTACGTTTCGGATGGGCCTCGGATACCTTGCAGACCCAACAAAACAAGGGGTTTTCGGATGGCTGATTTTACCGTGACTTCAGCCATCTGACAAAAAGTGGGTACAGTTTTCGAAAGTGTACCCACCTTTTGTCAGATGGCTTTCAGCACCAGGAATGCTTGAAATGAGTTCCACTTGCCTGGCAAGATCCCGTTACAGACGGTTCATGTTTCCTTGAAGGCACTGTCCATGGCAAGGGTAAGGCGAAACGATGCCCAGATCAATCTTCGACTCCCCAGCGAACTGAAGCAGACCATCGAAGAAGCGGCTTCTGCTCTCGGCCTGACGGTCAGCAAGTTTGCAATTTCGACCGTTGTACGGGAAGCCCGACAAGTGCTCCAAGACGCACAAATCACGTGGCTGTCGAATCGGGGCCGAGATGACTTCCTGAAGGCTCTGGACTCCATTGACGCCAAACCGAACGCTGGCCTCAAAGCCGCCGCTCGCCGTTACTGGAAACTCCGTGGCTGATAATCCTATTCATCTAATTTATTCCTGCTCACGATCATCATCCGCAAGCTGTCGCCGCTTTAGTCGGCAGAAGGACCTGCGGTGCTTACGGACAAGCAGCCTTGGGGCTTGCTGGACGTGACGTTACGCGTGACGCAAGTCGCCCTGGCTAGAATGACATTAGCGTCACTGCATAAGTCCTTTATTGGAAATGGATTGCGGAGAAGTGACGCTAGTGACGCGAAAACACGCATAACCCTACAGGGGTAATATTTGACCCTGTTGAGGTTTACGCCAGGGAAACAGCCGTCGGACTTTCGCATCGAACGTCCTTTCTATCTTGCGAACCCTTGTGGGGAGATCGCCGAGTCCGATCGCGTACCCATTCACGCGAGCCCCAACATACGGCCCTCTTCGAGCAGTCGGCGGAAGCGGTTCTTTGCCGTGTTCCAAGCCAAACGCAACGGTATGTGATTGAACAGACAACGGTCCAAAGCGTCATCCGAACAAGTCGTGATGAAGGGCCTGATTGCCAAAACTCGTCCTCGCGATGATCCGCTGTAGTCCATTTTCCAAGAATCGACCGGGCAGGAAGTGAAGGCGAACGCGAATTGAAAACATGCATATGCAGAAAGCCGTAACGCTTTGCATACGCCCAGAAATTTACGAAACGGCGGAACACATTATTCCGTATGTGGATGAGGAGTGTGACGGCACGCCAATAGGATTGAATCTGCATACACCGCCATGGGGGTGAGAGAGTCGATGACAGTGGTTCAAACAAAATGGCTGGCGAGTGTCCGGCCCCACGCCATCGGCTCTCAACAAGGAGTATCGCAATGTCTACGACTCTCGCACCGAAAGCCCCTGGCAGTACGAAGAAGGCCCCGAACAAGGCCAGTGATCCGAAGCCCCGGATCGAACACACCGCCGAACTGTCACAACCGCTGCTCACGGTTGCCGAGGTGGCAACCCCCGAGGACGAACCCAAGTCCAATGGACAAGTCTCTCATCCCACTGAGGAACGCCCTGAGAACTCGGTATCCGTCACAACCACTGCGGATAGCAGCGACGGCAACGACGAAGGAGACGATGAACTGCCCGCGATGACACTGACGCCGGAAGCTATTGTCACCTACGCTCGAGAAGCTGACTTCAAGTTCTTCCAGGATCAGTACGGTTCCGTGTTCGCCTGGGTTCCCACCGGGGAAGGTGAACAAAAGCATAACGAGTGTCTGCGAATCCGTTCACGGTCATTGCTTGCCCGGCTCCTGGAACTGATCAAGTTCCGCACGAAGTCGATGCCGCAGTTGTCCACTCTGAAGCAGGCCATTGAGATTCTGGAACTCGAAGCTTTCGGATCGCCAAAGAAGAACCTCGACAACCGCCGGGCCACGGTCGGCGACGAGACGTTCATCGACTTGGGAGATGAAAACTGGCGGATGGTCCGGATCACTCGACAAGTCTGGGAAGCTGTGCCCCAGGAGGAGGCTCGGTTCTTTCGGCCGCAGCATTTGCAGGCTCTTCCAGAACCAATTCGAGGTGGAAACTTGGATGACCTGTCCAACTTTGTTCCGACCGAGACTAAAGAGGAGAAACTGCTCCTCACCGCGTGGCTCTTGGGCGGGCTTTATCCTGCCGTCCCAAACCCGATCATGCTCCTCACTGGTCAACAGGGGTCGGCCAAGACCACACGGTCTCGGCGTCTCCGCAGCCTCCTCGATCCCAGCCTCACGCCGGTTCTGGGGGATCTGGAAATGTCGAACCTTTTTCTGACCTTTCAGCACCATGCGGTCCCGTGCTTCGAGAACGTGAGCAGCTTCAAACGACGGGAAGCTGACATGTTCTGCCGAGCCGTCACCGGCAACGGTGTGGAGCGACGGAAGCTCTACACGGATTCCGACCAGGTGCTGTACTCATTCCGACGGCCGATCATCATCAACGGGATCGACACGCCGAGCACGAGGCCCGACTTTCTTGATCGTTGCCTGATCCTGAACTGCCGACGGATGCAGCAGTTCACCACGCTGGAAAAGCTCGACCAAGAGTTCGAGGCCGCTCGGCCGAAGCTCTTCGGAGCGATGCTTGACCTGCTGGTGAAGACGCTGGCAGTCCTTCCGACAACTCCGTCGGCAACGGAGTTTCGGATGGCCGACTTTGCTCGGTTCGGACGAGCGGTGGCTCTCGCCCAGGGATTGAAGGCGGAAGACTTCGATGAAGCGTACCGAATGAACCTCCAACAACAGAATTTCGAGGTTCTGGAGGACTCTCCAATGTCCCGGATTATGGTGAAATTCACGGTCCAATATGCAACGAAAAAGCCATGGGAAGGAACTGGTGAAGAGCTTCTGGCAAAGTTGCGGGATGTGGCTCACGTCATGGGCGACAAGGACGCCAAGGCCGACTTGCCCAAGTCGGCCCGTGGGCTCAGCAATCGCTTGGGCGATCTGGCTCCGGCCCTAGCATCACGCGGAGTCTACATCAGCAAACATCGCACGAATGCCAAGCGGCTCTGGACGATCAGTTCGACGATCCCTGTCGATCCCAATGCTGAAGTCGATGATATCATCGAACATCTGGCACAATTGGCGGAGGAGGAGGGAAAACAGGCGTAACACCGCCAACAAATTCCATTCGCCCGTAACGATCGAGATGGCCTTGGAGTCCAACGACTCCAAGGCCATTTTCATTTGGAACCATTGCCAGGATCAGTTCCAAGATCGTTGGGCAATAGCAGAGACGCCATTCGCTCACTGGTTGCGGTCACAGGAAGAAAACCGGGACTTCGATCTTGACGATCAGGAGTAAACCGGCCGGCGAGACTGATTCGATTCCAGATGGTAACGAAAGGAACTGGAACCACCGTCACCATCGTTACCATCTTGGAGTCGATCATGTCAGCCATCATCAGCCCACCCGCCATCAACGGCGTCTCAGTCGTCACGCGTGCAGGCAAACCCAAATCTCGTTACGCCGCAGAAGAACGTCTTCGCATCCTGGGTGCGACCCAAGCTGATCTCAATGCGACCATCCGATTGTTCTGTCCCGGCCGTCCGTTGTACGCGGCGACAAGAGGAAAAAGCGACGATCCTCGTGACTGGACGACACCACGAGGACGACTTTCTGATTCCGAAGTCTTGCGACACCTCACAGGAAACCTGACTCCCGGAATCAATCCGCGATGGGTGGCCCCGCACTCTTGGGAAGCAACATGGTGGATCGGGATCGATGTGGACTACCGGGGAGACCGTGACGACTTCCAGCGTCGATGCGAATTCGTGATTCAAGCACTCGGCAACCTGGGGATTCCAAGCAACGCCATCTTGAAGAGTATCACTCCGTCCGGTGGACGCCACTATCGGTTCTTCACCACGAGGAAAGTTCGAGTCAGCGACATCCCCCAAGTCATGGCGATGATCGGTCTGCATGAATCGTCAGGACAGATTGAAATCTTTCCGAAGCTCAACAAAGGCATGCGGCTGCCGTTCGGATACATCCCCGGGAAAGAACACGATCCCCGCAAGTGGCTCCGATTCATTCGGGCCTACCGTCGCGGGAAGTTTCCGAGGATGAACTGGTTGGACTGCCTGCAACGGGCGTCACAGCACGCGAATGCTGAGTTGAACGGTGAAGTAGGCCACTGCGGTGTGAACGCGGTGACCATCGTCAGACCGGCTTGCGAGGTCCAACGTCGCCGAGTCACTCGGGTCAACGTACTGGGAATCCCAAAGCGGCTGAGGACAACGCAGCCGAATCCAGCCGATCAATCGAAAGACCGCTACAGAGAATTGCTCTCGCGACCAATCACCAACCCGTCCGAGGCCACCGAACTGTGGAACATGGGAATCTGTGCAGAAGGGACACGGATTGAGGCAACCAAACGGCTGGCGTGGCACCTACTGTTCGTCAGGCGGCTCCCCCTGAAAGAAGCGGCGAACAAGCTGGTCGAATGGGTGTACGAGACCGGATGTCAAACTTCAGCCGATGTTCGGGCGGACAAGAGTCGGGGAACGCGAAACGTCGAAGAGCAAACGCGGCAACTCGTTCAATGGATGGTTGACAACCATACTGCGACCGATGCCCCCGAACACGACCTCAGCCGTTTCAGCGTGGAAGAGTTGAAGGCCATCCTGGAGAAACTACACGAGTCAGCGACTGATGAACTCGTTTCCGTCGCTCTCAGCTTCCTGAGATTTGCCAAACTGCATGGGGCACCTCAGGCCAATGGATGGCTGGTGCAGGTTTCCGTCAACGGCGTCATTCGGAAATGGCCCGGCTGTGGAGGCATGAAATACAAGCCGTTGATCGAAGGGCTGAAGGCATGTGATCTCATTGAAGTCACGCGGGAAAAACGACAGTCATCGAACGGCACCGGAAGGCCAAGGACTTACCTGATCCGAATCCAGCCGGAACTGCGAACCGGAGCAGCCATGTCCCACAAGGATGCAATTGAGTTAGCCGCACAATCAGTTCGTCCAAGCCAAGAAGCCGGAATGACGACCCTCAGCCACGACAACAACATGAACACGTATAGGAGGAGTATTCCTCCTTCTTCCTCAGAGGAAATGAGGAAGATCAAAGGGGAAGCGGGACAAGAAAGAATTCAAGTCGAAGACCAATCGACGACACCGTATGCCCACAGTACCAATACGAGCTTCCGGCAAGCGGAGGCCGCAGGCCTCGCGGAACTGTGCGGGGACAGCACCACACCGACGCCGACTCGTCCCCTGACCATCACACGAAGTAGACCTCATACGGAACTGTCATCGGGTCCGATGGACCAGATGGTTACCACGGTCCAAAACTCTGGAATGGGAAGTGGTCACGGTCAATGGCCCCGTCGCTTCCGACAATGGCACAGACCGAGACAGGATGTTGAATCCACCCCTGCCCCGAGTTCATTGATGTCGTTGGACCTGTCAATCGTCTCAGCGAGAGACGAGTCTCAACAAGGACAACGGAGAGAATCCCATGAGTACGCTGGTCGAAGTCCCTGAACCTCAATCAAGAAGCTCTGAGAAGCCGCGTCGTCGCTGGGTCAAGGTCGATGTTGACGAGGAAGTCTTCGACAGCCTGCACCTGATGGCCGCCGAGTCTCGAATGAGAATCCAACCCTACCTTCGCAGGTTTCTGGCGGAAGCTTGGCCATATACGCAGCCAAGCGACAAACTTGATGCCCTGTCGTTCTCTTCCGGCTCCTCAGTCGGGTAAACGAGTCGAGCGAGAACATCCTGGCAAATCAAGCTCTGACCAGTGCGACAATGGCCTGGACCGGAAGATCGTGCAACACGGCCAGATCATCATCCAGTGCCCCGGAACTGCGGAGGAAGATGAACCGGTATCCTGGAAAGAAACTTGCCACGCCCCGTTGTCCGAGCGGCAAATCCGAATTGACTGCCGAGAGTTTCTGAGGCCGATTTCAGTTGATACACTCGGTGTTGTATTCAGAGACATCGGGGGCGGGCCAGGGAGGTGATCAAGCAGGCCGGAAAGCTGCTTGGATCGTTGTGTGAATTCTCGCTCCCGTTTCAACATCCAGAAACGAGAGTCATGCAAACGAAGAACGATTCTGACGGCCGCTTGACAGCAGTTTTCCAAAGCCGGTGCGGGGAGGTTCACATCCAATGACCTCCCTCAAATCAATCTTCGAGACCTGCAAGCCTAGAGCGGATGTCGAAGCCGGCACGACCAAGGATGAGCAGTTCGCGGCAGACCTCGCACAGGTGGTCAACGGCACGGCTCCTAAAGAGTACGCCGACGCGGCCACGTTCTTTCGGCACAGCTTTCCGACCCGAGGGATGCGGGATCTGCTGAAAGCTGTCTGTAAGCGATTGTCTGGCAAGGGGGGCGAGATTGCCTCGATCATCCGGCTCGACACTCAGTACGGCGGCGGTAAGACCCACGGCTTGATTGCCCTGACGCACGCAGTACGGGGGATGAAGGGTGTCGAGAATGTCCACGAGTTCATCGACCCATCACTTCTTCCACAACAAGAGGTGAGAGTTGCCGCCCTTGACGGAGAGAACGCAGACCCTGCTGATGGCCTGACTCTCGAAGGGGATGTCCGGGCCTACAGCCTTTGGGGAGAACTCGCCTATCGCGTGGCCGGTCTGGAAGGCTACCGTCGAGTCGAGAACGCCGACAAGAAGCACATCTCCCCCGGAGCCGAGACCCTTCGGGAACTCTTCGGCGGGAAGCCGACGCTGATCATGCTCGACGAGGTCTCCGTCTATCTGCGAAAGGTGGAGGAAGCCCATCCCGGTGCCAGTCAGCAGTTCACGGCCTTCATTCAGGCCCTGTTCAAAGCCGTCGAATCATCACCTCAGGTGGCTTTGGTCATGACGTTGGCGATCGGGAAGGATGCCCAGGCGAAGGACGCCTACAAGGCTGAGCACGCACGTGCCCTACAGGCTCTGGCGGAAGCCGAGTCCGTCGTCTCTCGGAAGGCAACTCAACTCAATCCCACGGAAGAAGACGAGACCGCCGAAGTCTTGAAGCGACGGTTGTTCGACAGCGTTGATGCCAAGGCGGCTGATGCCGTCGTGGCCGAATATGCCAAGGTGTGGTCTCAGAACCAAGGTTCATTGCCCCCGAACGCTGGAACAGTCGAGACGAAAGAACTGTTTCGACGGGGCTATCCGCTCCACCCTGAAACAATGACCCTGCTGACCGAGAAGCTGGCATCACTCAACAACTTCCACCGCACGCGAGGGATGCTTCGGCTACTGGCTCGAACGGTCCATCAACTTTGGAAGATTCGCCCGGCTGACGCCCAGTCCATTCACCCACACCACATTGATGTCGGGTTTGGTCCCATTCGAGATGAGGTCACCACACGGCTGGGGCAAGGGGATTACGCCCCTGCCATCAAGGCCGATGTCGCGGCAGTTCCAGGCGACGACCCAGCCACTTCGCAGTCCATCGATGCCAAGTTTTACCCCGGTCAACTGCCCATCACGTCCTACATCGCCCGGACGGCCTTCCTGAACACGCTGGCCTACGGAGATTCTGCCAAGGGGATCAATCCAGACCATCTCAAGTTCTCGGTCTGTTCACCCCAGATCGAACCCAGCTTCATCGAGCAAGCCCGTATCCGATTTATTCAGGAAGCACTCTTCTTGGACGACCGGCCCGGTGCTCCGATGCGGTTCATGGTCGAACCCAACCTGGAGGCCATGATCCGACGCATCATGCGTGATGAGATCGACACTTCCGAGGTCCGGGCTCAGCTTCAGGAACGGATTCGGGAGTTGTTCGGATCGGGCAAGGGAGCCTTTGAACTGGTTCCGTTCCCAGCCGGTTCCTATGAGATCGACGATACGATTGGCGACGGCCGACCCAGACTGGTTGTGCTTCACTACGAAGCCCTGTCCATTGCGGATGAACCTCAGAAGCTTCCCGTCATGGTCGAAGAGATCATGCGGTACAAGGGAGCCGATCAGAAGCTCCGCGACCTTCAGAACAACCTGGTCTTCGTGGTGTCCGATCAACGGGCAATCCCGAACATGCAGGATCGGATTGGCCGAGCCTTGGCACTGAAGGAACTCCAGAAGCCTGAACGCATCCGGCAACTGGCTCCGTATCAACAGGAACGAGTCAAGGAAGAGGACAAGCGGTCGAGGCTCTACGTCGCCGAATCCATCCTGCACTGCTTCCGGCATCTGTTCTTCCCCCACCAACACGCGATGGCGGGTTCGGACCTTCCAGTGGCTCACGCCGTCATCGAGGTCCACAACGCGAGTTCCGACCCCGGCAACGGACAGACTCATGTTGCCCGTGTCCTGCGAGAACATCACAAGTTGCTGGGCGAAGGTGACACACCCGAAGCCCCGGCCTACGTGCGTGACCAGACTCCCCTGAAGCAAAAGGGAGAGATCACGACGTTGGACCTGCGGAACGAGTATCGGCGGGCACCCAAGCTCTCCATGCTCCTGACTGATACGCCACTTCTGTCGTGCATCCGTGACGGGATCAACACGGAAGTCTTCATCTACCGGCAGGGAGATCAGGTCTGGGGCAAGGGTGATCCCGCTCCCGTCATCCAGATCAGTGACAACGCCTTTGTTCACACACTGGCTGATGCCAAGAAGAAGCATCTCTGGCCACGTCCTGAACCGATGGCGATCAACCTGACCGCCAGTCCCTATCAGATTGAGATTGGGGGGCAATCGGAACTGACTGTGACCGTCACAGGTGGTAACGCTCCCTATACTTTCTCAGGAAACGATCCGGGCCTGCACGTCGCCAACACGACTCAGACTGTTCTCCGTTGCACGGTCGCACCGGCTGCCAGCGAGACCTATCAAGTCGAGGTCAAGGACAGTCGAGGCCAACGTCAGACGGCTACCGCCAAGGTCTCCGTCATTGATACCGGAAAGCTGGCTGTTCGTCTGTGGGCGATCCCGCCGCAGTTGACTCTGGGGCAATCGACATCGCTCAACGTCAGCATCCACGGCGGCAAAGCCCCGTTCACTCTCAAGAGCAATCTGACCGAGTTCTCTCACGAGAAGACAACGAACACGACCTTTCAGTGCCAGCAGTCCCCCACCGAGAACGCCACCTACACGGTCGATGTGACCGATGCTGCTGGAGTAACGGTCTCAAGTTCAGTGCAGGTTGCCGTCCACATTCCCAAGCGGCCCGAGCTCTCTGCCGAGGGACCGTTGTCCCAGGCGTTGATTGAACTCTGGGAGAAGGCACGGGCGGCCAAGGTCAAGCAGATCGAGAAGCTCGTGATCCGACTGTTCGATGCGTCGGCCACCTGGAAGCTTCATCAGGCACTGGCCACGTTGAAGGACGCCGAAGTCAGTTGTCAGTACGAGGTGGATATCTCAGCCGAAGGGATCGAGACTTTCCAGATCGAGTTCTCCGGTCTCCTCACCAAGGCGAACGCTCTCAAGTCCTTCCTCGATCCTCAACTGAAGAGTGCGTCGGATCACAGTTTCGAGGGTACTTACACGGTTGAGTTCACCACACCGCTAGGTACATCGCCGGACCAGACCGACAGCCTCACGAAGAACCTCACCAAGTACGGCAGCGGTGAGGCGTACATTGAAGCTCACGCGGCTCCGGTGGAGAACAATCCATGACCAGCACCGTCGCCAGCCGGAAGACACGGACGACCACGCCCGTGTCTCTGTCCAATCATGCCAATCTTCCCCGTTACGAACTCCGCCTGATCATCGACACCAAGAGCGACTATCAGTTGGAGGTCTGGCAGCTTCCCTCGCCCGCCACACCCCGTCTGGCAGGACCGGAGTACATCGCCAGCCTCAAGGGAGTCGCGTTGCGATTGATGGAACCCCGTCTGCTCAAGCGGCTGTCGCAGGTCAAAATCAGTTTCGGACGGATGACGGCGGGCAAGCAGGAAGCCTGGAGCATCAACGAAGAACTGGCCCTACTAATGGGGCTGTTGTTTCGATCTCTGGCCCCCATGCGAAGCATCGACCGCATCACTCAGGTGGCCAATGGGATTGACGACATGAGCCGTGAGGAAGCTGGCTACTGGCTGGGCATGGCCATGCACCGCAAGCGACCCCGCCGGGTTCTGGCCGCTCTCCGGATGCTACTGACAGAGGCGTAGCACATGTTTCCCGTGATCGATGTGACCGCCTGGGAGCGGCTCAATACGGAGCAGATGGGAACCAAACCGAAGTTTTGGTGTCTGGATCCGTCCGGGGTCGAGTTCCTGTTCAAGGAAAGCCGATCCCACGCGGGGGAACATTGGTCGGAAAAGGTGGCGGCTGAGATCGCCGGAGCGTTGGGACTGCCCCATGCCGAGATCGAGTTGGCCATCTGTGACGGGAAAAACGGCACCCTGTCCAAGAACTTCCTGTCACCCACCGAACCCAGCAGCCTGATTCACGGGAATGAACTTCTGTTTGAACACGACCCCGCCTATCCGAAGGAAGCTCCGAATTTTCGACTGGCCCAGCACACTCTCGACCGCATCTTCACGGGCCTCTCTCGGGCGGATGTACGGCTACCGGATGGCTACACCGGACCTCAAAACGTCACATCGGCATGTGAACTCTTCGTCGGCTACCTGCTGCTGGATGCCCTGATCGTCAACACGGATCGCCATCATGCCAACTGGGCCGTCATTACGTCCCCGAACATGGATGGAACGATGTTGGTCGAGATCGCTCCCACGTTCGACCACGCGTCGAGTCTGGGGCGGGAACTGACCGATGAACGAAGAGTCGCCAAGCTGACAGCCGAGAAGAAGCGGCACGAACTCCAGCATCAAGTCCGCCACCATTCTCAGACTGTTGTCGGATACCTGGAGAAGGACGAGGGGCGTTCCCGCATTTACGCTTCCGAGCAGGATGCCAAGCCACTCCACCCGATGCAGGTCTTCGAGAAGGCCCGCGAGAAATTCCCGGATGCTGCCGAAGCTTGGATCAACCGGTTGGCCACCGTCGAAATGACCGGGTTCGAGACCATCATTTCTCAGGTGCCACCGGATGTCATGAGCCAGCCGATGAGAGACTTCAGTCTCTGCCTGATAGACTTGAACCGTACCGCTTTGATCACACGGACTTTCCAATATGCCTAACGTACTTCATGCCCTGTTCGTCGCCTGGCAGAACCCAGTCACACGACGCTTCTCCCCTGTCGGCCGTCTGGCTGAGATTGAAGGGGATGGCTGCAAGGACTGCTTTGAGTTTGTCTACATCCAGGAAGCTTTGCAGGCAGACGGCTTTCAGCCCTTTGTTTCCTTCCCGGACCTGAACCAAGCCTATCGGGGACGGGAACTCTTCCCCATGTTCGACAACCGGCTGATTTCCAGGAAGCGAGCCGACTTCCCGGAATACATTGCCCAGCTTGGGTTGCCACCGGCGACCATCAGCCCCATCACGATCCTCAGCCGGAGTGCCGGACGCCGGGCGACCGATACGCTGGAACTGTTCCCACTGCCAGAATTCGAAGAAGGCTATGGCTACCGGACTTGGTTCTGGGCACATGGTCTGCGACATCTAACCGGGGATGGACTTCAGCGACTGCTGGAACTGGCTCCCGAGGAGCAGGTCTTTCCTCAGTGCGAGCCGACGAACCCGGTGGATAGTTCGGCCATCGAGCTACTCAGTGAAGACGGCCTGCGAATCGGCTACATGCCGTCCTATCTCTTGGACGACGCTCATACGCTGCAAGAGACCTGCAGCTTTTGTGAGATTTATGTGGATCGGTTGAATCTCCCGCCATCGCCCATTCAGCAACGTCTGCTGTGTCGGCTGGAATCGTGTTGGCCGTATGGATTCGTTCCGTATTCCACGGATCGCTACCAGCCACTCTCAAATGACGCAGCGACCATCCAGCCGCCGGTCTTCGATGGTGTTGACTGAACTTCGGCTCAACCACTAATCGCCATGACACATCACCTGGCCACGCAACGACTAGACGGACACCTGATGACGAACTTCAATGAATCTGATTCGACCCGTCCTCGCCGACTGATTGAAGAATGGCTCCCCATCTCGGAGATCGGGATCGAGAGTCTTCGAGAACGGACTCCAATGACGCCATTCCCGGCACCGAACCGGCTACATGTATGGTGGGCTCGTCGCCCCCTGGTCGCCAGCCGGGCCGCTATTCTGGCAAGCCTGCTCCCGGCCGATGCAGACCACGAGAAGTTCTTGCACGTTTTGGGAATCCACGGTGATCCGGCGGCCGCAAAACAACGAATGGCTGACGCCGCCAAGAACGTTGATCCTGTGACCGGAAAACGTGAGAACCTTGGCCCAAATCCGTATGGTTACGGCCGAGCGTTCAAGTATAAGCCGGATTCAGATGACCTCGAATGGATTCGGGCGAGTACTCGCGTCCCAAAGCTATCCACAATCAAGGTGTTGGACCCTACCGCTGGGGGCGGCAGCATCCCTTTTGAAGCTACACGCCTTCATCTGGCCACAAACGCCAATGACCTCAATCCCGTCGCTTGGTTAATTCTTCAGGCGACAGTCGCATTCCCTGCCCAGTTCGGCCGAAAGCTATTCGATCGATACCACGAACTCGCGAAACAATTCAAGGAGCTCGCGGAACCTCGCTTTGCAGGACTTTTCCCACCAGAGCCAGAGGGCGTAACGGTGGACGGTTATCTTTGGGCACGGACCATAACCTGCCCCTACTGTGGCGGCCTAGTCCCTCTTTCACCGAACTGGCGGCTCGACAACAGCGGGACCGGAGTCCGACTCGTCGCTCATACGGATGCCCCTCACCAACGCCGCTGCGTCTTCGAGATCGTCAAGACCGTCAAGGAGCACAGTGCTGGCACCGTCAAAGGGGGAAATGGCCTTTGCCCGTATCCCGACTGTAACCGGGTTTTCGATGGGGACGAAATCAAGAGTCAAGCCCAAGCCGGGAAGATGGGCGACCAACTCTACGCTGTCGTCTACAAGCAAACCGGAAAGACGGGTACCACCAAGACCGGCAAGGATAAATTCAAGACGACCCGTGGATACCGGGCACCTCGACCAGAGGATAATGTCACGGATAAAGTTGCGGCGGCCTTGGCAGCCAAGATGCCAGAATGGGAAGCCCGAAACATCGTACCAGATGAGGAGCGTTACATAGGGCCGGCGGATCGAAGTGCCAACTATGGGCTTAATCGCCACACGGAGTTGTTCTCACCGCGTCAGCTTTTCGGACACTGCACTAGCGTGGAGGTGTTCCATGATTTGGTAGAACAACTCCGTGAGCAGAATGGCGGTGACATTCCGGAGGTGGATAAGGCGGCAATGACCTACATCGCCATCGCCATTGACAAACTGCTCAACTACAACTCGCGGATGAGTGTCTGGATGCCGACGCGACAGGTTGTCGCCAATACGTTCAACCGGCACGACTTCGCCTTTTGTTGGAGCAATTCCGAGATGGCTCCGACAATAACGGGCTTTGGCTATAACTGGACCATTGAGGAAACAGGCAAGGCCCTAAAAGAATTGATCGAGTTAAGTGCTGGAAGCAACAGCGACGCAAACCTATATGAACGTCAACGAGACAGAGCCTCCATCAACATCAGTCACGGATCGGGAGACGCCCTGGCCCTCGATGAATCAAGCATCGACTGCATCGTCATGGACCCGCCGTACTACGACAACGTGATGTATGCCGAACTGGCGGACTATTTCTACGTTTGGCTCAAGCGGACCGCGGGGCTTCTATACCCGGAACCGTTCTCGTCCTACCTCACGGACAAGGATCGGGAAGCGATTGCCAATCCGGCTAAATTCAAAGGAGTGAAAGGCGGAGCAAAAACTCTTGCCGGTCGGGACTATCAACATCGGATGGCCGACATTTTCAGGGAATGCCGTCGTGTTTTGAAGCCAGACGGTGTGATGACGGTGATGTTCACCCACAAGGCGAGCGGGGCCTGGGACGCTCTGGCTAATGGGCTGGTCCAAGCCGGCTTCGTTATTACAGCGTCTTGGCCCGTCAATACCGAGGCCGAAGGGAGCCTGCACATCAAAGAAAAGTCGGCGGCCAAGAGCACAATCTTGCTCGTGTGCCGCCCTCGTCAGGAACAGTCTTCAGATGAAGCCGTCTATTGGGAAGATGTAGAACCGCAGGTGATGGCCAAAGTGCGAGAGCGGGTCGAGGAATTTCAAGTCGCAGGCATTGGTGGTATTGACCTCTTCCTTGCATGCTTCGGCCCGGCTCTGCAAGTCTTCAGTGAAAACTGGCCGCTCAAACGGGGCCGACCGGTTCAACAACCGAAGAAGACGAAACTTTTCGGCGATGAGGAATGGGATCCCTACGCTGTGCGTCCGGAAGATGCCCTCGATGCTGCCCGTAAGGAAGTGAAACGCTGGCGAATGGAACAACTGGCCACCGTGAAGCGGCAACACCACCTTGACCCACTCACCGAATGGTTTGTACTCGCTTGGGATGCCTTCAAGGCTCCCCGCTTTCCCAGCGACGAAGCCCTTAAGCTGGCTCGCGTCGTCGGACTGGATTTTGACAAGGACATCAAGAATGTCGTCTGCGAAGTGAAGTCCAGTGACGTGATCCTCTGGGACAGCAAAACCCGCCAGGCCAAATCGAAGCTGGGGCCAATCAGCGAAGAAGTGATGCTCGACACACTTCACCACGCCGCTCTGATCGGCCGGGAACAGAACACTGGAGCCGCCCAAACCGTGCTGGAAGACGCGGGGCTGCTCAAGGACTCGACATTGCTGACGGCGTTGGAAGCTCTGCTCAATGTTCTCCCTGCCCCCGGTGCCGCCACAGGGAAGAAGAAAGACGACACGCTCGGCGGAGCCTCCAGCGATT
>JAYVDI010000393.1:0-7633 GCA_043749505.1 Schlesneria sp. | reverse complement strand
TAAGAACCTGTCCAAAAACAATGTCGTCTTTCGCTCCGCGAAAGAACGCCCTTTCGCAGAGCGAAAGGCGACAAACGGCGGCGTAATTCTTGGACAGGTACTTACTTCCCATCGACTCGCAGCACGACATCGTCAGCGGTGAAACGGACTTTGGGCATCGCGGCGTATTTGTCATCGTCGGCTCGATAACCGGCGACGCAGGCAACCACTGTTTGATAGCCGAGGCTTTGCAGACCGAGCAGTTCGTCGTACTTGGCCGGTTGAATTCCTTCCATCGGGCAAGTGTCGATGCCGAGCATTGCGGCCGTCGCCATGAACTGGCCAAGAGCGATGTATGCCTGAAGACTCGCCCATTGAGTCAAGTTCATGCCACTCTTTAACAGGCTGCCGACCATCATGCCGCGGAAGCCAGCGAGTGCCTCGACCGATCCACCACGCACTTCCACGATCCGCGCGAGGTACTGGTCGATGTCGGCTTCGGAAAGATCACGCTTGATGGCGAAGACCACCACATGCGACGCTTCCACGACTTGTGTCTGTCCCCACGAAATCGGCGGCAACTTGGCCTTCGTCGCGGGATCGGTGATAACCACGAACTTCCACGGCTGCAATCCGAATGATGACGGCGAGAGAATCAAAGTTTGTTCGAGCGTGGACCAATCCGCCGCAGAGATCGCCTTCGTCGCATCGAATTTCTTCGTGGCGTAACGCCACTGCAATTGATTCAGTGCCGTTTCGCGACTGACGGGTTCATGGCTGTTGAGTGGCATGGTCGATGAGTTCCTAGGTTCTGAACGAATGGCGTGGACGAGAGTCGCTTTGGGCGAGGAAACCTAGTCGCGCGGCTGACGCGCGGCAACACGAATAGAGAAAACGTCGCGTACGTGATGGAAATCCGTTGATCGGCGGGCAAGAGTTTCGATCCTCCATCGCACCTGTTCGCCCCATCATCGCGGCTTCCCCCTCTCACCAGCCGCCGCTAGAATCCCGCACCCAACTGGCTGGGTTTCAACGGCCTGATTGACGATGCAAGTAAACCGACGACGCGAGTAAAAGGAGTGTCCTGTGTCCGTCCGAAATTTCTCACTGATTTGTGCGGTAAGTCTGCTGTTTGCGCCCGTCGTGAATGCTCAATCTGAGGCGCGAATCAAGGTCATCCAACCGGGGATCAGTCGCCTCGAAGAGGATTTGAAATATCTGGTCGAACTCAGTCCCGCGCCTGCGCTCAAAAAGCAGTGGAAGACGCTGAAGGATCTGATCGACAGCTTTGCGGAGGGCCTCGATCCCTTGCAGCCAATCCGAGTCGATTTGGTCTTCGGCAAGAAGAGCCTCGCCTATGAGTCGCACTTTCCCATGACGAAGTTGGAAGGTCCCAACGGCTTTCTCCAGAACATCGCCGCCTTGGGCTACAAGAACAAGAAAGAGGCTCCGGGCCTGTTCTTACTAACCGAGGGAGCCAAGGGTGCTGCCAAGCAGATCGGCTATTTGCGCGACGCGAACAAGTACGGCTCGATCGCTCCGACAAAAGAAGCGGTCCCTGCGAATCTGGTGCATCCCATCACCGAGGCACTCAAGGCTTACCTTGCGAAGGGCTACGACATTGCGGCGGAACTGAAGAACGATCCCGCCGACGCGAAGGGCTTGGCCGATCGTCGGGCCAACTTCCAGGAACTGCGGACTCAGCTCGAAGCGGGCATCAAGTTCAAGCGAGATGAAGACAAGAACACGTTCGAGTTACGCAAGCTCTCGGTCGTGCAGAACCTCGCCGAAGCCGAGCGGTTTCTCGTCGAGACCGAACTGCTGACGATGAACTGGACCACAGATGTTGCAGCCAAAGAGGGGCGCGGCGAACTGAGCTTCGCGGCGATCCCTGGCACCGACCTGCACGCCAGCGCGGCGCTCCTCGGTGCCAAGCCGAGCCAGTTCTCGAACGTCAAAGCTCCCGAAACGACGCTCGCAACCGGACGCATCAACTTCGCGATCGATCAACTCCGTACCGGGCACCTCAAGAACTTCTACAAGGCATTCCGTCCGGTTCTCGCAGCTCGGTTGGAGGGGTTGGAGTCTCTGAAGGAGCCGGACCAGAAGACCGCCGCGAAGCAAGCGGGCGACCTGTTGATCGACATTCTTGATGCCAGCGCCACGATGGGAGTCCTCGACGGCTGCATGGACTTGACTGCGGCAGGCGAAGGCAAGCACTCGTTCCTTGGCGGCATTCGTGCCGCTGATGGCAAAGCGGCCGAACAAATTTTAGCGATGTTCCCGAAGATGTTGCCGGGTCACGAAGTTAAACTCAACGTGGCCACTGTTGCCGAGACCAGCCTGCATACGCTGACGGTCCCCGCCAAACGGCTCACTCGGTTCCAAAAGTATTTCCCCGGTGAGACCGTCGTGTTCTTGGCGACTTCCAAAGATGCCGTCTGGCTGGCGATCGGTCCCAACGCGCAAGCGGACCTCACCGCAGCCATCACGGCAGCGACAGGGGCCCTGCCCGAGATGCCCGACGCAACGATCGCATCGTTCTCAGCGAACATGACCGAACTGGTCGAGTTCTACGATGCCCTCGCACCCGAGAAGGCGGAATCCAAAGGACCGAAGACTGCGGAACAGAAGGAACGCGAAAAAATTCGCAGCTTGGCTGCGCAGGCTGTCGCAGGGTGTGAGCCTCGCCTGGAAACCATATTCAAGCGGAATGGCAACGCCATCGAAGGGACATCCGTCGTCAGCGAATGCGCGCTGAAGTTCGTCGGCACGTTGATCGCCGACTTCGCCAAGTCGATGGAGTAACCTTCGCCGTCCGTTGAATACAGGGCGGTTGGAGAATGCAGAGACTCGCCGATGCCACTTGTTCTCACGCTGCGCGAGTCGTCATCCATTCCCCTCGAAGTGGATGCCGTGCGGGCGGAAGTCGTTCGCGATCAGACAGTCGATCAAGTCCGAGCGACTCTGATTCAACACGGCAACCGCCGCGTGCCGCTCGCCGAGTTTTTCGATGTCTCCGGCTCGGCCCGCGATGACCAGCAAGTTGTTTGGGTGGGAGACTGTTCCCGCGTGAAGCGGATCGGCGAACGTCATGCCGTCGGCCAAATGCTCATCGAAGGTGACGCGGGAATGCACCTCGGGGCGGAGATGACCAGCGGCGCGATCACCGTGCGAGGGAGCGTCGCCGATTGGGCCGGAGCACAGATGAGCGGCGGTCGCTTACGAATCAAGGGGAACGCCGGGAGTTGTCTCGGCGCGGCCTATCGTGGGGCCACGCGCGGCATGACTGGCGGCGAAATTCTTGTTACCGGATCGGCTGGCGATGAACTGGGAACGGCCATGCGGCGCGGTCTGATCGCGGTCGCTGGCTCGGTCGGACATGCGGCCGGGTTCGGGATGATCGCCGGTTCACTAATGCTGTTCGGAAGCGTCGGTCGTCACACCGGCGCGGGGATGAAGCGCGGCTCGATCACGCTGTTCTCGACGACTCACCGCGCCGAACTGCTGCCGACGTTTCATCGCGCCAGCACCGACCAGCCAACGTTCGTGAGAGTCTATCTGCGACATCTCGAACGCCTCGGCTTTCCACTCTCCCCAGGGTGCCTCACCGCCAGTTATGACCGCTACAACGGCGACCTGATCGAACTCGGCAAGGGCGAAATCTTGGTCCGTCGGTGTGACTGATGATTCCGTCGCAATTGGTAGGGTGGGACAAGCTCGCTTAGAGCGCCGGCCCACCAAGGTCGTTAAGGACCGGCCCATCAATCACTGTCGCAGAACCTGTAGCCTGGACCGTAATTGATGCGTCGATCATTAACCGGTGAATGGTGGGCCGGCGCTCGAAGCGAGCTTGTCCCACCCTACGTCACCAGCGGTTCAATCGGCTGACCGATGATCACGCGGTGCGGTCGGCCTTGCGTGTCGAACAACTCAGTGTTGTGAGGGACGCCGAGCAGCTTGTAGATCGTCGCGGCGATGTCTTCGGGCGTCACCGCGTCGCGGCTGGGATACGCCGCTTCTTTGTCGGATGAGCCGAACATCAGTCCCGCCGGAACGCCCGCGCCAGCGAACTGGACTGAATAGCAGTACGGCCAGTGATCGCGTCCGTTGGCGGCGGCTCCCGCATTGGAAGTCACGTAGCCGAGCTTGGGCGTGCGACCGAACTCACCCATCACGACGAGCAGCGTGTCGTTCAGCAGGCCGCGCTGAATCATGTCTTCCAGCAACGCCGAGAACGCCCGGTCGAATGGCGGCAACAAGGATGTCTTCAGCAGCGGGAAGTGATCGCGGTGCGTGTCCCACGCTTGATCGATGCGGCGTCCGCTGACGAGCGTGATCAACGGGACTCCCGCTTCGATCAAGCGACGAGCGAGCAACATGCTCTGCCCCAGATGCGGCAGGCCACCAAACTTGCGGGCCTCCAATTTGCGATCACTGCCCGGATCGAGGCCGTAGCGTTCGCGAACCGATTGCGGCTCGCGGCTGAGGTCAAACGCTTCGCGCACGCGGGGCGACGTGAGCATCGCCACCGCCTTCTGCTGGAACTGGTCCATTCGCGCGACGGCCGGATCGTCACCAAGTCGGCCGAGCGAACGATCGAGGTTCGACAACAAGGCATCGCGGCGATTGAGTCGGTCCAACGACAAGGACGGCTGCGGGGTGAGACCCGGCGTGCGATAGCCGCGCAGGCTGGGGTCGCCCGTGACGAACGGATCGTGAGCACCACCGAGGAATCCGGCCTGCTCTCCGGGGATATCGAAGTTGTTGTTCGACATGATCTCGGGAATATGAACGAAACTCGGCAGGTTGTCGGTTGCGGGATGCAGCTTTGACATGACCGAGCCGAATGGCGGGAAATTGGTGACTGAGTCCGAGACGATCAGCCGCCCCTGATCGACCGGATAGCGTCCCGTCAGTGCATAGTAAGCGCCCGCATTGTGGTCTGTGATCGAGTGCGTCACCGAACTGACCTGCGCCAAGTGATGCCAGTGCCGCGCGGTCATGGGCAGATGCTCACAAAGCGACACACCGGGTGACTGAGTCGCGATCGGCTGGAACTCACCACGCACTTGTGACGGCGCGTTCGGCTTCATGTCCCATAGGTCGATGTGCGACGGCCCGCCTTCCAAGAACACGATCAGACACGACTTGGCTCGCCCGCGCAACAGCTTCGTTTCGGCCGCCGCTGCACGCCCGGCCAAGAGTGCGGGGAGAGTCAGTCCCACCGGCAAGAGCGATCCCAAGCGAAGCAATTCGCGCCGCGAAGTTCTGTCGCACAGTTGGCACGGGGACGAGAACGGGAGCATCGGAGAAACTCACAGAGGACGGGCCAGTCTGGCGTGAGTGCCGCGAGCTGAACCGGCAACGACACGACGTAAGCCTCCGGAATGTACCGAGGCGACTTCGAGGTCGCCACACGCCCTTTTTGGCGAACATCCATGAGATGATGTGATTGGAGTCCGCACAGGCTCATCGAGCTCGAACGACTGGTTGAAAACACACTCTCACGAATCAGCGGTTCTCAGGAAACCGTGACTTCTTCGAGCGTGCCATCGGCACGTTGACGAAACGCCGGGCCAGCGTCGCGCGGGGGGCGTGAGTAAAGCTTCAGTTGGATCGGATGATTGTCGATCTGGCCGCGCAGTGTGACGAACGAGCCGGTCGAGCCATCGGTTGTCGCGCAGACGTTCCAGCGGAACTCATCGACGCGCGTGAAGCCTTCGGTCAGCCGTCCGAAGTTGAACTCGAAGCTGATGAGCCGAGACTGTCCGTCGTCGCGGCCACCGACGACCTCGGTCGAACCGAGATACATCCGGGCTTCCCAGCCATCCGGAGTCAGCTCGCACTGATAGCCGACTTTCGCGACACCTGACAACGGTTCAAACAGCGCCGCCGTCTGATGCACAAACGCCGACAACCATTCCGGGCGACGATCACGGTCCTTGCGGTCTCGCTTGTGAAATTCCAACTGCTTCAGCAGGTGATTCACCAACAGATGCGAGTGTGCCAAGATCGTCGCTCCCAATTTCTTTTTGAACCCGCAACTCAGTGACTTCGTCCCCTAGGTATCGGGCGGTCGCGAAAGGAAGCCGAGTCGAATTGATCATTCCTGCCGAAGTACGCCTCGGCATCCGTCAGCCGCGCGCCGTGTGCGGCGGGGCGCAGTCCCTCGGAACGTAACGACCGGGCCGGTTCTGCCATGAGGTCGCAGTGTGAGGAGACTGCGAGGAACTGTGAAGTTTTGGCCAATCAGGCCCTGTGAGTTTGTAACTCTTACACGGGACGCTGCGTGATTCGCACTTGCGGCCATGTAATTGTGAGAAGAAACGGCCTCGCAAGTCGTGGCTCTCGCAGACCTTGCCCGCGAACACGCATATCGGCCGTTTCAGCCGGTCCAATGTTTGCTAACGCTGGGAAATTGTCGCCGACTTGGCATGGATGCCTGTCACTCGCGGCAAATTCTCCTCAAATCTAATCCACTCGGAACCGGCATGGACGCTTTCTTCCGCGGTCTGCTCGTCGTCGGCACACTGGCCTCAATCGGGGCCGGGTATCGCACTTCCAACTTCATCGTCACTGCTCCCACGGCCGAGTTCGCCAAGCAAGTCGGTGATGCCGCCGAAATCTATCGCGATGAATTGGCAATCGAATGGACGGGCAAGCCACTCCCCGGCAATTGGTCGTCCTCCTGCCCAATCGACGTGAAGGTCGGCACGATGGGAGCGGGCGGTGCGACAACGTTTAACTTTCAAAACAGCGAGGTCTACGGCTGGAAGATGGAGATTCAAGGGAGCGAGGAACGGATTCTCGATTCCGTCCTGCCTCACGAAATCAATCACACCGTATTTGCCTGCTACTTCCGCCGTCCGCTGCCGCGCTGGGCCGATGAAGGTGCCGCGTCGCTGATCGAGCACGGGTCGGAACGGCTGCGGCTGCAAAAGATTCACGGCCAAGTGATGGGAACGTCCAAAAAGATCCCGCTCCGAACATTGCTCGACATGAAGAACTACCCGACGGACAAACAACAGGTGCTGACGCTCTACGCCGAAGGCCATTCATTGGCTGATTTCCTGATCCAGAAGAGTGACAAGCCGAGCTACGTGAGGTTTCTCCAAGTGGCCCACAGCGACGGTTGGGAAGCGGCTCTCCAACAGTACGACTACCCGAGTATTGATGCTCTCGAACGAGACTGGGACAAGTGGGTGCTGGCGAGCAGCCCGGCGTTGAACGGGCCTGCTGGTTCTCAATTGGCTGCCAATCGGAAACGAGCCGCAGCGTCTGGGACGACGATTCGCGGTCAGTCACCGGACTCAACACAGGGGCTGACCGACCTCAGCCTCCCCGTCGCGACAGTCCCTGCCAGCACGCAGCCGAACCGAGCGGCAATCGCCCGTGCTGAACAAGCCCTCGCGCAGAGCGATCCCGTGCCACCCAGCGAAGTCGCCGCTGTCGCACCCGCACGCAGCCGTGTCGGATTGGAGCTGCCACTGCTGACTCAGCCCGCGCGAGCCGGCGCCGCGCGTGTTCTGCGCGAAGCGATGCCACGTCCGCTGACGCAGTGAGTTGTAGCGACAGGAACGGTAGCCCAGTCGCTCCGCGACAGGAAGCGCGATCTTCGCGAGACAACGATTCGTTGAGTCGCTTTGAATCC
>JAYVDI010000392.1:0-9200 GCA_043749505.1 Schlesneria sp. | reverse complement strand
TGAGCTATCGCGGGTTGCAGCCGCCGACGATGTGACATGACCGAACTCCGACATCGTTTAACCGCGTGGGCAACGCCCCGCGCGTCGAGCGACGAGGATGCCTGTTTCGCCCATCGACGCGCGGGGCGTTGCCCACGCGGTTAAACGATGTCGGAGTTCGGTCATGTCACATCGTCGGCGGCTGCAACCCGCGATAGCTCAGGTCGAGAATTTCCATCGGATGGGCGACCCAGATCGGCTTGTTCGCCTGACGCAGAGCTGCTTGAATTTGGAGTGAGCAGCCTGCGTTGCCCATGATGACGGCGGTGGCTCCTGTCGAAACGATGTGCTTCAATTTGCGATCGGCCAAGCGGTCGGCCATCGCGCCCTCGGTGAGGTTGTAGCTGCCGGCGGCACCGCAACAAATCTCGGATTCGGGGAGCGGCACCAGCTTCAAACCAGGGACGAGTGCGAGTAGATCGCGCGGTTGCTCACGGATCTTTTGAGCGTGGCACAGATGACAGGCATCGTGATAGGTCGCCGTCAGAGGGATCTCGCCCTTGGGAGCAATCGGGCCGAGCGCCGCCAGAAACTCGGAG
Organism: Schlesneria sp.; assembly: GCA_043749505.1. Lineage (GTDB taxonomy): Bacteria > Planctomycetota > Planctomycetia > Planctomycetales > Planctomycetaceae > Schlesneria. The sequence goes on along the minus strand of JAYVDI010000392.1, from coordinate 8,622 downwards.
ACATCTTTCACCTTGTGAGCGAAGCGTTCGAGAGACTGCCGCAGCACGGTGTCGCCCTTCGCCAACTCCTCGCCCATGTGGCCATAGTCTTTCAGCATCGATCCGCAGCCCGCGACGTTGATGATCACCGCATCGAGGTCGTCACTCAGCAGCGACTCTGCGTTCGTGCGAGCCAGTTGCAATGCCGGTTCGCCCGCGCCGCTGTGGTAGTGGATGGCTCCGCAGCAGACCTGACTGCGCGGGACAATAACCTCGCACCCGTTCTGTTGCAGCACACGCGCCGTCGCCCAGTTGACGTGATGGAACATCGCATCGGCCACGCAGCCGGTGAAGAGCGCCACGCGAGCACGCTTCGGCCCGATGGCCGGAAGGAACTCGGGCAGCGCCGGTTCGCGAGCGATCAGCGGTGGCAGCAGCCGCTGCATTCGTCGGAGTTTTTCTGGCAGCAGTTTGGTCAGCCCAATCCGTTCCGCCAGTTTGTCGATCCCCGTCATCTGCATCAGTTTGGCAGGTGCCAACGCCCACCGCAGCCGCTTCGGATACGGAAACATCCCGTACAGAATGAACTTCTCGAACCAATCATTCTTGCGCGGCTTGGTCACCGAGCCACCGGCTGATGCGCCCGTTGTCGCGAGTGCCGCCGCGTGCTGCTGCATCTCAACCCGAAACGGCTCGATCAGCCGCCCGTACTGAACTCCCGACGGACAAGCGGTCTCGCACGCGCGGCAATCGAGACACAGATCAAGATGCCGCGTCACGGTGTCGGTCAATTCCAACCGACCATCAGTCACGGCTCTCATCAAATAGATCCGACCGCGCGGACTGTTGTTCTCGTTCCCGGTCTCCAAGTACGTCGGACAGGCCGCCGTACAGAGACCGCAATGAACGCAGTCGAGAAACTTTTCGTAGTCGATCCCGCTACCCACGCGAGGGGCAGCGATCGACTCTGCAGGTTGTGCCGGGACATGTGATTCCGTCGTTGTCGTCATTCTTCGGCCTTATCCCCTCTCCCCCGTCTTCGGGGGAGAGGGTTAGGGTGAGGGGGCTTTGTATTGGCTCGCAACATTTGTCGATTGGCAAAGACCGTTTAACCGCGTTGCCCAAGCGGTTAAACGAGGAGGCTTCATCATCACATGACCTCTCCGTCCACGAACAACCCCGGATTGAGTAGCCTGTGCGGATCGAGCTTCTGTTTGAGTTGCCTCATCAATGGCCATGATGGTTCGGGGTCGCCGTACATCGGGAGGAACGGCTGCCACTCGGGATCGCAGTGCAAGACGTGCAGATTGCCGCCGCCCGAGCGGGCTGATTGGCGGAGTTCGTTCAGGATGGTTGCCGTGTCGTTCACCGTGGCCGCGCTCTCGGGAAGCTGACCGATGACGATCCCGTTCGCCGCGTGAGCCTGCACGGCGACATTGAGCTTTGTCGCTCGATCGATGAACGCCACGCATTGTGACGGTCGGACGTTGGCTTGAAATGTAAGCGGGTCATCAGCGCAGGTTTGGAATTCGGTGAGAGCCTGCCACATCGCAGCCGCCTCGGGTTCGGAGACTACGTCACTCGACAGAACACCAAACGGAGTCACCTCGCGGCGCAGCGTCTCTAACTGCCATTCAACTTCGCGGGACGAACCTTCGACACCAAGGCACAAGACCGGCACATCGACCGGCAGTTCGCAGCGCGATGCCGCCGCGATGAGACTCGCCGCCGCCGGGTTCAGCACTTCGATTGCGACTGGCCGAGCATCCGATGTCATCAGCCGTTCGAGTACCCGATCAATCTGACCGAGCGATGCGAACGAACTCCACAACAGGGCTGATGTCTCAGCGAGCGGCCTCAGTTTCAAAGTGACCTGCGTCACGATGGCCAGCGTTCCGCGTGAGCCAACCAGCAGTTTGCAGATGTCGTAGCCCGCCACGTTCTTGACGACGCGTCCCCCGGCCTTGAACGCACGCCCGTGAGCATCCACCGCCGAGACGCCAATCACATAGTCGCGAAATGTGCCGTGCCCAAACCGACGTGGGCCGCTCGTGTTCGTCGCGAGTGCGCCGCCAACGGTCGCTCGTCCCGCCTGAGCGATGTCGATTGGAAGCCGCTGCCGTTCGGAGGCAAGCGTCGCCTGAAGCTCGTCAATCCTCATCCCGGCTTCGACGGTGATCGTCATGTCCCGCGCGGGGTAATCGACAACACGGACCAACCCCGACAGCGCGATGACCGTCTGAGGCTGAGCCGCCTTAAAACCGTAATGCAACGCCGTTCGCCCTCCCACGGGAGAGATCGTCCGCTTGTCGCCAACCGCGTTCTCAGCCACGAAACGAGCGAGTTCGGTTTGAGTCGTTGGTGTGAATTCGGTGGTCATTCGAGTGCTGATTCTTCAGAGAAGAGATTCGACCACAGATTGCACAGATGTCACGGATGATGAAGAAGAGAGAAAAACCTGTTAAGGAGAATCTCTGGGTGCCCCAATCTTTGTCTTCGAGTCTTGCTGCTTTATCCGTGAAATCTGTGCGATCCGTGGTTGTCTTGCGGCCTTACATTGCCGCCCTTCGTCCCGGTTTGATGCGGGGCATCGCTTCGTTTCCGCAGCCCGCCGACGTGGGGAGCATCTTGCCGGGACTGCATCGTCCGGTGGGGTTGAAGCAGTCGCGGATCGTACCCATCACGGCGAGGTCTTCCGGGGCGAAGAGCTTGTCCATGAAACTGATCTTCTCGACGCCGATGCCGTGTTCGCCGGTCACGCTGCCGCCGAGTTCGATGCACTTGCCGAGGATCTCGTCACTCGCTTCGAGGACTCGTTTGACCTGTTCGGCGTCGCGTTCGTCGAACAGCAGAATCGGATGAATGTTGCCGTCTCCCGCGTGGAAGACGTTCACGATCCGCAGGCCGTGCCGCTGGCCGCAGGCGATGATGAACTCCAGGATCTCCGGCAGCTTGGTGCGCGGGACAACGCCATCCTGAGTGCAGTAGCTCGGGCTGAGCCGGCCGATCGCGCCGAACGCCTGCTTGCGGCACTTCCAGAGGAGCAGCCGTTCCTTCTGCGTGTTGGCCTGCCTCACTTCGCGAGCACCACTCTGATTGCAGAGTGCAATGATCCGCTGAGCCTCTTCATCGACAGCCACTTCGAGGCCATCGACCTCAATGAGCAAGACGGCTCCGGCGTCGAGCGGGAAGCCGAAATGAAACGCCTGCTCGACGGCGCTGACGATTCCCTGATCCATCATCTCGAGGGCGGCGGGGACGATGCCAGCTCCGATGATTTCGCTGATCGCCTTCGTGGCGTCGGAGACTGTTTCAAACACGCCAAGCATCGTGCGATACGCCGCCGGGTCGCGCGTCAGCCGGACGATGACCTTCGTCGCGATACCGAGCGTTCCTTCGTTGCCGACGAACAGTCCGGTCAGATCGTAACCGGGCGAGTCTTCCGTCACGCCGCCCAACTGCGCGACGGAACCGTCCGGCATGACGACCTCGGCCCCAAGAACGTGATTGACCGTGACGCCGTACTTCAGAGTGTGCGGTCCGCCCGAGTTCGTCGCAAAGTTGCCGCCGATCGTGCAGGCACCCTGGCTAGATGGATCGGGGGCGTAGTGATAGCCGCTTCCTTTGAGATGGTTCGTCAGATGGACGTTGACGAGGCCCGGCTCGACGATGGCATACCGGTCGCGATAGTTCACTTCGATGATCTGCTTCATCCGTGTGAGGGCGATCATCACGCCGCCACCGATCGGCAGACAACCTCCCGCGAGACTGGTCCCCGCCCCGCGCGGCACAAACGGCACGTCGAACTCATGACACAGCTTGACGATCGCGACGACCTGCTCGGTTGAGGTGGGAAAGGCCACCACGTCGGGGCACTTCTTCTCGACGACGTATCCGTCGCACTCGTAGACCAGCAGCTGTTCCGGTTTGAAAAGCAAGCCCTCATCACCCACGACATCCCGCAAACGACTGAGCAACGGAGAAACCTTCGCGTGCATGTCGTTGCTCGATGTTATTGCCATCGGCGTGCGAGGCATCTCTTTCAGAACAGCAGCCATGAGTTAACACTCGTCCTCAACTTGAGATTCGTTTCAAAATGAACTCGCATTCTAGGTGAGTGGTTCTCGCGCCGCCATTCGTCGGTCGAGCAACTCACCCGGCAAAAGTGGCTAACTGCGAGAAATCATTCCGGCGTCTCAACCAGCTTGATGTTTCGGAACGCGAGGTCGGTCGTCGGGTCGTGGCCCTGCAAACTGAAGTGGCCCGGCTTGAGGCGTTGGCCTTCACGCGGGTTGTCGTTCGGTTTGCGATCGTCGGTCCAGTCGATGACCTGCACGCCGTCGATCCACGAGGTGAAGTGCGGGCCGTCGGCAATCAGCATCGCGGTAAACCAAGCTCGGTCATTCGAGATCACACGGCGGGCGGAGACTCGTTTGAAGATCGCTCCCGTGCCGTGGTCGTCGGGTTGCGTGCGGTCTCCGTTTTTGAAGCCGCTTTGAATTTGGAACTCGTAGCCGTGTGAGGGAGCTTTCTCGGTCCCCTCCATCGCGCGGAAGAAGACTCCGCTGTTGAGTTTGTCGCCGTGAGTAATCGCTTCAAACTGGAAGACGAAGTTGCCCGCCGTCTTCTCCGTTTCGAGGAAACCGCGTCCGCCAGTGACCTGGATCGTGGCGTCTTTTGCGACGAACTTGCTCGACCCACCGGAAACTTCGCGCCAGCCCTTGAGCGATTCGCCATCGAACAGCGGCTGCGTGCCGAGCGGCTTGAGGTAGATGTTGCGGAACTCGATCCTACCTTCACGGAACTGCAAGCCAATGTGACCGGTCTTCAGTGGTGTTTCGGTCGTGTCGGTAAAATCGAGGACCGGCTTGCCGTCCATTTGCACGATGACTTTCGGTCCCTCAACGCGGACGTGGTACGAGTGCCATTCACCGCCGCTGGTCACAGGTGCCTTGGGCTTTGCTCGTTTGACGAGACTTCCCGTGAGAAACCCCGATGGATGTTCGTCGCACATGTTCAGTTCGTAGCAGTCAATCCCCGGATCGGTCGGCTTCAGCGGAGTTCGGAGAAAGATCCCACTGTTGCCTCCGCTGGCGAGTTTGAAGTCGCAACGGAGTTCATAGTCGGCAAAGCGGCTGGTCGTGCAGAGCAACCCCGACTCACCCGTCTCCGCCGAGACAACGCCCTCTTTCACCGACCACGCGACATCATTGTTCGCCTTCCAACCAAACAGTGTCTGTCCATCGAACAGCCTCACCCAGCCCGCTTCGAGTTCTTCTCGCTTCAGCCAGTTGTGCCCGTCGGCGGTCGGCTCTTCGAGTGCGGGAACGGAACTCACAGCAGCCCGTTCCACCGTGTCAGCCGCCACGACTTTGCCAGACTTCTGCGACTCAGCACCCTTCTGTGTTACGACTGGAACGGTGGATTGAGACTTCGCCGGAGTCGTGCCGGGAACTCCTGAGCCGCAACCAATCAACAATACGGACAACAGCGAAACCATACGGGGCATGAAGGCATCCTTAACAAGGTGGGTTTGTAAATCGTTTCTTCGGGCAGGTCGCAGAGAAATAGACCGTGACTAAATGGGGCTTGATTCAAGTTGCGGATAATTCCGGATGATCGATTATGCGCGAAAACTTGGCTCCCCGCCATTTTCGTGTGATAGGCGGCTCGTCTGCCCTACGAAAATCAACACGAATGGCGGAGAACCCCAATTTTGAAACGGCGACGCGGATGCAGGCGTCCGTCACCGAGGCTCTCGATCTGCCGATTGAGACTCAGAAAACTCGCAAGTACGGCACGCGCTGGCTGCTCGTCCGACTGCTGTTCGGATGGGACGTGAGGTCCGTTCCCGTTTCATCCAAGCCTGACTCGTCACCCCACCTCAACCGTCGGGTCTGGCCACAATGTGACGGGCCACGGTGAGACGGCAGAGATACGTCGTGCGGCGGCGTAATTGGGAACGAACACCAAGCCGTACTCGCGTGGAAGTTGGCTCAGATCGAGGTCGCCAATGTGACGCCATTCGCGTTCGATGGTCCAGTCGATCCGCGCGGACATCTGTTCCTCGGCGGTTACTTCGGCTGACACGCTCGGTTGTGAATGAGCCAGTTGAAAGAATGGCCTGTCGTTCCTGTCGAGGCTGCCCCAACGGGCTTCATCACCGTAGACGACCGGACGCGTTCCGCGTTCCTCGAGCCAACTTCGGCGAATACACAACCCGAACGGCTCGAAGTCCCAACGACCTCGATGAGGACGGAACCGCCTCAATTCCGGCAGGTGTGATAGTGGCGAGGCCGTGAGGCTGACGACTCGTATGCCACCGCGAGCCGTTCGCTCCGAGGCAATCAAACGCTGTTGTTGCAGGATGCGTTCGAGTGTCCCGACCGGCGAATGGTCGGCATTGCGGCGCGACAACAACAATCTGTCGAGATAGTCTTCAAGCGACTGTTCTGGCCACGGGCCGGGACAACTGCGTGTCGTATGCGACAGCGAGACCCAACCGTCGGCCGCAGGGAACGGCACAAGTTCGACGATGTCCTCGGAGAGTGTCGCCACGCCTGCGTGAACGCCCGACAACGGCCCAGTTTCGACAGGCATGGGCTTCCAAACGGCCGCTCCCAGCGACGCCAATTCGTCGCGCACCGTCGTTCCTTCCAAGTTGGGAAGGTCAACGAGTGTCACGCCACCCGCGCCGGTTCGCAGCCGGTCTTTCAGGAGGCGATGCCAGTAGCCATTGCTCCGCAATCCCAGCACCAGCAGTTCGTCCACCGCCGCCAGTGTTCGGTCTCGCTCTGGAATCTCATCTGTCTGGTCGAACGACGAGTGTCGTTCTGAATCGGGCACGCCACTCAACGGACTCACATGTTCGTGATTCAGATTGAGGAGTTCGGCACCGCGCCGCACGAATTCGCACCCGGCGGTTCCTGCACCGATGAGCAGGAGTTGACTGCGATCACGGACTCGACGCAGGCCCGCTCGCAATCCGAGCAACAACGGCGCGTCCGGTGGCACGAGACGCGGGAGCCTCGACATCACGATCGCCGTGCGGATCCTCGCCCCCATCAAGAGAACTCCCGGCATCGAGACGTGTTGGGCAAGCGACTGGAATAACACTCCGGTGAGGTTTTTCAACAGGCTGATAAGCTCGCCCCTCGAAGCCTGACGTGCAAGCGAAGGACGCTGGGCAACGGAACCTTTGCTTGCGCGTCAGGCTTCAATTCGCAATCCAGCTACGATTGCGGCTCGCCCGTAGGGCGAGCCGCAACACATCGAGCGAGAGCCTGCAACTACTTGGCGGACGCCTTGGGATCGGCCTGCGGCTTGAGCGGTTCGAGGACGATTGGCTTGACGCCCGTCCCTTCGTAACCGGCCATCGGTTTGCCGTCGTCGGTCAATTTGCCGACCGACCAGAGCAGTCCGCGTGAAACGAGATCCAAATAGCGGGCATCGGCGACGGTGTCGGTGTTGTGGCCGAGCGTCGTACTGAAGACACGCGACTTGCCAAACTCGTTCGTCCACGCGACCACAAAGTCATCGACCTTCTTGCCGGTGTCCTGCCGACCGCGTGCGAGCGGCTTCGCGGTCTCAAACAGCTTGACATTGTTGTAAAGCTCTTCGTTAACCGTCGTCCAGTTCTCCAGCCCCTTGGTCACTCCGTGATTGAGCTCGACAAACGTGACATCGATCGGCTTCTGCGGTCCGTGACCTGTCGAATGAATCCCGACGAACTGGAACCATTCCTCTGTCCCGACGCGGTAGCAGTGCATCGCACAGTGCAGGTTCACCGCCGCGACACCGTTCTTGTGCGCGTTCAAAATGTTGTCCACGTAGGGACGCTCGGTCACGTCGGACGTGCATTCGTCGTGAATGACGATGTCGTAGCCCTTGGCCCAGTCGGCACTCTCGTACATCTCGAACCGCGCCTTGGTGGTTTTGTCGTCGGTGTGAACCAACTTGACCTCGACGTTCGCCCGCTGCTCAATCCCCTGTTTGAGAACTTCCTTCTGCCGCCCGTAGTCGTGACAGCAGCCCCCGGTGATGAGCAGTGCCTTAAGCGGTTTTGGTTTGGCGGTATCGGCCGCCAAACCGACCGACGAACCGGTGAACAACGCAGCCAGAACCCACACAGTCGATCGAACAGTCATGTTGCAATCCTTGGTAATGAAGACAAACAGTTGAGGAGACGAACAACTCCAAGACAGGGCATCAAGCCGGGTGGGATTCTAACCACGACGCCCCGAACTCGAAACTCGCTCGGGTTTGCGACCAGGGCCATCGCCTTTTCAAAGTAGGGTGGGACCAGCTCGCTATGAGTGCCAGCCCACCCTCGGGAAACTTCGAGAGTTCATGGTGGTCCGGCGCGGCAAAGCGCCGCTGGTCCCACCCTGCAGGTTTCTCGCGACTTCACATCTGAACCACGGGCATCTCGATGCTGGAAGAGAAGATGGCCGAGGCTTACCTGAAGAAACCATAGGCCAAAAAAGAGGAGTCAATATGCCTTGTAGTCCCAATCCGTTGGTGATGACCGCTCGATGTGGTGGCCACTAGCAGCCCGTGGTGAAAGCCATTTTTCGCGAATTTGGTCGGCGGTCGCTGTGCAGCTCATGTCGGCAGCGCGATCGGCGAAATTCCGTCGGTTTT
>JAYVDI010000391.1:0-4709 GCA_043749505.1 Schlesneria sp. | reverse complement strand
GAGCCGCCGGGAAAAGAAAGCCGCAAACCACCACGCATTTTTGCATCTGCAATTTGCTCTCACCACTTGGCGTGTCGCTGGGGGTTTCGGATAGGCTCTTAATGTAAGTGAGATGTTTTTGGCGAGCCGTGTGCCGCAAGGCAGCGGATTTTCAGACGACCAAAGCCCGCAGCCTTGCGGCGTGCGGCTCGCCAATCTCTCCGCTTTGGAGGCGTGACATCAGAACACGAAACGCCTGGACCAAAAAACAAAAAAGGCCGCGTTCGGAGATTCCGAACGCGGCCTGATGTTTCTTCACTGTTTCCTGTGAGGCAATCACTCTTCTATGAAGCAACCGTCGCTCAAATGGTGGCGGCCGGTTCGCGGCCGGTGGTCTTCATCGGGATGCGATCATCCACGTCATACGCAAGATGGAAGAACCGCAGTGTTTTGATGGCCCACCACGTTGGGTCCAGCTCCCACCACTGATGCCCCGCCGGAGCGACGTGAGGATGAGCGTGATGATTGTTGTGCCAGCCTTCGCCGTAGGCCCAGATCGCGACCCACCACAAGTTGCGACTCTCGTCGCGCACGTCGTAGTTGCGGTAGCCCCATATGTGCGTCGCGGAATTCACGAACCATGTCCCGTGATAAACGAGGACCATTCTCATGCACAGTCCCCACAGCAGCATCGACATCCCACCCACTGCGTACAATGCGATGCCGGACACGACCAACCACAGGAAGTAAGTCTTCTCGAAGAACTGCAACATCGGGTCTTGCACGAGATCGGGCGTGTACTTCTGAAAGAGGGCCTGCTGCTGCGCGGGCGTCCGACGAATCAGCATCCACGTAAAATGCGACCAGATCGCGGTGATGAGCGGTGAGTGCGGGTCGCCCGCCTGATCGGAACGATGATGATGCAGCCGATGCGTCGCGGCCCACACGAGCGGTGAGCCTTCGCCCGAGAGTGCCCCCGCCAGCATCGTCACGAATTTCGCGGGAGTGACAACCTTGAACGACTTATGCGAGAGCAATCGGTGATAGCCGAGGCAGATGCCGATGCTCGCCGTGAACCAGTGGAGCACGAAGCATGCGGCCAGCGACTGCCATTCAAAATAGAACGGAGCGGCGAGTGCTCCGATGTGCATCCCGAGCATCCACGCCACCACGACCCAGTCGGTGTTGGCCCATCGCAGTTTGTCCGGGAGCCAAGGCCCCCAGATCGGCTCTTCATCCGCCGCACTCATCGCGGGCGCGGACACGGCCGACGAGACAGGGGCGAGCGAACTGACAACATCGAGTGCCTCCTCCGAGGCAAGTCCCTCGTGAGCGCCGAATCCGCCTTGCGTGACGAACTCGTCCTGCCCTTGGGGGGCATCGACGTGGCCGGAATGATGAGACTTGTGCTTGTGGCGAGTGGGAGGGCTGATCGACATGCGTGTTCCGATCGAGTGGAAAGTCCTCAGAAACCGATCGCGACAGATCCATCCGCCACGAGACGCGGTCCCCGGACGACAATCGCCCGACTCCGCACGATGGGACTTGTACATCAACATCGGAAGGCGAGTGTCATTGGTCCGTCACCTCTCTGTCAAACTTGTGTCAACGCCGTAACGTCATGTGCCGGTAGACTGTTGTGGCCCAGAGATCCCTGCATTTTTGATGTTGCCTGAGTATTGGAAGCAAGCGCGGACGCATCGTGAATTACGCGGCGTCCACTTCCGGGCTTCGCTGCGAGCCTGCGTCGGTCGCCGCACGCGGTGAAGTTCAGCCCCGCTGGGTTTGATCCTCGACAGTTTCCGATCATGGCTGATACCTTCGCCGCCCGTTGGAAGACTCAGACGCATTGGCAGCAACTTGCTCGACATGACGGGCGCAACTTCGTCGGGAACGATTCATGAATACAAAGATATCTCGTCGAGCGGTGGTCCTTGTCAGCGGTGGCCTCGACTCGGCGACGATCCTTGCCATCGCCAAGTCCGAGGGGTTCGAGCCATACGCGCTGTCGTTCGATTACGGCCAGCGACACCGCTTTGAACTGGAGGCGGCGGCTCGCATCTGTGCCGCCACCGGTGTGAAGCGTCACATCGTCGTGCCGCTCGATCTGAGGGCGTTCGGCGGATCAGCTTTGACCGACGACATCGCCGTCCCCAAGGATCGGACGGACGATGAGATGTCGGGCGGCATCCCAATCACGTATGTCCCCGCCCGCAACACGATCTTCCTGTCGGTGGCACTCGGTTGGGCCGAGGTGCTCGGGGGAAGCGACATCTTCATCGGTGTGAACGCGGTCGATTACAGCGGCTACCCCGATTGCCGCCCCGAGTTCATCGCGGCCTTTCGTCAACTGGCCAACCTCGCCACGAAGTCGGGTGTCGAGGGTACCGCCGCGTGGCACATTCACGCCCCGCTGATCGCGCTCACCAAGGCCGACATCATTCGTCGCGGGCTGGCACTGGGCGTCGATTACGGTCTGACGCACAGTTGCTACGACCCGGATCAGCAGGGCCGAGCTTGCGGCCACTGCGACTCATGCAGCCTGCGTCTGAAGGGCTTCGCCGAAGCGGGCCTGTCCGATCCGGCTCCGTATGTGGCGAGCTGACGGTATCCCCTGCGTCGTACCACAAGCCTTCAACTTCTTGTCGTCCCGCGCGCATTGCAGAGTGAAACGACGACACAAACCGAGGAAGAAAAACTAACCACAGATTGCTCAGATTTCACAGATGGCACGGATGAAGATACGAAGAGTCCTTGGACTTTGTCTGATCCGTGAAATCTGTGCCATCCGTGGTTCCGCTGCTTCCTCTTTGTTGTGGTCGAGAGGCTCCGTCGTCACGTCACGAGTTCAATGTCGTCGTCACCGAGACACGCCATGACGTGGTAGAGCATCTGCGTCTCACAGCGGGCGACATAGTCGGGAGGCATCGCGGCGAGCGTGGCTCCATCCCACTCGACAATGAACTTCTGAGCGGGCGGCTTGCCCGAGACTTCCATCACAGTCCCCGTCCAGCCTCCGAGTGAGACTTCCGGAAACTCGGGCGAGGGGACGTTGGGTTTGACTCGAATCCGAGCACCCTCATCCAGTCCTCCCGCTGACTTCTTCTTCGCCATGAATCCTGATCCCTTGGAACCGTGGCCTCGCGCGGCGTCTCGTCGAGCATCAACCGGCCGACCGCAGAGGTCACGACACTATCCATGCGACCCGCCGGGAAATCAAGCGCCCCGTCTTGCCCACTTCGGCCTGTTCGTCGAGCCTGAAATGTAGCCCGCACTCTCCGAGTGCGGGCTACAAAGGGTCACTCGTCTTTGGGATTGCTCAGCAGGTACGCAATCACGTCACGCAGTTCATCGATCGTTTTCACAACGCCCGGCGGCATCGCGGAGACATCTCCGAGTTTGCGTTCGTCGATGTCGGCTTTGCTGATCGTGACGCGCTTCGTATCGGGGAGCAGCACCTCCAGCTTGTCGCCCGTTTCGGAGACGACGAGGCCCGTGATGACCTTGCCGTCCGTGGTCACGATGATCGACGACTTGAAGACGGGTGAGATCACCTTGTTCGGGGCGAGGACCGATTCGACGAGGTACGGGACGGTGAAGCGTTTGCCGGAATCGGTCAGGCTGGGGCCGCCTCCGCCCGCCTGAGTGGCCGTCGCGGCGTGGCACTTCGCGCAGCCGAGTGACTCGGCGGCGAAGAGTTTCTTGCCGCGAGCAACATCACCCTGCTTCACCGCTTCGGGCCAATCGACTTCGAGGAATTTGGGGTCGATGTGCTGCCATTGTGTTCCGGTTTTCAATCGCTCGGCGAGAGACAGACCATCGGGTTTGTCGGGGATCGAGAGCCTCACGTCACCGAGATGTTTGAAGTGGAGGTATTGGCCGCCGTGTCCCTCGCGCATCCGCACGCGGACCAGCACGTCGTTGCTCCCCGGTTGCAGGTCGAGCGACACGACATCGTCGAGTTGAATCAGCGGGCGGACGACATCGTTTTCAAAAACCAGCTGGCTGTTGTGCCAGACCTTCACGCCATCCTCACTGCCGACGAGCAGTTGCATTCGCTGAGCCGTCGGGACATCGAACCGGAAGAACGAATAGACCGACGAATTCGGCGATGACCCGAACATGGTGTGGAAGTCGTACAGCGGTCGATCCGGGCTGCTGGGTTTGGTGAGCTTCCACTCAAGGTAGCCCTGTCGCTCCGCGACAGGAGGCGCGTTCGCAGGAGCGGCGTCCTTTCGTCCAGCAGGCGTTGTTTGCGATGGAACGTCCTTCTTCGATCCCGCTTCCTGTCGCGGAGCGACAGGGCTACCTTGCAGAACGAGCGTCTTCCCATCGAACACATACTTGGCGGCGAGATCGATGGCGGCGGTTTCGACGGGATGAACGGTCTTGAAGCCGTCGGCATCCGGGACGGGGCCGAGCATCCAGACGTGCGGCTTGAGATGTTCGAGCTTCCCGAGATTGAGCCGCTTGTCCTGCACGTTGGCGGTGACCAAGGCGATCTTCGGTTCGCTGCGGGGATCGCTGAGGAGCGACAGGAAGTGCGCCGCCTGCAACCGCACCTTGTCGTCCGCGTCGTCGAGCCGCTCCATGAGCAGCGCAAAAAGCTGCTCCTGCTCGTCGGTGTGCTGGAGGGCCTTCCAGTGTTCGGCCACGGTGTAGTTGCCGACTCGCCCCAGCGTGCGGAGGTCGATCGGCTCCTTCTCGTCCGCGAAGAGGATGATGTTCGC
>JAYVDI010000390.1:0-8989 GCA_043749505.1 Schlesneria sp. | reverse complement strand
CCCACGACAATGAATTCTGCGCCGATCCTTAGCTTTGTTAGCCGGACTTCTCTCCGTCAAAGCACGCTGTCCAAAGAAGTCCGGCTTTAGGGAAAGCCGGACTTCAAGTTCCCAACACCGCTTGAATGCATTCCTTCGTTACGGGCTGGATCACGCCGCGTTCAGTAATGAGGGCGGAGATGTTCTCCGCCGGAGCCACATCGAAGGCGGGGTTGTACGTATGGCAGCCCTCGGGAGCCGTCTGCTTGCCGAAGGCGTGTGTGATCTCGGTCGAGACGCGCTGTTCGATCGGGATCTCGACTCCCGATTGAATCGTGAGATCAAACGTGCTGGATGGAGCGGCCACATAGAACGGAATGCCGTGCGCCTTGGCGAGGACCGACAACGAGTACGTGCCGATCTTGTTGGCGCTGTCGCCGTTCGCCGCGATGCGATCGGCACCGACGATCACCGCCTGCACGCGACCCTCCTTCATCACCCAACCGGCCATCGAATCGCAGATCAGCGTGACGGGAACGTTGCGCTGCATCAGTTCCCATGCGGTCAGTCGCGCCCCTTGCAGCAACGGCCGCGTCTCATCAGCGTAGACTTGGAGCGAAGGATTCTCACGGGCCGCTGCGAAAATGATGGCGAGCGCCGTGCCATCGCCCGCCGTCGCGAGTCCCCCCGTGTTGCAATGCGTCAGCACGCCCGCGCAGCCTCGTAGCAAAGGCAAGCCATGACGACCGATCGCCGCGCACATCTCCCGATCTTCCGACTCAATCACCCGTGCTTCGGTCAACAGCCGCGCGAGCAACTCGTGCGATGAAAGACTGCTCGACACCTCCGCGACACCGCGCATCCGGTTGAGCGCCCAGAAGAGATTCACCGCTGTCGGACGACTCTCGGCAAGGTATTCGACGACGTGCTTCAGCCGCGCATCGAACTCATCGCGAGACGCCCCTCGCGCCGTCTGGCATCCGACGATCACACCGTAAGCTGCCGCGACGCCAATGGCCGGCGCACCACGGACTCGCAGAAGTTTGATGGCCTCCCAGACCTCTTCAACGGTGCGCAGAGCCAGTTCACGGTACTCGACGGGAAGCAGCGTTTGGTCGATGAGCTGCAAGTGCCCGGCATCGGCATCGCCAACCCAAGCCACGGCGGGACGAGGTGCTGTCATGAGGGGCAGAGTTCCAAAAGTGAAGCCGTAGCCCGGACCCCTTGATCCGGAAGAAATGCAACGAACGAAGGTGTCAAATTGCGCCGAGTGAGACGCCTCGTCCGGACAAGGGGGCCTCGACTCATCTAATGATGGACTTCTGTTGTGAGCGTCAGAAACGCCCATCCTACGGTCTTCATCCAACCACTATTGACCGGGCGAATACTCGGTGACATTGAAAAACTGCGATTCCAACTTGGCGACGATCTTGCCGTCCTTCTCGGAGGCGTCTCGTGCAGTGATCCATTCCGGGTCTTGGCGGAACGCATCGAACGAAGCTTTCGCCGCCGCCTGACTCTTGTGAGCCAGCAGATAGACGAGCTTGTTATCAACCGACTTCCCGTCGCTATCAACCGGAGTGAAGTAAAGGATGTTCTTCATGCCATGCTTCTCGAACAGCTTGATCGTGTAGTCCTTGAAGCGGGCATGCAGTGCGGGCATGCAGTGCGGGCAGGCGACCTTCCTCGGTCGTGTAGGTTCGCAGCTCGTAGACCAGCGCGGCGGGCTTGTCTGCGTCGGCACGCAGCGACGCGGAAGTCCAACCGACGATGAGTCCCACCAACACGGCTCCGACAACGACTGACCAACGACGAATGGACGGCATGAGTTTGCTCCTCAACTTTGAACCGAGTGAATGACACACCGACGCGACACAGTGATCCGCGCGGCCGATGGCGGCGGGATGATAGCGGCCTCCTGCGGCGACTTCACGCAGGGCCAGCCAGAGCTAGGGTCATCGCTTTGTTGAGTCTGTGAAACCACCAGCGATGGCCCTGAGCGAGAGGCGGACGCGAAGTCGATCGGCGTTGAATCAGTCTCCAGCGGCCAAAGCGGAAACACTGGCGAGCCGCACGCCGTCAGGCTGCGGGTTCTTACTTGTCGCCGGGAACCCGTGGCCTGACGGCACACGGCTCGTATTAGGACCGACGCTTCAATAACTGTCGTCTTTCGCTCCGCGAAAGAACGTCCTTTCGCGGAGCGAAAGACGACACTCGTTGAGTGCGCCAGCTCTTACTCTTTGCTGGTCCGTTCATCGCCCGTTAGTTGCAAGCGTTCCGGCCGGTCATGCGATTCGCTACTGGCATTGAAGGCGACGGTGGTGGGGAGCGGTTGGGTGGACTGATTCATGCGAAGGGGAGTCGTGCTGTTCAACTCTTCGCGCGCCGTTCCCGATTGAAAGGGACCGACTCCGAAGACGAACAGGTTCGAGTCATCCGCCTCAGACGATGAGACTCCGCCCGCACCGAGCAACTCGTGCGACTTCGTGTCGTAGGCGACGAGGCCAATCTTGGCCAAAGCGGTCTGTCGCGTACGCGTGATCAGCTTCACCTCCGGCAGCGTCAACATGCCGGGCAATACGATCTGCGGCATACCGACGTACGAGTCGGCGTTGTCTGTCCCGACACCGCCGCTGCGCATCTCCATCGTCACGTCGGCCTCTTCAGGCTTCGCGGCGATCGTGGCTCCATTCATCATCAGGCGATGTCGGATCGACCCGACCACGTAACCCTTGTCGCTGCATTCGAGGTACTTATCATCGACGAAGACCTTCGAGCCTTGGAATGCGGCGAAATCAACCTTGGACAAAGCCTGATCGACGGCGTTCGAGATCAGCAACTGCTCGCGCGCGGTCCGCGCCGTATTGGACTGGCGAGCAGTCGTACAACCGAACAGCAAGATCACGCCGAGGATCAGACACCGACCGCGCACACGCTTTGCTTGTGTCATGACAACCACCTGTTTCGAGAAGACCGGCCACGGAATGGAACTGGCCGCTGGCGAGGTTGGCACAAAAAGGGCAAACGAATGATGCCTGGTAGCAGGCTGCCGTCGTTCTGCGCACCAAATGGAAATGAGAGAGGCGAGTTGTATCTGAGTCTCAAAAACACGGACAAGACGAGTTTCTACGTATTGAAATTGAGGTGACATCTGTCGGGCACAAAGGCCGCGCCCTACGGCAGAACCAGCCGCTTGCTAGACCTCGTTGCGAAAGATCCGTTCCATGACTGTGTATCTGGCACGCTCTAGGCCGAGCGTCACATAGGCAGCTTGAGCACGCTCGTTGTGTTCTTCAACGTACAGTCGTATCCCAATGACATCGGGCGACGAGTGGGCGAGGTCTTGCAGGCGAGCAAACAACGCGCGGAAGACTCCGCGCTGGCGAAACTCACTCAGAACGTAGACGCTTTGCAGCCACCAGATCTCACCGTTCCGCCAGTCGCTCCATTCGCAGGTGTGCATGATCTGGCCGATGACGTGTCCATTTAAGCAGGCGACGAAGTAACGGCCTCGCTGGGGTTGAGACAACAGCCGACGAACGCCCTCGGCAATCGTGTCGGGGTCCAGCCGCTTCCCTTCCGTTTCGTCGGCCAGCCGCGTATTGAAGTCCGCGATGACCGGCCAGTCGTCCAACACGGCGGGACGAATCTGGAGTTGAGCTTCCGATGACATTGCGGAGGCAGGTGACATGATTGGACATCCTTGATGCGCTGATGGATTCGGTAATGAAGTAAGGCCCGGCGCGGGAATCACGAGAGGACACGGATTGACGCGCCGATCCCCAGCCGCAATATCGCTCAGTTCGTCCTCAATCAAGCGACGTTTTGAGAGATTCTTTTGTAGCCGTCCCCAAGGGCTGGCACATCAATGATGTGTCGTCTTTCGCTCCGCGAAAGACGACAATGCGATATTTACTGAAGCGCCGGTCTCTAAGAGAGAAGCTTGTCATGACTTCACGTCCGCGTTTGGCACTCGTGCTGATGACGTTTCTCGCGTCGATCGGACTTCTCGTCGCGAGTGGCTCGACGATGGTCTCCGCGGAGGAGTCGCTCCACACGCGGATCGACGAATTGATTGAAGCCGCAACGAGAACGCCCGCCGCTCCCAGCGCGGACGATGCCGAGTTTCTGCGTCGCGTCACGCTCGACCTTGCCGGGCGAGTCCCTTCTGTCGAGGAAGCTCGTGCGTTTCTGGGCGACTCTGCTGCCGAGAAGCGTGCGACGATGATCGACCGACTGTTGGCATCGTCTGAGTTTCCGCGACGGATGCGCGAGCTGTTTCATGTGCAGCTCATGGAGCGTGCGGGAGATCATGACGAGTGGACGCGATTCCTCGAAGAGTCGTTCACGGCGAACAAGCCGTGGGACCAACTCGTGCGCGAGATTCTCAATCCGAACGCGGAGGACGAAGCGACGCGCGGCGCGGCCTACTTCCTGACGAAGCGGCTCGAAAATTATGGACAGCAGCCGGTGGACCTGCCCGGCCTGACGCGCGATGTCGGGCGGTTGTTTCTGGGAGTCGATCTGCAATGTGCGCAGTGTCACGACCACCTGTTCATCGACGACTACAAGCAGGTCGATTTTCAGGGACTCCACACGTTTGTCTCGCACGCGACGATCCGAAAGGACGTGACGTTTCCGGCAGTCGGCGAGAAGCTGGTCGAGAAGAAGACTGAGTTCATGTCGGTGTTTGTGAAGGAGGCGAAGGCGACCGGTCCGCGCCTGCCGTTTGGGGCGGAGGTCGATGTCCCAACCTTCGCGAAGGGGGACGAGTTCGTACTTGCACCGGATCGAAAAAAGAACTTCGCTGGGAAGCCAAAGTTCAGCCCGCTGGCGATCCTGGCCGAGCAACTACCGGACGCGTCGCATGCACAGTTCGCTCGCAACACGGTCAACCGGTTGTGGTGGCAGATGCTGGGACGCGGCCTCGTCCATCCGCTCGACCTGCATCACTCAAAGAACCCGCCGTCGCATCCGGAGCTGCTCGAATTGCTCGCCACCGAATTCGTCGCGCACCGCTTCGATCACAAGTGGCTCCTCAGGGAGCTCGCGCTGACTCGGACATATCAACGCGGCAGTCAGCTCCCGAGCGGCATGGAACGCGAGCCGCATCCGGATCGTTACGTCGTCGCCATCGAGAAGCCGCTCTCCACCGAGCAACTCCTGTGGAGCGTTCTTCAAGCCACGGGCGAACTGCCAAGATATCAGTCCACGCGCGATGCCAGCGGAAAGACTCAGGCGAACGAGCGATTCGGTGAACTCAAGAAGCGGTTCGTCGCCGCGTTCGCCAATCCGCCGCGTGAGCCGGAAGGAGACTTCGCGCCGTCGGTGAAAGCGGCGCTGTTCTTGTCGAACGACGGCCGCGTGCTGGAACTGCTCCAGCCGCGCGATGGCAACTTGGCGGAGCAACTCGTTCGAGAAACAGACTCGAACCAGCGGGCCGAGTTGCTCTACCTCGCGATCCTCAGCCGAAGACCCTCACCCGACGAGGCCAAGGAAGTGGACCGGCATCTTGTTGAGAGTGGCGATGATTCTCGGCGAGCGATCGTTCAATTGATCTGGGCACTGTTGGCCTCGACCGAATTCTGCGTCAATCATTGAATGGGAACAGGCGAGCGGGGGCGTCAGCCCCTTTGATCGCATTTCAAAACTAGCCCGATGCGCAAGCGAGAATTGGACATTAAATGAGAGTGAAGCCATCGCTTGCGCGTCGGGCTAGTGGTCGGACAACTTGATACTGCGGGGTTGCCCACGCGGTTAAACAATGCAAGGTGGCAATACAAAATTGTCGGACCACTAGTTTTGAAATACGCTCTGAAGGAGAAGTCCGGCTTTCGGAAAAACTGGACTTCGACGGACTGCGGTCTATCTCGCGGGCGCGGTTGCCGGGTGAGGCCAGTCGTCGGTGCGGAAGGGTGCGGCGGGAAGACCTGCTGCGTTGAACAGATTGCAGGCGGGGTTGTCTCCCCACGCATAACGTACGGCCAGCGGCTTGGTGATCGACGGATGCGACACCACGACGGTTTCACCTGCGATCGCTGCGCTAGCCCAATGCCACTTCTTGTCCTCACCCGCGATGGCG
Organism: Schlesneria sp.; assembly: GCA_043749505.1. Classification (GTDB taxonomy): domain Bacteria; phylum Planctomycetota; class Planctomycetia; order Planctomycetales; family Planctomycetaceae; genus Schlesneria. The sequence continues at coordinate 2,928 of JAYVDI010000390.1, read as the reverse complement.
AAGCCTTTGAGGGGACCACTGCCACGCACGACGAGACCTCCCGCAAGCTGGTCAAACTTCAATACCACTCGGGCCTCTGCGATCGCGTGTGACGAGTAAACCGGTCCCGATGCAGGGACATCTTTTTGATAGACCTTCGCTAACGCCCACACTGCGAGACGCTTGCCGACATCCTGTTTATTCTTCGGATGGATGTCGTTGGCTTCGCCGAGATCGATCGTCACCGCCATCCCGGTCTGCGGGACGGACAGTGTTCGCGACATGCTTTCGCGCAGCACGGCCCATTCACTGATGACCTGCGGCTCGGCCGTCGCCTTCTTGTAATTGGGCAACTGCGCCCACGCGAAGGGGATGTCGCCTTGATTCCAACGGTCTCGCCAATCCTCGATCAGGAGCGGCAACTGGTGGCGATACAGCTCGGCCGACTCGATGGTGCGGGCGTTGTGTTCGCCCTGATACCAAAGGACTCCGCGCAGGGCGAAGGGGATCAGCGGCGCGATCTTGCCGTTGAAGAGGTTGGCCGGATGATTGCGGTCCTCGCGCGGATTGACCGGTTCGAGCGGCCGACGCGGCGCATCGCGTCCATCGGTGCGGGCCTGCTTGGTGTCGTCCTTCCATGTGGCAAGTTGCTTCTCGAATCGAGCCTTGGCGGTATCAGGGTCATAAGTGTTTGCACGCTCTTCCCACGCTTTGAAAACGGGGGTCAGCTCAGGCCGAGCCTCCTGCACATCGAGACTTGTCCACGCTTCGATCCCGGTTCCACCGACTGACGAGTTGATGAGACCGATCGGTACGTCGAGCGTGTTCAGCAACTCGCGACCGAAGAAGTAACCCGTGGCTGAAAAGCCGCCGACGGTCTCGGGACCACAGACTTCCCACTCACCGGTGCAGTCGTCCTGCGGCTTCGTCGCGGCACCGGACTTGACGGTGAACATCCGCAACCGAGGGTGATCGGCCGATTTCTTCTCGGCTTCAAAATCGCGCGAGCGGCTGACCGTCATCGCCATGTTCGACTGTCCCGAGCAAAGCCAGACCTCGCCGATCAAGATGTCGCTCACCGTGGCAGTGTTCTTGCCACGCGCGGTCAGATTGAGCGAATCGTCGCTGAGGTCGAGCTTGTCAAACGTGACTCGCCAACGACCGACCGAGTTCGTCATCGCGGATCGCGTCTGTTTGCCAAGCGTCACTGAGACCGATTCCCCCGCATCCCCCCGGCCCCAGACAGGAACCGGCACGCCGCGTTGCAGGACCATGTGGTCGGCAAACACTTTGGCAAGCGTGATGTCAGCCCAAGCCGGAGCCGCGACCGCCTCGAATGCCAACAATAAAAACAACAGCAATGAGCGAGAGGGCAATGAGTTCATGCAGAGACTCCCATGAGGGGGCTGAACCGTCGAACGACCGACACATGATGAACGCTCCCGACGCTCAGGGCAATCGGCGGCAGAAATTGCCGAAGTTGGACATTGGCGGAAACGTCGCAAAGCCTGTCCCGCGTTGACTTGAAAAGCGCCCCGTCATAATGTCCGCCGTGCAATGTGGCTCTGTTTCCAAGGCCGGAGACCGGCCTCGTCGCGTGAATGGCTGTTATGGCAGTGAGTCCTGCCGGAGAGCCAGTGCCATCTCAAATTGGACCGCTGTCTGCGGTCCAAAACGGTGGCAGAAAGAATGGCTCGGATTCGATTTCGAGCTGCGTTTGAGGAGCGAGAAGACCGATGCTAGTTTCACCCGCAATCCGCCCGCTGGGTGCCGTGTGTCTCGTCCTACTGGTGGCATCATCCGCAACCGCGCAGGATCCCCTGTGGGCCGAGAAAATGCTCGACCGCACCGACTTCAAGTTCGGCAGTGCCGCCAAGGGGGCGAATGCGCCGCTCCAACTCCGTGTGAACAACATCTACAAGGAAGACATTCACATCACCAACGCCACCACCGGCTGCGGCTGCGTGAGCTGGGATGAGAAGACCTTCCCGTTAATCGTGAAGAGTGGGAAAGCCGTCACTCTGACGCTCCGACTGGATACGATTCGCTTCGATGGCGAGCGAAAGTCCAAGGCGACTCTCACGCTGGTTGAGCCGACACTGGGCTCGTTCAAAGAAATCGAACTGCCAGTGGAAGCCTACATTCGCAAAGACATCGTGCTGGTTCCCGGCGAAGTCAACTTCGGAGCCGTCGATCTGGGAGCAGGTGCCGAGAAGCGCGTGGCCATCAACTACGCGGGCCGTTCTGATTGGAAGATCGCGGATGCCAGGTCGGGCAATTCCAACCTGACGACTCAAATCGTGGAAAAGAGCCGCAGCAATGGTCTGGTCAATTACGAATTGGTGGTGACGCTCAAGCCGACGGCCCCCGCGGGTAATTTGCGAGACCAAATCACGCTCGTGACAGACGATGCCAATAACCCGCAGATTCCCGTCCAAGTCGAAGCCAAAATCGAAGCCGATGTCGTCGTGACCGAGCCGCCATTCATGCAGGCCGAAGTCGGCGTTGCCAAGAAATTGAACGTCATTCTGCGTAGCAACAAGAAGCCGTTCAAGATCGACAAGATCGAACGGACGAAGAGCAACGAGTCGTTCAAAGTTGTGACTCCGCCAGAGACGAGGACCGTTCACAGCCTGCCTCTGACCTTCATCCCTCCGGACGAGCCGGGACCGTTTGAAGAGGAGTTCTTCGTAACGATTGTCGGCCGGGAACAACCGATCACGTTCAAGGTCAAGGGACGCATCGGCAAAGCGGCAACGAAAGATTGACCGCACATGCCCCAGCGGTCGTAGTCCAGACTACTCGCTCCACCTGCCAGGTTCCGCCTGATATTCGGGCCCGCCATTCATGCTAGGCTCTGTCGGAAAACTCTATTTTCGTGCGATTCGTAGATAGCGTTGTATGAATGCCATTTTGATCATGCCGCCGAAGTTCTTGGCGGTCTTTTCC
>JAYVDI010000389.1:0-7823 GCA_043749505.1 Schlesneria sp. | reverse complement strand
AGCTCAAGCAGCGTGAAGCCGCGTCTTCGATTCATGGGCATCGACTCCCGAGAACTGCGATGTCCCCCACTTCCGCCGACTCCGTGACCGCACCACGAGTAACACCGCTTTGATCGGCGGGAAGGCTGACACTGAAGAGGGTTCCCCGCCCAGGCTCGCTCGCGACCATCAGCTCCCCACCGTGTGTCTCGACGATCGAGCGGCAGATGGCCAGGCCCAGTCCCGTCCCGCCGCTCGCGTTGTTGCGTGAGGTATCGACGCGATAGAACCGTTTGAACAAATGTGGCAGGTGGTGCTGCTCGATCCCCACTCCCGTGTCTTCGATCGTCACGAGGACGCGTTGACCGACGCAACTGCCACCGATGCGCACGGTTCCCCCGGCCGGTGTGAACTTGATGGCGTTGTCGAGCAGGTTGAAGAACAACTGGCTGAGTGACACGTCGTCACCGACAACGGTGCAGTCGGACAGCTCGCCGACTTCGATCACAACCTGCTTTCGGTCTGCCGGCGCGTTGAGGAAGTCCACCACATCGTGCAACACGGCCGCCAATGAAACCTCTTCGTGAACGAGCGACTGCATGCCGGCATCGTGTCGGCTAAGCGTCAACAATTGATCGACCAGACTGGAAAGCCGCGCCGTCTCGTCCAGCGCCACCAGGACCACGCGCCGCAGGGCCTCCACGCTGTTGTCGTTTCGACAGGGCGACTTCGATTTCCGTGCGAATCACGGCGAGATGCGTTCTCAATTCGTGCGCCGCATCGGCTGTGAAGCGACGCATCTCGGCGAACGACTGCTCCATGCGACCGAATGTCCGATTGAGCGTCGCGGCGAGACGCCCCAGTTCGTCATGGCGATTCTCGACGAAGATGCGGGCGCTGAGGTTCTCGTGCGAGATCCGTTCGGCCGTGACCACGATCCGCTCCAAGGGGAGCATTGCCTGCCGTGCAATCAGGAATCCGCCGACAAGCGCCACCAACAAAGCCAGAAAACTCCCGATCAGCAGCATCTGCACGGAGGACCACAACTGTCGCTCCGAGCGTGCCAGGGGAACGATCACGTAGATCAAGAGCGGTTCCAACGGACCACGCACGGCACGACACAACAACCGATGGCGTCCCGCGTGCCCCAGTGTGATCTCCTCCAGGCGACGAAAGGAGATCTCACTCGATGAGTTTGGTTTTGGCAGAGTGTGCGCCTGCACCCACGGAGAACCGAACAGGACGCTGCCGTCGAAGCGACTCACCTGAAAGCTGTAGCCGCCGTGTTCGGAATAGTGCTGCTTGAAACGAGACTCGAACTCGTCGGACGACTTGGCAAACTCGATCTCTTCAGCGAGCTCGTTGGCTTCGTCGTTCAGGTCCGCTTCGAGTTGCGTGTGGAGATATGACCGGACCATCAACACGAGCGACGTGTCGAAGACCGCCAAGATCGCGACGAGAGACAGGACATACCACAGAGTCAAACGCCAACGAATGCTCCATTGCTTCAACATGAACGGTCTCCCAGCACATAGCCTTCACCCCGTACGGTGTGAAGCAATTGCCGGCATTCGGGCCGTTCGATCTTTTTCCGAAGTTGGTTGATCTGTACTTCAATCACGTTGGTCCACGTCGCGGTCGCCGCTCGCCAGACATCTTCCGCCAGCATCTGTCGGGAAACGACTTGACCCTGGTGACGAGCCAGATATTCGAGCACCTCGAACTGACGCGTGGACAGGTCGATGTCCTTGCCGGCCCGTTTGACTCGACGCATCAGCACATCAATCACCAAATCGTTGACTTTGAGCACGGCCACCGAAGAGGACTCGACCCGCCGCAGCAGCGCCTTCAATCGAGCGACCAGTTCTCCAAAGGCAAACGGCTTGGCGAGATAATCGTCGGCCCCGGAGTCCAGTCCGCGAATGCGATCCTCGATCGCATCGCAGGCCGTCAGAATCAGAACGGGCTTGGTGAAGCACTCGGCCCGCAGTCGTTGCAGCGTTTGAATGCCGTCACCATCGGGCAACAACAAATCGAGCACCATCGCGTCAGGCTGTTCGGTCAAAGCGAGGCGATAACCTTCGGTGCCGGTGGAAGTTCCCGATACGAAAAAGCCTTCCGCAATTCAGTCCGCGCTGCAGACTTTGCAATAGGACTTTCTGATCTTCCACAACGAGCAGTCGCAAGCCGTTTTGCGTCTCAACGTTGGCCATACCCCCCCTCCAAAAAAAGCTTCGCAGTGGGATACTGCGAAGCATGGACGAGAGAAGCAATCTCGACAAGTTGCCTCTCACACTGCCATCGTTTGCCTAAAACCATCGTGACACTCTGCGGCCACGACTGGCTGGGCCGCCAAGAATCAGGGTTGCTCTCAGCCTTAGAACTTACCCGAGGCAATCACAGTGCCGTTGGAAAGGCGGACGGAAAGAATCGCTCCCTTGGCTGCGGCGGGAACGCCCGTCGTTTTGGTGATCCTCGCTTTGCCCGAAAACGTCGCGTAGTTGGGATCGACGGTGTCGGCAATTCCATCTCCGTCGTCATCGACATCAAGGTCATCCGGAATGCCATCATCATCGTCGTCACTGTCTTCAGAGTTGGGCTCGCCATCACCGTCCGCATCGCCATCGACTTCTTCTTCGTTGTCGTCAGTTCCGTCGCCGTTGCTGTCGCTGTCGTCGTCATCGGGGATGCCGTCACTATCGTTGTCCTCTTCGTCGTCCGCGACATCATCGCCGTCATCGTCATCGTCTTGGAAGTCGTTGATGCCGTCACCGTCGAGATCATCTTCCGCACTGTCTGGGATTCCATCATCATCGTCATCGAGGTCGAGGTCGTCATTGATACCATCGCCGTCATCATCCGAATCCACATCATTGGGGATTCCGTCGCCATCGGTGTCATAATTATCAACTTCTTCGACCACGCTGCCGGTTGCTACCGCAGACCGGCCGATCTGAACCGCCAACCTAGTCCCGGCTGGAAGCGAAACATTGGCGACTTTCACGACCAGTGACCGTGTAGTCTTCTTCCCGCTCGTTTTGGTGACAAGTTCGGCCTTGCCCAACGTGTAACCCGCCACCGACCTGATCGCGACGACTTGCTTCGTCACTATCGGGGTGGCTGCCATCACAGGTTCAGTCGCCAGCCACATTGCCAACGCAGCGCACCCAATCACTCTTAATAATTTCATTCGAGTTCCTTTGTCCAACAAAGTGCCATTTAAGCGGCCTTGCGACATCACAGTCACACCGGTCGGTGTCAGTATCCGTGCAATTTCGTCGCTCCACAATACGCAGTAGAGCAACATAAGCAGAAACTAAGGTCGCCATACCCACTCGACAAATCGTTACCGGAGACAATGTGGACGTTTCCGACAGAAGTGGTGAGCCGGGCGGCGTCAGCCCAATGTGGCAACAGCGGACCAGTAACCCGCAGCGCCAGCGAGGGAGTCAAACATGCGGTGAAACACGAGGAACTCCCTCGTTGACACTGCAGGTTACTTGGCGCTTTTGACAAAGTGAGTGCCACTGGGCGTCAGCCCCCGGATTCTTCAGGACCAGAGTCCGGAGGCTGACGCCGCCCGGCTCACTGAAAAATGGGATCATCCGACTAATGCGTGCTGAGAGTAGTGCAGAGCGAGGAGTTTGAAGTGGGGGAGGTCACTGTGGCCGTAGGCTTGTCGTTGGAGGAGTTTGATTTTGTTGTTGGTTCCCTCCAGTGGGCCCATTGAGATCGGGTGGTCGTACCAGTTGAGGAGGCCTTCGCGGTGAGTCTGCAGGGTGCGGGCGAACTTCATCAGTTGTCAGATGCCGCTCGATTCGGCGTCGGCGATCCAAAGGTCGAGGACGATGCGGGCGAACTTCTTTCCGGGCTGCTGCCAGATTTGTTGCAGGTCTTCCCTGAGGTAGTACACCGTCGCCAGTGACTCATTCAGCTTCAACGCTTCCTTCAATCGCCGGCGTTCGTCGCGCTGCGGGTTGAGGTCGTCGGAGCGTTTCAACAGCAGCCAGCGTGTTCCCTTTAAGACCTGCTTCTGGAGTGGATCGGTGGCCTCGCGATGGAGTTCTCGGCGCAGGTCGGCCAGGTGTTCGTTCAAGAGTTTCACCAGGTGGAAACGGTCGAACACGCGCTTCGCCTGCGGCAGGTTCTTGTGGATCGCGGCGCTGGACGCGGGCGAGAGGTCGGCGGCCACGGCGGCGATCTTCACTCGCGAATGACTCAACCTGCGCCAGAACGGTTCGAGCGACTGTTCGCCTTTGCCGTCGCCCACAAATACGATCCGACCGCTGTCGAGATCCATCACGATCGTCAGGAACTGGTGCTTCTTCCCGAGATAGATTTCGTCGATCGCAAATCGCCGCTGAAAATCGTCGCTCACGATCCCTTTCACCACGTCCCAACTGACCTGAAGATGGCGGGCCACATCCGCCAGAGTCATCATCGCCGCCAACTCAATCACGTACCTCGCGAACGATCGCGTGTACGACAGCCTGGAATCGGCGAACGCGACCTTCACCTGCCGTTGAGCGAAACACGTCCGACAAAAGACACGCGGCACGGTCATCCGCAACCGCACCGGCTTGCCCCCGATGGGCAGTGCCCGAAACTCCCATGTCACGCCCCTCTTGGCAGGCACGTGCCGACCGCCGCACGGCGAACAACTCCAGGCCGCGCGAGGCTGCTCGACGGTCATCGTCATCCCGCCCTTCGAGTACTCCGTCGAACGGTACTCGTAGCCGCGAATCCCAAACGCGTGGTACAACAAACTCGTGGACATGCCAGCTCCTGTGATCTCGTGGATTGTTTCCTAACCCCAAATCACACCGGCAGGTTCACTACTTCTCTTTCTCTACTCTCAGCACGCATTAGTCGGATGATTCGGAATGTGGCGATCTCAAATAATGTTTGTCGGAAGCTCATACTCCTAAGGCGTTGCAGCTGCGCCAGTCCCGTAATCGGTGTCGGGTGGGAAGTAGATAGGGCATCAACATCAAAGTGGTACGGCCTTGTCTGAGGGTTTGCGATTGGCGCAGGTCACTTTGCAATTTTTGCGATTCGGAAAAGTCTCCGCGGGAGGCACAGAAACTACGGGTAAGGAAACGAACCGACCTCGGACCATCATCATGCAAACCGGGGCAACCTCCGGTTCTCGTGCGGCGGCTCTCGAACGGTCGCGTGTTTCCGATTGCTTCCCGCGTGTTTGATGCGCGGTTGCGTTGCCGAAATGCGACCACACCCAACGCGCTGGCAGGCTTATCAACTGGACGGCTTCCGCCACGCGGGCTAGAACTGCCGCGTGTGTTGTGACTGGTGTCGGCAACCTGCTCGCGGCGCGTGTCGCGTTCTGGTTTGAGGAGCTTTTGCGATGAGACTGTTCGCTGTGCTGTTGTCGTGGTGCGCGTTTGCGTCGTGCTGGATCTCGCCCGTGTTCGCGGCGAATGCTCCCGGAGATGCGGCTGATAAAGTGGAGGCCGCTGCGAAGAAGAAGCTTTCCGTGGCTCACATTGAAATCACCGGCGGCTACTCAGAAGGGGTGAGCGCACCGGGGCTGTTCGGCGATGTGGTGGAGACGCTTGGCTCCGGCTTGCAGCGGCTGGATAAGGCGGCTCGCGATGAGAGCTTGGATGCCGTCATCCTGCACATCAGCGACCCGTCGATCGGTTGGGCGAAGCTCAACGAATTGCGAGTTGGCATCCAGAAGATGCGGGCCAAGGGACGCAAGGTCTACGCTTGGATGGAGAGTGCCGACACGAAGGGCTACCTAATCGCCGCCGCCTGTGATCAGATCGTGCTGCCCGAGTCGGGGATGCTCATGCTGCCCGGCCTGCGGGCTGAGGTCTCGTTCTACAAGAACCTGTTCGACAAGCTGTCGATCGAACCGCAGATGCTCCGCGTGGGTGAGTTCAAATCGGCGGCGGAGCCATACAGCCGCTCGGACATGAGTCCCGCCTTCCGCGAAGAGATGGAAGCGATTCTCGACGACTACTACCGGCAGATCGTCGAGACGATCTCGACCGGCCGCAAGCTGACTCCCGACCAAGTGAAGGCGATCATCGACACCGGACTGCACACGGCCGCCGATGCGAAGAAGCTCGGGCTGATCGACGTGGTCGGTTACGAAGACGCCATCGAGTCGCTCATCAAGGGAGACGACAAGACGGCCGAAGTCAAAATCACGAAGGGCTACGGCAAGAAGAAGATCGACACCGACTTCAGCGGCTTCACCGGCATGGCGAAGATGATGAATCTGATGATGGGAGTCGAACCGACCACGCGCAAATCGACCGCTTCCAAGATCGCCGTCATCAACGCGACCGGCGCGATCATGTCGGGAGCCAGCTCAACCGACATGTTCTTCGGCGAACAGACGATGGGTTCGACCACGATGATCAAGGCGATCCGTCAGGCGCGCGATGACTCGACCGTGAAGGCGGTTGTCCTGCGAGTCGATAGTCCCGGCGGCAGCGCTCTCGCCAGCGATTTGATGTGGCATGAACTCGAAGCACTCGACGGCAAGAAGCCGTTCATCGTCAGCATGGGCGACACGGCTGCGAGCGGTGGCTACTACATCGCGATGGGAGCTGACCGCATCTTCGCCGAGCCGGGAACGCTAACCGGTTCGATCGGTGTCGTCGGCGGCAAGATCGCCTTTGAAAAGTTCTACGAGAAGGTCGGCATCACGACGAGCGTTGTCATGCGCGGCAAGAACAGTGGCGTCCTCAGCCCCACAACCGCCTTCTCCGAGACCGAGCGAACGGCGATGCAAAAGATGCTGAACGACATTTACGCTCAGTTCACGACAAAGGCGGCAACCGGCCGCAAGATGGATGTCGAGAAACTGGAAAAGATGGCGCGCGGTCGCGTCTACACGGGGTCGCAGGCGCTGCAACTCGGCTTGGTCGATGAACTCGGCACACTCGCCGACGCAATCGCCTTCGCCAAGAAGTCGGCCGGGATCGACCCTGATACGAAGCTGGAACGACTCGATCTGCCCAAGCCGACCAGTCCGTTCGAGTCCCTCTTCGGCCCGATCGATCCCAGCTCGACGAGCCTCGGTGTGACCGGCTCCGCGTTACTAAAGTCGCTGCCCGAGGAAGTCGCCTCGCAACTCCGCGGCCTCAGCATCTACGACCTGCTCGCCAAAGAACGAGTCCTCACCGTGCTGCCGTACCGGGTGCAGGTGAAGTGAATGAGTGTGTTGTCACCAATTCCTAGAAGTCCGGCTTTTCTTAAAGCCGGACTTCTTTGCTTGAAGAGTTGCCTCGAAAGGAAGTCCGGCTAACAAAGCTAATCCGGACTTCAGTCGGTATTTTGATGAGGTCCATCGATGTCACCACTCTCTGCCGCTGGTCAATCGCTGCTCGCCCGACGCGACTTCCTGTTCGATGCAAGTCGCGGACTGAGCGGCCTGGCGCTGGCGTCGCTGTTGGCGGGCGATGGCCAGTTGCGGGCGAGTGATGATGCGAAGAGTCCGATTCGTCCGGCCGTGCGACCTGATGCGCCGCTGGCCGCGCGGGAGGCTCACTTCGCGCCGAAGGCGTCTCGCGTCGTGATGATCTTTTGTTCGGGGGCCGTCAGTCACCTCGACACGTGGGACTACAAGCCCGAGTTGGTGAAGCGGAGCGGCCAGCCGTTGCCGGGCAATGAAAAACTCGTGACGTTTCAGGGGGAGAACGGGAACCTCGTCGCGCCGCAGTGGGAATTCAAGCCGCGCGGAGAGAGCGGCAAGATGATCTCGGAGTTGATTCCGAATCTGGCGGCCCTCGCCGATGAGATGTGCTTCATTCACTCGATGACCGCCAAGAGCAACACGCACGGCCCGGCCGAGAACCAGATGAGCACCG
>JAYVDI010000388.1:0-1894 GCA_043749505.1 Schlesneria sp. | reverse complement strand
TCCTCAACGAGGAAGGCGAACTGATCCTCACCCGCCTCAACCCCGAGGGCCATCACGAACAGTCCCGCACCAAGATCATCGGCCCCACCTGGGCACATCCCGCCTTCGCCGGAACCCGCGTCTTCGCCCGCAGCGACTCCGAACTGGTGTGCGTTTCGCTCGATGAGGCATCTTCAGAATAGGACGCGCCGCCCGGCCGCATTGGACCTGATTCAAGTCGCGATGGCAGCGGGTAGCGCGATGGCAGCAGGGCGCAAGTGTCTTCGCTTGTCCCCTCTCCCTCGGCTTTGTGGGGGAGAGGGTTAGGGTGAGGGGGCTTCTTCGGGGCCGCTACCCAAGTTGAATCAGGCCCCACATTGTCATTCGAGCCAGTTCTGAACTTTCAGCCCCGGCACTTTGGAAAAGTCCTTGACGTTCCGCGACAGCAACGTGGCATCGTTCGCCAGCACCATCGCGGCAATCTTCAAATCTTGCGTCCCGATCCGGATGCGCTGCCGCTTCAATGCGGCGAAGGTTTCGGCGGCGGACAGGTCAAACGGGACGACTCGGAATGCGTGTGAGAAGTGGAGCGCGATTTCCAACTCACGATAGGCATCGACGAGGCGTGTCACACTCGATTGTGATTTGATGAAACTCAACCACCCGCGCAGTTGCTCTTCAATGCTGACGATGGAGGTGAAGATCGGTTCCCGCGCGGCATCGAGCTTTCGCTCCAGAATCTGCGACAGCGGCGAATCGTGGTACTTGAGGACCGACAGATGATCGGTGTCGAGCACGATCATGATTTGGATTTCGCAGAACGCTTGCTGGGACGCTTGGCCCGCTGACGGTCCGCTTCGCGCCAAGCCGCCCCGAGCGCGTCAATCTGTTTCATGTCCTCGTCACCGGTACACATCCCGACGACGCTCTTCCAATCGTCCGGTCCCGGCTGAGGAAGCCGCGAGAGTACGCGCTGCATCTGCACCTCCAGCGCGGCAACTCGTTCTTCAATCTTCGGCTTCGACATCGTGCTGCTCCCAAGGTGAATCCGCCTACCCGTTCGCATTTTGGTCGGGAAGTCAGATTCACACAACTGAGACTCCCCGGTATGCGCCCGGTGTCACTTCGAGGCGTCTTGCTCGAAACCACGGCCCCCGCAATAATCGCAACGGGAGAACACCATGATTCTGACAGCCGCACAAATCGAGGCGATCAAGCACGGCGAACCTGTCACCGTCGAGGCCCAAGAAATTGGCACCGATTGTGTCGTGCTGCGAGCGGACGTGTATGCGCGGTTCAAGCGGCTGATCTACGACGATTCCGACTCTGATCCCACCGAAGCCTATCCTCTCGTCAATGACGTGATGCGGGAAGACGATGCGCACGACCCGTGGCTGGAAAGCGACCAGACGCCATGACGACACACGGTGACATCGTCGTCGTGAGCTTCCCGTTCTCGGATGGAAGCAAGTGTGTGGCACGCTCAGAGTCTTCGATGAGCGTGGGTATCAGCGGACTCGTGATTCAATCCAAAGACCACGCCCTTCACAGAGCCCCAGCTTGTGCCACCCGTCCGCTGTTGTTCATCTCTCTCGCTCCGCTTTGCGATACAGATTCGTGGGAATCAGGGCAACAACTTGATCCAAGAACACTCTGACCACTTCAATCGCATCAAGGCAGAACTCGTGCGTCAGGATGAACTTAAACGGGCCTCGATCGTGCAAGCTGTACACTACCGCGTCGCTCCGCGAGCGAAGCAACCTATGAACCTTGAAGCCTCGCCCTTTTTGTCGGTCCACTTCGTAAAACTCAAGCAGTCCCATCTGATGGACGAGGGCGTTTCGTGTCTCTTGGGCCCGAGTTCGCCCCCCGGCCGCTTCCTGCCCTACCGAACAGACCGAATCGAAAACATGAA
>JAYVDI010000387.1:0-4951 GCA_043749505.1 Schlesneria sp. | reverse complement strand
CTGCAGTAGTCCCGTCGCTCCGCCGACGGGACGGCGCTGGGAAAGCACCACGCAAAATACGGAGTTGTACTTGGACAGGTTCTGAGCCCGAGTGAAAGTCGCACGGCGGCTTGCGTTCATGCGGACCTTGGTTGAGAATGCCGTCGCCTTCTAGACCCCGCCTCTTCCCACTTCGCACGGCCTCCGAATTCATACATGTACGACGAACTTTGCATTCTCAGCGGCCGAGCAAACCCACCGCTCGCGGCTGAAATCGCCGCCTACCTTCGTGTCGATTTGGGTGCGGTCGAACTGGGGAATTTTCCCGATGGAGAAATCTCCGTCCGTCTCGATCAAAACGTGCGTGGGCGAGACGTGTTTCTCGTCCAGCCGACCGGCCCGTCCGTCAACGAAAACTTGATGGAACTGCTGATCCTGATCGACACTTGCAAGCGTGCGAGTGCCGCTCGTATCACTGCCGTCATGCCGTACTTCGGTTACGCGCGGCAGGATCGCAAGGACATGGGCCGTGTGCCAATCACAGCCAAACTGGTCGCGAACCTGATCACCAAAGCGGGAGCCGATCGGGTGTTGGCGATGGACCTGCATGCCGCCCAGATTCAGGGTTTTTTCGACTGCCCCGTCGATCACCTCTACGCGGCACCGATCCTTGACGAGTACTTCCGATCCTTGAACCTCCCCAAGGACAACCTCGTCATCGTCAGCCCCGACGAAGGGAGCATCAAGCGGTCTCTGCAACACGTCGATCATCTCGGCGGCAGCTTCGCCATCGTCGATAAGCGCCGCGCGAATGCCTTCGAGACCCGCCAAGAGAACCTGATCGGTGGCCCCATCGAAGGCAAGACCGCGCTGATCTTTGACGATATGATCACGACGGCCGGCTCGATGGTGGGAGCGGTCAAAACGGTGTCACAACACGGCGCGAGCCGCATCTACGTGGGTGCCACTCACGCCGTTCTCTGCGGCCAGGCGACCGAACGCCTGCGCGAAGCCCCGATCGAAGAGATCGTCGTCTCGAACAGCTTGCAAATTCGTCCCGAGCAGATGCTTCCCAACATGCGCGTCATCTCGGTCGCGCCGCTCCTCGGTGAAGCCATCCGCCGCATTCACCGCAATCAGTCAGTCAGCTATCTATTTGATTAACCTCGCGACTTTGAGCTGTCGCGCTCGACGATGTTCGCGACTGGCTGGAGGTCGCTCGCTAGCGAGGCCCGCTCATGATGCGAACTCGATTCTCGGCGTTGCTGCTCATTGCTATCGCACTTGTCGCTCAGCCCGCCAGCGTGCGAGCAGCCGATGTCCCCGACTACGGACGCGATGTCCGGCCGATCTTGTCGCAGTTCTGCTTCAAGTGTCACGGCCCCGACGACGGGCAGCGGCAGGCGGGGTTGAGGCTCGACACGCGCGAGGGGGCGACGGCGAAGAGTGAGTCGGGGAAGAGGCCGATCTCGCCGAAGCAGCCGCATCTCAGCGAACTCGTGCGACGGATTGAATCGACCGATCCCGACGAGTCCATGCCGCCCGCATCGACCAAGCGTGTGCTGACGGCTGCTCAGAAGGAGACGCTCAAGAACTGGATTGCCTCGGGGGCAGAGTACAAGCCGCACTGGTCGTTCGTTGTGCCGGTGCGGCCGGCGACTCCGAGCGTACTGCGGCGCGAATGGCCTCGCGGTGGAATCGACTCGTTCGTGTTGGCGCGGCTGGAATCAGAGAAGCTTGCGCCGTCACCCGAAGCCGACAAGTACACGCTCGTCCGGCGAGCATCACTCGACCTGATCGGACTGCCACCGACTCCCGACGAGGCGGACGAATTCGTCAGCGACTCGTCGCCCGATGCGTATGAAAAACTGCTCGACCGGCTGCTCGCCTCGCCGCGTTATGGCGAACGCTGGGCGAGACGGTGGCTCGATCTCGCGCGCTACGCCGATACGAACGGCTACGAAAAGGATCGGCAACGCTCGGTCTGGCCATACCGAGACTGGGTCATCAACGCGCTGAACGCCAACCTGCCGTTTGACCGCTTCACCGTGGAGCAGCTTGCGGGCGACATGCTGCCCGGCGCGACGCTCGACCAGCGGATCGCGACCGGCTTCCACCGCAACACGATGCTGAACGAAGAGGGAGGCATCGACCCGCTGGAGTTCCGCTACCACGCGATGACCGACCGAGTCGCCACGACCGCCACGACATGGTTGGGGCTGACGGTCGGCTGCGCTCAATGCCACACGCACAAATACGACCCGATTACGCATCGTGACTACTTCAGCTTTTTTGCTTTGCTGAACAACGCTGACGAACCGGAGATGGATGTCGTCCGCAACGACATCGCCGCGCGACGGGCTTCACTGCTCGAACAGATCGCGGCACACGAGGCCGACCTGCCGAACCGCTTCCCACTGCCGGACGACTTCGAGTGGACGCCGATCAAACCGGCGGTCGCTCGTTCGACGGGGATGGCGACGCTGGAGATCAAAGACGATGCGTCGGTCTTCGTGACGGGAACGTCACCGGACAAGGACACGTACATTGTGGGACTTGACTCGGACCTGACCGATGTTGTGGCCGTGCGACTCGAAGCGCTGGCCGATCCCGCGCTGCCGAGCAAAGGTCCGGGCCGAACGCCTCACGGAAACTTCGTCCTCACTGAGTTCCAGGCGACGTTGCGCGAGCGGGGAGCGGCGAAGAGCGACGACGCGAAGACGGACGACGGCGTGAAGGACGACGGCGTGAAGGACGACGCTCAACAACCGAAGTTCATCCGCGCGTCGGCCGACTTCTCACAGGAACAGTTCTCCGCCGAACAGGCCATTGACGGCAACATCACGAAATCCGGCGGCTGGGCCATCCACGGGCCGGGCGATTGGAACGTCAACCGCACCGTGACGTTCTTCCTCGCCGAGCCGAGCGGCCTCGCAGGCAAGACCGCACGTTGGACGATCCGCCTCGACCAGAATCACGGCATGCAACACACGCTCGGCAAATTTCGGATCAGTCTCGGCCGACGACGAGCCAACAGCGATCAACCCGAAGCGGTGCGACGACTCGCGCACCGCGATCAGAAGTTTGGCGAGTGGCTCGCGCGCGAACAGGCTCGCGTCATGAAGTGGACCACGCTCAAACCGGTCGCGGCCAAGAGCAACCTCGCGCTGCTGACGATTCAAGACGATGACTCGATCTTCGCCAGCGGCGACATGTCGAAACGGGACATCTACGACGTGTCGTACGCGCCGGCAAACGACAATGCGCGGGCTGCCGCATCTGGTCCCACCCTTTGGAGTGCGGTGGCTCGACACCGCTTTGGCATTTTGGCGCAGCCTTTCGATTTGAGATTGCAGCCTCTGACTCGAAGCCTGGCGACAGTCGGGTTTGATCCTCGTGATGCACAGCATGCGGAAAAACAAAAATCTGAAAGCGGTGTCGAGCCACCGCACTCCAAATGGACGGCCCTGCGCCTCGAGGCGATTCCCGACGAGCGGCTCCCCAAGACTGGGCCGGGCCGCGTTTACTACGAGGGACCGTTTGGAGACTTCTTCCTCAGCACGATCACGGTCGCCACCGATGGCCAGCCGGTGAAGTTGACCGGTGCCACGCAGAGTTTCGCCAACGGAGGCAACACGGCCGCGATGGCTCTCGACGAGAACCAACAGACCGGCTGGTCGATCAACGGCGGACAAGGCAAGCCGCACGTCGCAGTCTTCCGGTTCGAGACCCCCGTCGCGAAGACAGCTCGGTTTGACGTGTCGATGTTGTTTGAACGCTACTACGCCGCGAGTCTCGGCCGTTTCAAAATCTCCGTCACCGACGATCCTCGTCCGGCGGAAGCAAGTTCGCTGCCGGCTGAGTTGGCTGCCGACCTGCTCATCCCGCGTGAGTCTCGATCACCCGCGCAGATTGATCGCCTCCTCAAGCACTTCGCCAGCGAAGCCCCCGAGTTGGCGGGCGAGCGTCAAAAAATCGCCGCCTCGCGGGCGCAGTTGCCCGCGTTCGCGACAACGCTCGTCTTCCAAGAGCGTCCCGCCAACAACCCGCGCCCCACGCATCGGCATCATCGGGGTGAGTTCCTTCAGCCAAAGGAGTTGGTTGAGCCAGCGGTCCTCGCCGCGCTGCCACAACTCGCAGCGAAGGCGCAATTAAATCGGCTGGCTCTCGCCGAGTGGCTCGTTGGTCCGACAAACCCGCTCACCGCGCGAGTCACCGCCAATCGCCAGTGGTCGGCATTCTTCGGTCGCGGCCTCGTGAAGACGCTCGAAGACTTCGGCAGCCAGGGAGCGAGTCCGACGCATCCGGAGTTGTTGGATTGGCTGGCGGTCGAATTTGGAGGGGGAGAGGGGGAGAGAGGGAGAAAGGGAGAAAGAATGAAGTTCGATACTCCCAATGTCTCTTCGTCTCCCCCTCTCCGTCTCTCCCCCTCTCCCCCTCCCGCTTGGGATCTCAAACGCCTCCACCGCCTGATCGCCAGCAGTGCCACGTACCGGCAGTCGTCGCGCATGACGGGTGAACTGCTCGCGAAGGATTCCGCGAACGAACTTCTCGCGCGCGGGCCGAGGCTGCGCGTCGAGGCTGAGGTCGTGCGGGATGCGATGCTCGCCGTGAGTGGCCTGCTGTCCGACAAGCAACTCGGGCCAAGCGTCTTCCCCGCTCAACCCGCCAACATCACGACCGAGGGAACCTATGGGGGCCTCAACTGGACACTCAGTCCGGGGGAGGACCGTTACCGCCGGACGCTCTACACGTTCACGAAGCGGACCGCGCCGTTTGCCCTGTCGATGACGTTCGACGGCCCGAGTGGCGAAGCCTGCGTCGCCCGGCGCGAAGTCTCGAACACGCCGCTCCAGGCGCTGACGCTGCTCAACGACACGGTCTTCATCGAAACGGCCCAAGCCCTCGGCCGCGAGTTCGCCGAACGAAACGGCTCGGTGGACGAACGCCTCCACGCCCTCTTCCGCCGCGC
>JAYVDI010000386.1:0-29328 GCA_043749505.1 Schlesneria sp. | reverse complement strand
CTCCGCGAACCAACGTCGGTTCGCGGAGCGAACCACGACAATCAATTCTGCGCCGACACTTAGAGGTACTCGCTCAACCCGCGTCGTTCGAGTTCTGCGACCAGTTGTTTGATCGAATCCTCGTTCCGTTTGTCAGCGACCAGCGTGGCGGTGGGAGTGTGGACGACGATCAAGTCTTTCACGCCGACGAGCGAGACCAAGTGGTCGCTCGTCGTTCTCACGATGCAGCCGGAGGAATCGACTTCGCAGACGAGACCCTCGACCGTGTTGCCGTTGCCGCCGGATCGCATCAGTCGCGGCAGAGCCTGCCAGCTTCCGACATCGTCCCACTCGAACGGGGCCTCCAACACGCAAACGTGCGAAGTCTTCTCCAGCACGGCGTAGTCGATGGAGATCGACGGCATCTGCGGGAACTCCATTTCCAGCAACTCGGCCCAATCAGGCGAACCGATGGCTGAACGAAGTCGGTTCAGTCGCTGAGCGATCTCAGGTGCGAATGCGGCCAACGCATCGAGGATTGCCTGGGCACGCCAGACGAAAATACCGCAGTTCCAGTAGTACTCGCCCGACGCGGCATAGCGTGCGGCGGTCAATTGGTTCGGCTTCTCTTGAAAGCTGAGGACACGAAAGGTGGGACAACCGGGAGCAAGCCCCTTTTGAGGCAAACTCGGCGTGGCATCGTCCGCCACCAACGTGACTACTGGCTCGCCACGTTGGATGTAACCGAAGCCGGTCGCCGGGTAAGTCGGTTCGATCCCGAACAGGACCAGCGAACACGGCTCACGCGCGACGAGGGCCTCGGCCTCTCGCACCGCCTGCTGAAACATCGCGATCGGTTGGATGACGTGATCGGCGGGCATGACGAGCATCGTGGCATCGGGATCAACGGCGAGCAGTTGGATCGCCGCCAGCCCGATGCACGGCGCGGTGTTGCGTCCGCACGGCTCGACCAAGATTTGCGAGGCCGCAATGTTGGGGAGTTGCCGCCCCGCTTCAACGGCATGCTCCGCGTTGGTCACGACCCACGTCTGTTCGACGGGAACCGCGGGTGGGCATCGCCATGCCGTGTCTTGCAGCAGTGAACGATTTCCCGTGAACGTCAAGAATTGCTTCGGGTGCCGTTTGCGACTCTGCGGCCAGAAGCGAGTCCCGCTTCCTCCCGCCATGATGACTGCATGCAGCATTGATCGGCCTTATCGAGATGAACACAGAACCACGAACCGGTCTCAGGTGAAAAACAGGATCTTGAGTCACAAAATGAGGAAAGGCTGGAGATCAGCAATCCAACCTACTGACGATGGAATTCGCTGCCGATCACAGATCGCGGGCAGACCAAATTTTTCTGCCAGCCATCTTTCTGCCATCGCCTTCCAAGACGGCAGGGCCAATCCCTTTTTGAATCTGGACAGGCTGTAGGGTGGGACCAGCGGCGCTTCGCCGCGCCGGCCCACCAGCAATTCTCAATGTTTTCTGTTGGTGGGCCGGCGCTCGAAGCGAGCTGGTCCCACCCTACATTGAAATGGCGATGCCCCTGACGAGATGCTGCATGAGAGCCACAACGAAACTCCACAAGTTACAACCTGCCTTTCTCATACTGCGCCCCATAATTTTGTCGATCTCTGACCGCCCTACTGAAGCCGTCCACGGACATGTTCGACGATCTCACTCACCGGGATTCGGATCTGTTCGAGCGTATCGCGATCACGGATCGTCACGGTGTCGCGCTTGGCTGCATCACCGGCCATCGTGTCGCCATCGACAGTGATGCAGAACGGCGTGCCGATCTCGTCCATGCGGCGATAGCGGCGACCGATGGCGGCTTGCTGGTCGTACTCGACGGCGATGCCCGCGCGTTTGAAGGCTCGGTAAATCTCGGCGGCCTTGTCGGGTTGACCGTCTTTCTTGGTGAGCGGGAAGACGGCGACTTTCACCGGTGCCAGCTTCGGGTGCAGCTTCAGCACGAGTCGCTCCTGCATCACGCCTTTGTCGTCCGGTTGCTGGTCTTCATGATACGACTCGCAGAGGAAGGCGAGCGTGGCACGATCGCACCCGGCGGCGGGTTCGATCACATGCGGCAGGAACCGTTCGCGAGCCTGCTCATCGAAGTAGGTCAGGTCGCGACCGCTGCCGGCGTACTTCGGCTTGCCATCGGGACCGGTCTCCACGATCAACTGCCCATCCTGCTTGCAAAGCTTCCCTTCGGAGTGTGATCGCAGATCGAAGTCGCCGCGATGCGCGACTCCCTCCAGCTCACCGAACGATCCCGCTTCGAGAAACGGAAACGCATATTCGAGGTCAGCGGTGCCGACGGAGTAGTGAGCCAACTCTTCCTTGGCGTGCTCGCGTAGGATGAGGTTGCTCTTCGAGATGCCGTGGTTGATGTACCAGTTGTAGCGCCGGTCGCGCCAGTACTGATACCACGCGAACGATTGAGTCGGATGGCAGAAGAACTCCATCTCCATCTGCTCGAACTCGCGCGAGCGGAACGTGAAGTTGCGTGGAGTGATCTCGTTGCGGAAGCTCTTCCCAATCTGTGCGACGCCGAAGGGAATCTTCACGCGGCTCGAATCACAGATGTTCTTGAAGTTGACGAACATCCCCTGCGCGGTCTCAGGACGCAGGAAGGCCATGTTCTCTTCGCTGCGCACGGCACCGGTGTAGGTCTCGAACATCAGGTTGAAGTCACGCGGTTCGGTGAGCTGACACTTGTCGTGTTGTCCCGGCGTCTTCGATGGCTTGATCGGACACTCACTCGTCCCGATATGGTCCGCGCGGAAGCGGCCTTTGCACTCACGACAATCAATCAGCTTGTCGGCGAAGAGGTCGTAGTGGCCCGACACCTTCCAGACTTGCGGGTGCATCACGATCGACGATTCGAGGCCAACCATGTCATAGCTCGACGGCGCACCGGGGAGCGTCGAAACTTCGTCGTGCGAAGTAATCATGTCGGCCCACCACGCCTGCCGCACATTGCGTTTCAGTTCGACACCAAGCGGCCCGTAGTCCCAGAAGCCGTTCAGCCCGCCGTAGATTTCCGACGATTGAAATACAAACCCACGCCGTTTGGCGAGGGCCACAATCTTGTCCATACGATTTTCGACAGCCATGTCGGGAAGCCTTTCGGAGCGGAAAAAGACGGGAGTCAGGAGTCAGGACGGGGGGGCGGTAATCGTGATGGACTTGGTGGCCTTGTCGTACTCCGGAACGAAGTCAAACAAGTCATAGGTGGCGGCGCGAGTGATCTGTTCGCCGAAGCCCAACCGCAGGCAGTTGCGGCCACCGCGACTCATTTGAATCGCTTCGTCAATCGCTTCCGGGTCGTTGTCCACGGGAGCCGCCGCGCGGAACCAGTAGTGGTCAAGGGCCAGTTGCGTTTGATCGTCGTCGCAGTCGAAGTCGTCACCCACGCCGAACTCATCGGCCCAGACCTGCAACCGGTGACAAATGCCTCCCGCGCAGAGGACATCTTCCAGTGAGACTCGGCCCATCGTTCCCGCACAGATCAGATGGATCGGTCGCGTATCGGCGACGAGGACATTCACCACCGCCTGCAGATTCACGAACGAGCCGACCAGGATGCGATCCGCTTCCGCAGCGCGAAGCAAGGCCCGAGTTCCATTCGACGTGGTGAACACGACCGTTTTGTCGGCCACCACTTCAGAGGTGTACGCGAGCGGATTGTTGTCGAGATCAAAGCCGTCGATCAGCACTCCATCACGCTCGCCCCCCAGCAACACGCTCCCCGCCGGAGAGCCACTCGCCAGAGACCGCGCCGCGTCCACTTCGCCCACGGGAAGTACGGCCTTCGCACCACTCGCCAGCGCATGAACAATGGTCGTTGAGGCCCGCAGGATGTCCAAGACGACGGCGATTCCGCCTCGAACTTCCTCCGGCTCAAACAGCTTCGGCAGCAGATGCACTTTCACTTCGCGAGTCATGCGACGGATGATAGGAAAAGGCCACGCGGCCTGCCAGCAATGCTATTCGAGGCCATGAGCATCGCCGTTTTCAACGTAGAGTGGGACAAGCTCAGTTCGAGCGCCGGCCCACCATCGGGAAACGTCGAGATTTTTGGGTGGGCCGGCTCGACGAAGTGCCGCTGGTCCCACCCTACAGGTGACGCAGCCCAACAAGACGATGTCCCTGATTCGAGACGTATCAACGAGGTACAAAGCATCGCGTCCACGAAGTATCTTCCGAATCGGAAACCATCAAACCGAATGGCCCGAACAGGCTCGCCACTGAACGTGATACCTACCCCCTCTCGCACTGGAGCTTCATCGTGACGCACATGCCTCTTGGAAGAATGGTGTTTGTTTGCGGACTTCTTCTCCTCACGGAACCAGCGGCCTCGGCGCAGGAGGACATTCGTGAGTTGAAGCTGCGCGACTGGGCACCGCGTTCGATGCTCGTGACCAAGACGACTCTCGTCGAGAAGCCACGTTTTCCCGTGATCGACATTCACAACCATTTGGGCGGAGGCAAGCAGACGCTCACGCCCGAGCGGGTGTTGCGATACCTCACCGAAATGGATGAATCAGGCGTGAAGACCGTCGTCAATCTCGACGGCGGTTGGGGCGAGCGGCTCAAGGAGACAGTCACCGCGCTGGAGGGAACTCATCCCGGCCGCTTCGTCACGTTCGCGCTGGTCAACTTCGACGGGATCGACGACGCCGACTGGAGCGACCGCGAGGCGAAGCGGCTCGAAGAGAGTTTTCTCGCGGGGGCGAAGGGCCTGAAGATCGACAAGCGGCTCGGGCTGATCTGGCGTTACAAGTCGGGGCAGCTCATGCCAGTGGACGATCCGAAACTCGACCCGGTCTGGGCGATGTGTGCCAAGCACCAGCGGCCCGTGGTGATTCACGTCTCGGACCCGGCGGCCTTCTTCACGGCGCTCGACAAAAACAACGAACGCTGGCACGAACTGAACGAGCATCCCAACTGGCTCTTCTTCGATGCAGGCGGAAAATACCCGAAGCGGCAGGAGATCCTCGACCAACTCCATCGCGCGATCGAGCGGCATCCGCAGACGACGTTCGTCAACACGCACTTCGGCAACAACGCGGAAGACCTCGCCGCCGTGGCCGACAAGCTCGACAAGTATCCGAACATGCTGGTCGATTTCGACGCCCGCATCTCGGAACTCGGGCGACAGCCCTACACGGCTCGGCGGTTTTTCATGAAGTATCAGGATCGCATCCTGTTCGGCACCGACACCACTCCGCGACGCGACGCCTTCCGCATCTACTACCGCTTCCTCGAAACGGACGACGAGTACTTCGATTGCTCGGCCAGCCATCACCGTCAGGGCTTCTGGCCGATCTACGGTATTTACCTTCCAGACGAAGTGCTCGAAAAGATCTACCACAAGAACGCCGAACGAGTCCTCGGCCTGACGCAGCCCGCTGGCGTGAGCAAGCCACCGGCCACATCATCGACAACGCCCGCCGTACCCGCTACGCCGTCGAACACGCTCCGCGTCCGAGCGACCGACGACTTCGAGGTCACCGGCGACGGACAGGCCGCCGAATGGAACAAGGCCGAGTGGCAGTCTCTCTTCCGCCGCAACGGAGCCGGAGAGCCGCTGGCCGAGGAGCCAACAAACCGCACGCGCGTGAAGCTGCTCTACTCCGCGAAGGGACTTTACGTTCTATTCGATGCGGCCGACCAGAAGCTCACCGCGACATTCGACCGCGACTTCGCCAACCTGTGGGAAGAGGATTGCTTTGAACTCTTCCTCCGGCCGGACGAGAAGCAGCCGAACTATTTTGAATACGAAATCTCACCGCTCGGCAAAGAGCTGCCGTTGATGATCTCGACGCAAGACGGCCAGCGCCGCCGGTGGCAACCGTGGTACTTCGATCAAGACGGCGGAGAAGCCTCACGCAAAACCCGCCGAGCCACCTCGACCACTGGGCCCAAACAATCTGGAGCCGCCATCCAAGGCTGGCAGGCCGAAGTCTTCATCCCCTACGGCATGCTGCAACCCCTGACCAACGTCCCCCCCAAACCCGGCTCGAAGTGGCGAGCCAACCTCTACCGCATGGACCACGACGAAGGCCGCCCCTCCGCCTGGAGCTGGGTTCCCGTGGGAAAAAGCTTCCACGAACTCGCAAAGTTTGGAACGCTGGTGTTCGAGTAGCCCGCTGCTTCGACTCCATCTAACCATCATCGTGTGGCTGGGGTCCACGCTTCGTGGCCCCCAGCGTGAGTGCAATCCGACTTCGCCACTTCTGGGGGCAGCGAAGCGCTGACCCCAGCCACCCCGCCCAAGAAAAGTAGGGTGTGTGGAGTACCCTAAGGCTGTTGCCCGCGACGGGAGTTCAGAATGGCCTTTACGAGGTCTTCGGGCATGTCGGTCACGTCGTTGCTGGCTTGCTTGGTCGCCGCAATCGTGGCCTTGAAGTTGTGCAGGTATGAACGACAGTCGCGACAGATCGCCAGATGCAACTCGAACGCCAACCGTTGCGACATCGGCAACTGGCCATCCACATATTCCGTCAAGAATTCGAGTAACTTTTGGCAAGACATTAACGATGTTCTCCAAACACTGGGTCGAGCAAGGCCCGGAGCGCCTGCCGTGCTCGGTGCAGACGCACCTTCACCGCAGCGGGACTGACATCAAGCATTTGGGCGACCGTCTCAGTGTCATGTTCTTGGATGTCTCGCAGCAGCAAAACGGTACGGTACGTTTCGGGTAGCTTCTCGATTTGTTGACGAACCAGAGCCTGCGTTTCGGATCGTTGCGAGATTGACTCCGGCGAGTCCTTCCAGCGAGCGGCCGGCGACTGTTGGTGCCCGTCGGCTTGAAAGGTCGGGAGTAGTGCTTCAATCGACTGCTCCGGATGCCGCTTCCGAGTCCTCAGTTTCACTAGCGCGGCATTCACCACGATGCGATGCAGCCAAGTCGAGAGTTTCGACCGGCCGTCGAACGCGGCCAACGCATTGAACGCACTCAAAAACGCATCTTGGACCGCGTCTTGAGCATGATCTTCATTCCTCAGAAATCGCCGAGCGACTGACAACATCTGACCGCCGAAAGTGCGAACGAGCGTCTCGAACGCCGCATCCTCACCCGCTAACAATGCCGCCAGCAGTGAGGCCTCGGAGTCGGTGAGATTGGTTTGCTCCATATTGCCAAACTACCGCGGTCCAATTGGTCGAGCAACTCTGCCACCGCGTCACTTGCCAGCCAATGCTTTGAGTACCTCGTCCGCCGACGCACGACCGCCGTGCGATATGCTGATCTTCGCGAACGTGACCTTTCGTTCGCGATCGACCACGAACGTCGAGGGGTATGCCGTCTCGTTCTTGGCGTCCCAGCGCAAGTGATACGCCTTGGCGAATTCGTAGTCGGGATCGAGCGCCAAGGAGAAGTTGTTCGGCAGTGTCTTGCCGCGCACGAACTCGTCGGCATGCTTCTTCAAGCCGTCGGCCGGGCCGGGGTAGACCATCACGACTCGCGTCTTGAGGGCGTCGAACTGCTCAGCCTTCGACAAGAACTGTCCCACTTGGGAGTTGCAGACGGGACATTGGTATCCCGGAAAGCCACGCAACACGATCAAGACCACTGGCCCGTCGGCGACCAGCTTCGAGAGTTTTACGGTCTCCGCATCGAGCGTCTTGAGTTCAAAGTCCGCC
This sequence comes from Schlesneria sp., assembly GCA_043749505.1. Lineage (GTDB taxonomy): Bacteria > Planctomycetota > Planctomycetia > Planctomycetales > Planctomycetaceae > Schlesneria. Next base: position 21,687 of record JAYVDI010000386.1, on the reverse strand, counting down.
GCTTCCTCGCCAACCGTCGGACGGCTTGGTTTGTTTTTGTCGGCAGCGCGGAGTTCCTGATAAGCCGAACTACTCGAAATGGCGAGTACGACGATTGCGAGAATTACGAGTCGGAACTTCGTCGGCATGTTGGGGATCATCGTTCATAGCTCCCAGGAACAGAGTTCGTGTCGAAGAGCGTGGCCGAAGACCAGACCACGCTCGCTTACTGAGGCACTATTGATGCCGCCGACACCGGTGGAGTTACAAAGTTTACTTTGAACGGCCTTGGCTTTGGTCACGGGCTGGCCATCGTGTCGCGGGTGGCTCAGCCGAAGGGGCAACCTGTGTCACGCACAACTCAAACCAAATTCACTTGGCGGCGCTGGTTCGACCACCGAGTTTGGTGTCCAGCGCGAAGAGGCCCGGTCCCGTGAGGAAGATCGCGGCGAAGCCGACGAGGTAGAGGAAGGCCATCTCGCCGTTGCCCTCTCCCATCAGCTTGCCACCGTGGACCAGAAAGAAGGCCACGGACATCGTGACCGCGCCGCTGAGAGCGGCCAGTCTCGTGAAGGCTCCGACGACCAGCAGGGCCGAGCAGACAACCTCACCGAACACAGCCAGTGCCAAACTGGTGGCATGTCCCACGCCGAGCGGATCAGGAAACGTCGCCGCCTTTTCGGAGAACGTCATCAACTTGGGCCAGCCGTGCGCGATGAGCATCTGCGCTCCGAGTGCGACTCGCAACAAAAGAATCGCGAGGTGGGTACTCGTCGGAACGAGATCGAGCTGAAGTCGTCGGATGAGAAAGTTCATGGGCGGTTCCTGCGATGAGTTGTCGGGTTGATGAATCGTCACGGACGAATCGACTCGCGTTTGAGGGCTTTGCCTGCGAGTGCTCCGGTCGGTTGCCCTTCGTGGACGACGGGAGTGCCACTGACGAAGACGTGGCGGACGCCGGTGGCGTAGTGGTGCGGCTCTTCGTAGATCGCGGTGTCGAGGTACTTGGCTGGGTCGAACACGACGACATCGGCGGCGAAGTTCGCTTTCAAATAGCCCCGATCCTTGAAGCCGATAATGTCGGCGGGGAGGCCGCTCGCGCTGCGAATGGCTTGCTCGACGGAGAGAACTTTGTCGGCCAGTGCGTAGCGACCGATCTTCCGTGCGAACGTACCGTAACTGCGTGGGTGAGGCCGATCGGGGCCGGGCAGGTATGAGCGTCCGTCCGACGCGGTGGCGACCCACGGCAACTGCATCGCGAACCGCACGTCCTCTTCGCTCATCGAAAAGTTGACGACGGCCGCTCCACCCAGCTTCACGACTTCCAACGCGATGTCGAGCGGCGACTTCTGCTCGGTCTCGGCGATCTGCTTCACGCTCTTGCCAACCCAGTCCTGTCGCGGCTTGAACCGGGCGATCACGACGGCCTCGCCACCCGCCGCGCGGTCGATGCTGCGTTGCACGTCCTTCCGCAGGCGAGGCCCCGCTTCGGGATCGTCCATCCGCGCGAGCAGTTCCTTCGCGCCTCCCGATCGCGCCCATGTCGGGAAGAGGGTCGCTTCGAGCGACGTACTCGACGCCGTGTACGGGTACTGGTCTGCCGTGACGAAGCGTCCCTCTTTCCGAGCCGCTTCGATCTGTGCGGCTGCTTGGCGGATCAGGCCCCAGTTCTCGGAGCCGCTGGCCTTGAAGTGCGAGATGTGAACGGGACACTTCGCCGTCTGACCGATCTGCATGGCTTCGGACACCGCCGCGAGCAGTTCCGTTCCCTCGCCTCGAATGTGGCTGGCATAGATCCCGCCGTGCGAGCCGACCACGTTCGCAATCTCAATCAACTCGGAGGTCTCCGCATAGACGCTCGGCACGTAGATCAAGCCGGTGGACATCCCCCACGCGCCATCTTGCATCGCTTTCTCCGCGAGAGCCTTCATCTTGGCCAACTCATCGGCCGTCGGCTTGCGATCGACGTTGCCGACGACCTGTTCTCGTAGCGACCCTTGAGGCAGCAGGTGAGCGACATTGGTCCCGGCTCCCGCGAGATTGACTTTCGCATAGAAGGCGGCCACATCGACGGGACCACTCCCGCAGTTCCCCGTCACCGAGGTCGTGCAGCCCTGAATGACATAGTTCACACAAGCCCGCAGCGTGGGCGAGACGACCTGATCGTCGCTGTGCGTGTGCAGGTCGATGAACCCCGGCGCGACATATAGCCCCGTGCAGTCGAGCACGCGGTCTACCGACTTCACATCGAACTTACCAACACCGACGATCCTGCCTTCACGAATCGCAATATCGCCGACTTGCCCCGGCGAGCCACTCCCATCGAACAGCGTCCCACCCCGCAGCACGAGGTCGGCTTGAATCGGCTCCGCAGCGGACAAGCTCACGGTTGTGAACGTGACGAAGACAGTCAGAGAGAGGAGCGTGAGAAAACCGTTCGTCATCGGGGACTTCATGGCCTGATCGCCTTTCATGGCAGTTTTCCGGAAACACCAATTGTGAGCAGCGACTTGAGAGCGTCATCTTTGACGTAGTCGGCGGGCTTCCGTCCGGATTTGTTGGCGATGGACGGGTCGGCTCCGGCGGCAATCAGCAGCCGAACAATCTCGATCGCTTCCTCGCATTTTCCGGCGGTGCCCGGAGCGCCCGTTGTCGTTACGGCGCGATGGAGCGGAGTCGAGCCTGATCTCCGGCAAACCTGATTCACGTTGGCACCGCGCTCAATCAGTGTCCTGACAGCGGAGGGGCTTCTGAATCGCACAGCATGGTGCAGTGCGGTCACACCGTTCTTATCGCTGGCGTGGATGTCAGCACCCGCAGCGAGCAGGGCGATGATCTGCCTCCGCTGGTCTGCTGGAGTTGGATTCTGCTCGGCGCAGATGTCGGACAATTCGAGGATGGCACTCATTGGCTTTCGTCCACACGGCACGCGAGAGAACTATCGACGGTCACTTCGCCGAACCCGTTGGCTTCGATTGCTTCTGGCGATTGAGGTCTTTGGTGAACTGCTCGAACGCTTTCTTGTACGTGGGGGGGACGTTGGTGCGGCGCGATTCGATTTGGTTGACCTCGCGCTGCGGGGAGTTCTCGCCGGTGCGTTTAGTTCCACCCTTTTTCAGGTCGAGGCTCTTCAGCATCTCTTCAAACTGTTCACGGCGAGCGGCCGATTCGGGAGTCTCGTCATTCGCGTTGGTCTTCTCCAAATGCTTGCCGAGTCGTTCGGCGAAGCGCTTCATTTCCGCTTCGGTCCAACCGAGTTGTTCCAGCAATTCGGGATCGACATCGCCTCGTTCCAACTCTTTCTGCAACCGCTTCAAGACCAGCTCAGTCGCCTGCTTGTTGTACTCCAAGTTGGCGGCTTCCTCTTCGAGAACGGTGGCTTGAGCCTCACCCGCGTCGGGAAGTTCTCCCCCTTTGCCGGGCGTCGCGCTAGCGCCACCTTGACCGGACATCTTGCCGGGTTGGCTGCTCCCCTTGCCACTCTTGCCTGACGGTTTGCCGTCGGTCGGCTTGCCGTCTGCCTTGGAATCGGCACTCTTTCCAGCACCTTTGTCGCCCGGCTTGTCACCACCCTTGTCAGCCGGTCCCGGTTGAGACTCCGCCTTCGGTGGGTCTGACTCGGCCTCAGGCCCGGCTGGCTTGTCCGCTTTGTTCTTGCCGGCCTTGTTGTCGGGGCTGGGTTTGTCTCCTCCCTGATCGCCGCCTTTGTCTTCTCCGGGTGGAGACGGTTCATCAGAGGACTGGCCCGGTGCGCCCGGCTTGCCCGCTTTGGATGACGGCTTCCCGCTGGCCGAGTCACTCGGTTTGGAATCGGCCGGAGCGTCGCCGGTCTTCGGCTTTCCATCCTTGCCGGGTTTGGCCCCTTGCGCGGGCTGTTGCTTGTCGTCTGCGGGTTGCGAGTCGGCATCCTTCGGTTGTTGAGTCCCCGGCTGTTTGTCGGCCTCACCCGGCCCCTTTTGTTTGCTCGGCTTTCCTTTTGTGTCGGGCTTCTCGCCCCCCGTTTCGCCGCCGTTGTTGGAGTCGTTCGTCTTCTGGTCCGGCTTGGTCATGGGCGGTTGAGGCTCATTGGCTGTTGGCGAATTATTGTCCTTCTTTGGTGGTTCCGAAGTGGAGGGTTTCGCTTTCTCACTCGGCTCATTCGAGGGCTGATCGCCCGGTACATCATTCGGCTGTTTGCCCGGCTTCGGTTTCTTGTCCGACTTGTTCTCACCCGGCTTCGGCGATGCCGAATCGTTCGTAGGCGGCTGAACATCTTCCGGCTTCAAATCACCGGGGCGCGTGCTCGGCTTGTCTTTCAAGTCAGGTTGCGGGGCATCGCTCTTCTCAGTGGTCGGCTTCACTTTCGGGTCGGGCGGAGGCTTGACCGATCCCTTTTCCTTCCCATCGCCGGGCTGTGGCTTCGCATCGGGTGAGTCGGGCGCAGGTTCACGCGGCGCGGTCGGATCCGGATCGCCCGGCCGCTTGTTCGGTGTCTCTTTGGACGGAGATGAGGCGGGGTCTTTTTTCTCAACCGCACCCGGCTGCTTGTCGGCGTTCTTACCCGGAGCCTCTTTGTTGGTCGCGTTCTTGTCGGGATTGTTCTTCTCCGGTGAAGCCGCTTCATCGGGCATGTCGCTCTTATCGGCTGGCGTCGGAGTCTTCTCAGTCCCTTCGTTCTGGGGCGTGTCCGTTCCCTTTGGCCCCTTGCTGTTGTCGTTCTTCTTCGACGCAGTCGGGTCGGGCTGCGAGTCGTCCTTCGTGCCGGGGCCGTTCTTCTCGGGATCGTTCGGCTTCGCTGACGATTCGCCGGGCTTCGGTCCCTCCGGCTTCGGTTTGTTTGTGTTCGAGGTCTCGGACGGCTTCGGCTGCGAGCCATCCGATTTCGTCATCGGCTCCTTCGGCGTGGACGTGTCGTCCTTCGGGGCACCGGGTTGGGGAGGCTGCTGTTCGGTCGAGTCGGTTCCGTTCTTCGAGTCCTTTTGTTTCGGGTCGTTTTCGCGTGCGGGCTGCTTACCGTCATTCTTGGGATCAGGTTCGGTTGCGCGAGCGTTGTCTGGTTTGGGCAGTTCATTGCGGGGCGTCGATTCGTTCGTGCCCTGCGCCGGGCGGTCCTGTTTGAGATCGTTCTGCTTCGAGTCCTCGCGATTGTTGAGCTTGTTGACGAGCTTCTCAATCACCTTTTCGTCGTCGGCTCCGTCGGGACTGAGCGGCGTCGGCTGCTCGCTCTTGCGGGAGTTGGTTCCGCCCTTGTGCTCATCCGGCTTCGTGCCGTCTGTCGGTGGCTTCGAGGAGCCATCCTTGGTCGAGTTCTTTCCCTTGCCGTCGGCTACTTCGGATGGGTTGGAGTTCGATGCGGGATCGCGAGGAGGCTTATCGTCGGACGAATTGTTCCCCTGCCCCTCGTTCCCCGACTTGCCGTCCTTGTTGGGCACATCGTCCTTTGAAGACTGAGCGTTGTCGCGCGGCATCGGGTCGCGATCGGGCGGTTCGTTCGGTTGCGGGTCGCGAGGCGGATCGTTGGCGGCGACTTCTTGTTGAGGAGGCTGACCGGGTCGTCCTTCGTCGTTCGGATCCTGCTGCGCCTCGGCCAGGCGTTGTTCGCGTTGCTTCTGGGCTTCGGCCAGTTGCTGGCGTGCCGCCTTGTCGCTGATCGGCTCAATGATCGTCACCTTGAGTCGCGGCGTGTTCCGGCGATTGGAACGCGGTTGTTTGTTGTCGAAGGCTTCAACCCAGAACTCGATCACATCGCCCGTGCTCAGCGCGAGCCGATCCAACGCGAGATCGTGCTTGAGCAAGGCTCGCGATTGCTTGGTGTCGGAGAGTGAATCTTTGAGGATCGACTGGCCCAACTTTTCGACATGCAGATTGATGTGGCTCAGTTCAAAGTCGGGATCGCGGGCTTGGATCAGCAGCGGGATGGTCGCGTTGGCGGGAGCCTCGAGATCGCGAACCGGTTCCAGCAGCGCGATCTCGGGCGGCAGGTCGGGACGGATCGCGATGCCGTAGACGACCGGAGCGGGGTCTTCGGCACCGCTCGCCGTCTTGCATTGAATACGGTAGTGCTTCGAGTACGACGTGCCGTCCGAACGAAAGCCGAGCGTCCACTTCGCGTCGAGTTGTCGTCCGTCGCTAGAGACGGTCATCGGCAAGTTGTCCCCGTCTCTCAGTGGAGCGGCCGTTGGCTCATCAAGGAACTGGATCGAGGCCGACTTCACCGGGATGTTCGCGTGCGCGGTCAGCGTGACTTTGACACCTTCCCAAGAGTCGATCTGACCGCCCGCTTGTTCGGTCGGTTCGAGTTTCATGTAGCTGGGAAATTCGAGTCTTACTTTGTCGGGCGTTGCGGACGGAGGCTGCTCGACCGTGATCCGAAACGATTTCGATTCAGCGTCTCCCGCGCGGACGACATACGTCACGTCTTGAAGCAACCCCTGACCGGTCTCACCAACGAGCATCCCTTTGAAACGAGTCTGCCCCTCGGCGTCTGCCCGCAGTTCGGCGGGCTCGTCTCGAAACTTGCCGTCGCTGGTCGTGTAGTGGACGAAGACTTTCTCGGGGATCAGTCCACCGAGATCGGCGATGATCTCGACCCGTGAATTCACCGTCCGCGCGACGACAGTCACATCGCCGGGAAGGACGTTCAAAATCTTGGTGCTGGTCGCCAACTTGAGATCGGCGTCGGGAAGCAGTCCGCGCCAGATTGAGTTCGAGATGTCCTTCGGCGAGAAGAGAGCATAGAGGCAGAACATCACGATCACGGCCAGCAGCACCGTGGCGGTTCTCATGAGCGGTCGATGATCGACGGCTTGAGTCACGTCGATCTGCTGCAACTGCACGGCGGCGTGACGTTCGAGAGTCCGCATCACGGACGGGGCAATCTCCCGCCCGGCCGCTCGCAAATCGACAAGGTTCAGCAGGCTACTCTTGAGAGACGGATCCGACTTCTCGATCTCGCGGGCGGCGTACAGCCGATTGACCGACCACATGTAAGGCAGGCCCACTTTGGCCACCAGCCACGCGATCGTTGCCGCGACCAGCGTGAGCAGCAACATCCACCGGAACACAACGCCAAATCCGCCGGGGATGACCCACTGATCGAGCACGACAAACACGAGCAAGTAGCCGAGAAACATCGCGGCAACACCCGCCAGCGCAACGAGCAGGTCGGTGGATTTGATGGTCGAGCGCGTCTTCTGAAGTTTCAGATCGACGTACTCGTCAAAATCGACATAACGCGCAGAGTTCGCGGAACCGGTCGTGATCGACATGGTACGTCGTCCCTTCCTGCTGCAAGTTCAGAAAAGTCTTCTTATCCAAGGCGGTGGCGTCACCATAACCATTCATCGACGCCTCGTCTGCCGGAAATGTTCCCGAGGCTGGCGGGGTCCGATTAAAACGCGCCGTCCGGCTGGCTCTGGTAACTCTCGCGAAAAGCGACACTCTCGAAGTCCGGCTTTTCTGAAAGCCGGACTTCCTCGGCCGAGGAGAGTGCTTGTCGGCAGAACGAGCCTTCTCAAAACGAAGTCCAGCTAACAAAGCTGAGCCGGACTTCTGAACGCCCCAATCTCACTCGTCTATGGTTATTGCCTTACCGTTTGCGATTCTCGCGCAGGAGTGGAGCCAGTTCCTCTTGGAAGTCGTTCACGTCTTGGAACTCGCGGTAGACCGAGGCAAATCGGACGAACGCCACTTTGTCGATCCGGCGGAGTGACTCCATGACCTTCTCACCGATCTCGCGCGAGGGAACTTCGCGGTCGAAATTTTCGTACAGCGAGGCTTCGATGTCGGAGACGATGGCCTCCATGTCGGCATCGCTGATCGGCCGTTTGTAGCAGGCTTTTTCCAAACCGCGCTTGATCTTCTCGCGGTCGAACGTGATGCGTGAGCCATCCTTTTTGATGACCTTCAGCGGTGTCTCTTCGATCTTCTCGTAGGTGGTGAAGCGGCGGTCGCAACTGAGGCACTTACGCCGACGGCGAATCACAAACTGCTGACTGGCGCGTGAGTCGATGACGCCCGTTTCTCCATGCCGACAATACGGACACATCATGGTCGCGTTCCTCCTCCGTGTGCTTACCCAACCAAGTCATCGGCCTCATCGGCCTACCTATTACTCGGGAAGCGGCTGACCTTTAGTCTCAGGTAGGAATGGCAGAATCATCAGTCCGATCAAGAACACACAACACATCGTCACACCGGCGTACCGCATCGGTTCGTCGTAGCCCACATAGACGCGGCTGGTCAACAGGCCGAGGACTGACGGTCCCAGCGCGGCCACGATCCGGCCGACGTTGTAGCAGAACGACGTTCCCGTGCTGCGAAGGTGCGTGGGAAACAATTCGGGGAAATAGATCGCGTAGCCACCGAACAAAGCCAACTGGCAGAAACCCATCATCGGGACCATCCAGAACAGATGGCTGAAGTCATTCAAGTTCCAGAACACGAACATCGTGCTGAACATGGCGGCGATGAAGGCCACCGCGAACGCAGGCCGTCGGCCCGTGTAGTGGGTGACCATTGTAAAGGCGTAGATTCCGAAGAAGGCTCCGATGTTGAGCATCAACGAACTCACGCCCTTCCAAAACCCGACCAGTCCATTGATCTTTTCGGATGAGAGGCCGCTGTCGGCATAACTCTTTCGCAGCACCGAATCATACAAGTCGGGCATGAAGAACCCGATCCCCCACAGACCGATCACACCGGCCGACGCGAGGATCAGTCCTCCGATTGCGTTCCTCCTCCAGCGGGGATTACCAAACAGTTCGCCGTACGAGCCGGGCTTCTTTGCCGCGCGCTCGGCCTGAGTGAGATTCTGCCAGCGCTCGGGCTCCTTCAAGCGGCGACGAATCACAATGGCGAGCAACGCGGGGAGGATGCCGATGACGTACAGAATCCGCCACGCCTTGACCTGCACTCCCATCACAACAAAGTCCTTCAAGCCCCCTTCCGCTTCGAGTTGCCCCAAGCCCATGCTCATCAGCGCGGCGGTGATATTGCCGACGGCCGACAACGCTTGCAGCAGACCGAGCGCAAACGGACGAGCACGACTCGGCATGACCTCGGCCACCAGTGACACACCGACCGCGAACTCGCCCCCCACGCCAAGGCCCGTCAAAAAGCGATAGACCACGAAGTCGGTGAAGCAGGTGGAGAAGGCACTCAGCCCCGTGCAGACCGAGTAAATGAGGATCGTCAGCAACATCGTCTTCGCGCGACCAATCTTGTCTCCCAAGACGCCGAACGCGATCCCGCCTGCCGCCCACCCCAGCAAGAAAATACTCGTGGCATAGCCCGCGTATTCGCCAAGCATGGCTTTTGTCGGAGCAACGCCGTTTACGGTGAGCAACTCGCGCATGGCATCGACGCGCGTCAGCACGAAGATTTGTTGGTCCATCGTGTCGAACAGCCAGCCGAGAGCGGCCACCGTCAGGACGAACCAGTGATAGCGCGTCAACTCCTTCCACCACGGACCAGTGGAGACGGACGAGTCATCGGCGGGAGGGGCACCTTCAAAGCCGTGCATCGAGTTTCAACCTTAGTTTGCGGGAGGCGGCAGTCGGACGGTTGTGGACAAAGCGGGACAATACAACCGAATCGCCACAGACCTGCAAGCGCCGGGGATGAAACCTCCGCCGGGGCTTCGAGTTTTTGAAGCGGCTCCGGTATTCTCCGCCGCGTTGTTGGCAGGTCGTCGAATTTGGGTCGGGCCTTCAAATTTCAAAATTGGCCGTCCAAGTCAGTCCCGATGATCACCGCCATAGCTCGGCCAATTTTGAAATTTGAAGACCCGACCCCAGAATTAAAACCGTTCGCTCCAAGGATTGGTCTCACGCGATGTCGCGCATTCAACAGTTGTCGGCCAGCATCGTGAACAAGATCGCGGCGGGCGAGGTCATCGAGCGGCCGGCCAGCGTCGTGAAAGAGCTGCTCGAGAACAGTCTTGACGCGCTGGCAACGCGGATCGAAGTCGATGTCATGGCGGGTGGCAGTGAACTTCTGCGGATCGTCGATGACGGCGAAGGGATTCATCCCGACGATCTGTTGTTGGCGATCACGTCGCACGCCACGAGCAAGATTCGCAGCGCCGACGATCTCTTCGAGGTGCAGACGATGGGCTTTCGGGGCGAGGCTCTCGCTTCCGTCGCGGAAGTCTCGCGGTTGCGGATTCGGACTCGTCCCGCCGACCAGCCGCATGGCATGGAGTTGACGGTCGATCTCGGGAAAGTCTCACCGCCACGCGAATGCGGCTGCCCGCTCGGGACTCAGATCGAGATCCGGAACCTATTTGAGAACACGCCGGTGCGTCGCAAGTTTTTGAAGACGGTCTCCACCGAGTTCAGTCACATCAGCGAGCAGTTCGCGCGTGTGGCGTTGGCGAACCCGCGACTGCACATGGTGCTGCGTCACAACGACAAGCCGGTCTACGAACTCCCCGCGTCCGACAAACCGCTGGATCGCCTGAAGCTGTTCTTCGGCAGAGATCTCACCGACGGACTGATCCCGGTCGAATCGAGTCACAGCGGCGTTCGGATGTGGGGCTACGTCGGGCACCCGAACAGCTCGAAGTCGTCGCGCAAGCAGCAGTACCTGTTTTTGAACGGCCGCTGGATTCAAGACCGTTCCCTCCAGTACGCGCTGACGGAAGCCTATCGCGGGCTGCTGATGGTCGGTCGCCAGCCAGTCGCCTTCCTGTTCATCGAGTTGCCGCCGGATCGCGTCGATGTGAACGTTCACCCGACGAAGATTGAGGTCCGGTTTCAAGACGGCCAGCAGTTGTTCCGGCAGCTCCTGTCGATGATCCGCACGACGTTCTTGGGCCTCGACCTGCAAAGCCAACTGCGAGTGCCGGTCGGAGCGTCTGCGAATGGCGGCGGTCTGCTGTCGGGCTTCGCGCCGCCAACGGCTCGCCCAATGGAACACCAGCGGGAACTGACCAACGACTTCGCGAACTTCATGACGAACCGGATCGGCGGTGGTCTGAGTCCCTCACGGATCGACACCCCGTGGGGCGGGTCTCCGAACCTACCCGAGACGTCGGTGACTGCTCACTCAGGCGGCGCAATCCCCGAGAGGATGTTGGACTCGCCAAGCGGAGATGAAGAGGGAGCAGGGGCTGACGCCCAAGATTGGCAAGCGGCGAAGAACCAGGGGACTAACGTCCCACGCTCGGAAGATCAGGCGCGGGATCACGAGCCTGTCCCCAATGGACAGGTGGCTGCAGCCGGAGCCGCCACTGGCGGCTTCGCTCCGAGCTTCCGCGCGATGCAAATTCATGACTGTTATCTCGTGGTTGAGACGCCGGAAGGGATCACCGTCATCGACCAGCACGCGCTGCACGAGCGGATCATGTACGAATACCTGCGCGAGCGAGTCCTCGCCGGGGCGGTCGAGTCGCAGCGGTTGCTCGTCCCACTGCCGGTAGAAGTGACGGCCAAAGAAGCGTCGCTGTTGCTCGAACAGACCGAGTCTTTAAACAAGGTGGGACTCGGCGTCGAGGATTTCGGCAACGGAACGCTGCTCGTCTCGCGCTACCCGGCGATGCTGCGTCGAGTCGATCTTCAAGAGCTGGTCCGTGCCCTGATCGAGACACTCGACGGAGCGGGGACGAACGGAGTACAAACTTCCGCGCGGCGAGACATTCTCGACGAGTTGTTGCACATGATGTCCTGTAAAGCGGCGGTCAAAGCGGGGCAGCGGTTGAGTCAGGAAGAAATCGACAGCCTGCTCGTTCAGAGGCATTTGATTCATGATGCTCACCACTGTCCTCACGGTCGCCCGACCGCACTGTCTCTCAGCCGGATGGAACTGGACCGCCAGTTCGGTCGGCTGGGGTGAAAGCGTTCCCACACCAATCCGCAGCGTAAGTGAGGGCGCGGCCTGAAAGCCGGTGACAAAACCAAAGAACCCCTCACCCTCTCCCCGCAGTGCCGGGGCGAGGGGACAAGATGATGAGCCACTGCCACTCTTATCCGACTTCCCTGCCCCAATACTCCTCCGATTCCTTCCTTCGACAGCCCCATACCGATGATCTGCGTTTCCATCGCTCGCACACGTCACAAGATGATTCTCGCCGAGCATCAGGCTCTGGCTCAACGCGGCGCGAAGCTCGTTGAGTTGCGAGTCGATTGGATCGCGCGTGCCCCCGATATTCCGAGGCTCCTTAAGGACCGACCGACTCCCGTGATCGTCACATGCCGCAAACGCGAAGACGGCGGCAAGTGGACCGGCACCGAAGACGAACGGCGGATGGTCCTCCGCACGGCGATCATCTCGGGGGCGGACTACGTCGATTTGGAAGACACCATCGCGCGGTCGATCCCGCGTTACGGCACGACCAAACGGATCGTCAGCCATCACGACTTCGAGTCCACGCCCAACGATCTCGATGCCCTGTGGATCGAGATGGCCGACATGCAGCCTGACATCATCAAGCTGGTCACGATGGCCAAGTCACCGAGCGATTGCGTGCGGATGATGAAGCTCGTGGCGGAGGCCAAAATCCCGACGGTTGGCTTCTGCATGGGTGAGTTCGGGACGGCGAGTCGCGTGCTGTGCGGCAAGTACGGTTCGCCGTTCACCTACGCGGCGTTCAGTGCCGAGCGGGAAGTGGCTCCCGGCATGTTGACCTTCCAAGAGATGCGTGACCTCTACCGCTTCGACGAACTCAATCGTGACACGCAGGTCTTCGGCGTCCTTGGCGATCCGATCGGTCACAGCCTGAGTCCACTGCTGCACAACACGGCGATGAAACAGATCGGCTTCAACGGCGTCTATCTGCCGTTGCGAGTCACTCCCGACCAGTTCTCGTCCACGCTCGACGCCTTCTCGTGGCTGAACGTGCGCGGTTACAGCGTGACGATCCCGCACAAAGAAGCCGCGCTGGCGAAGGCCAATCGGTGCGAAGAGATCGTCCGTCAGATCGGTGCGGCGAACACGCTGTCGCTCGATGAAAACAGCCAATGGGAAGCGGACAACACCGATTTCCAGGCGGCACTCGACAGCCTCGAACTCGCGCTGCAACCGGGCGAGTCGCTCGAAGGGAAACGCATCCTGATGCTCGGTGCGGGAGGCGTGGCGCGGGCAATCGGCCTCGGCGTGACCCGACGTGGTGCCGTGCTGGTCATCGCGAGCCGCACGGCCGACCGTGCGAAGGCTCTCGCCGAATCGCTCGCATGTCGTCACCTCACTTGGGAGAACCGTGGCTCCGAGTTCGCCGATATCCTCATCAATTGCACGCCGATCGGGATGCACCCGAACGTCAACGAGACTCCTTTCCTGGAGCACTGGCTGCGCGACGAGATGATCGTCTTCGACACGATCTACAACCCCGAACAAACGCTGCTACTGAAAGAAGCCCGCGCTCGCCAGTGTCGCACGGTGTCGGGAATCGAGATGTTCGTCCGACAAGCGGCCGCCCAATTTCAACGCTTCACAGGCCAACCCGCTCCGCTCGAAACATTGAGGGAATCGTTGCGGCGGGGAATCTCGGCGGCAAAAGGGTGATATTAGAAGTCCGGCTTTACTTAAAGCCGGACTTCTTTTCGCAGCAGGTCGGTTCCGCCGCAGCTCGTGCCAAGTAGTCCGGCTGAAAGTTGTTCCGTCTTGCCGAAGAAAGTCCGGCTAACAAAGCTAAGCCGGACTTCTCAATCTGCTCCACATATTCCAACAGGCTCCACCATCGTGATGCTTTCGCTGATCGGCTATCGCGGAACCGGCAAAAGCACCGTGGGGATGCGGCTGGCCAAGCGGCTCCAGTGGGATTGGCTCGATGCCGACAACGAGCTGGAACAGCGCGCGGGCCGGACCATCAAAGAGATTTTCGCGACGGACGGTGAGCCAACCTTTCGACAACTCGAACGCGAAGTTCTCGCGGACCTGCTGCAACGCGATCGGCTGGTCCTTTCAACGGGAGGCGGTTGCGTGATGAATACCGAGACGCGGCGAGACCTGATCGCGGCGGGACCGGTCGTCTGGCTGGTCGCCCCCATCGAGACGATTGCGACGCGCGTGCTGCACGACTCGACCACCAAACGGCGGCGACCAAATCTCACCGCGACGGGCGGGATCGAGGAAATTCGGACCTTGCTGGCTCAACGCGAACCGCTCTACCGCGAATGCGCGACGATCACGATCAACACGGAAGGACTGCCGCTGCGTGACGTTGTTTCACGCATTGCCCTGCAGCTTCCCGCCGAGATCACTGAGGAGGCACGTCGATGACGTTCGGTGGCATCCCCCAATGGATCATCCTGCTGTGGCTATTCATGTTGGGGGCCTGCGTTGGCAGCTTCCTGAATGTCTGCATCTATCGCATCCCGCAACATGACCGGCTGTGGGATCAATTGCGCGGGCTGACTCATCCGCCGTCGTCGTGCCCGTTCTGTCGCAAGCTGATTCTCGCGATCGACAACATCCCGGTCTTCGGCTGGCTGTTCCTGCGCGGCCGTTGTCGCAACTGTCGTCACTGGATTCCGCCACGATACGCGTTCATCGAGTTCTTCAACGGTCTGCTCTGGGTCGGCCTCTACGTGCTGATCGTTCCCGCAGGATTCAACTCGACGGTGAAAGAGAGCTGTCTCTGGTCGCCACTCAGTCCGCTGGCAACATCCACGTTGTCGTTCCCGGATCAAGTCTTCTGGTTGCACGCACAGTACCTGTATTTCCTCGTTCTGGTCGAAGCGTTGCTGGTGGCGACGTTCATCGACTTCGATCTGCAAATCATTCCGGATGGCTCGACGATTCCGGCGATGATCGTTGGCATCGGTGCCTCCACCGCGCTGGGCTATCTCCACCCGTGGCCGGTCTGGTTTCAAAGCAATGCCTCGCTGAGTTTCTTCCACCAGTTGCTTCCCGATGCGTGGTTCTTTGCGCGCGATCCCGTTGCTCCCGCGTGGCTGCTCGCGCATCCACACCTTCACGGACTGCTGTCGAGTCTTGCCGGGATCATCGTCGGGGGAGGGATCGTCTGGCTGGTACGGATCATCGGCGAACGAGTCATGCGGCGCGAGACGATGGGATTCGGTGATGTGATCCTGATGGCCTTGATCGGCAGCTTTCTCGGCTGGCAGGCGACGATCCTCGTGTTCTTCGTCGCTCCCTTTTGTTCGCTGGCCGTGATCGCGACGACATTCTTTTTCAAACGCACGCAGGAAATTGCTTACGGCCCGTACCTCAGCTTCGCCGCGCTGCTCGTGCTGGTCTGCTGGAATCCGCGCGTGGCGAATTGTGACCAATACTTTGGCCTCGGCCCTGTCGTGTTGATCCACTGCGCGTTCATGTTCGCGATGCTGGGTGTAACGCTGAAGTTCGTGCAGATCGTGAAGCATTGGTTCGGCATCGTCGATCCCGATGACGATCAACAAGACAGCGAATGGAACTCCGGCGATCAACTCACCTTCTACGCGAACAAGGACTCCGCTTCAGTCCCCTCACCGATGCAACCACCGTCGTGGCCGGGAGCCTCTGCCGGACAAGGCCGCCAGTTCACGGATCGTTGGCGAAGCGGAGACCGATGACCAAACCGCAGGAACTTTTGTGGCGATGAACTCCCTCTTGTCACGATCTTGGGCCGCCGTTACTGTCCCGCCGCGCACGGGCCGTCTTCAGCCCCCATACGCCCTCCCATTCCCATCTGACTCAACTCAATTTCTCTTCTGCGGAACCGACGCATGTGGTGCCCTGAGTGCCGTGCTGACGTGGCGGCCGAGTTGTCCTCGGACAACCGGCGCTATTGCTGCGCGCGGTGCCAGACAGAGTTGGGCATTGCCGCCGGTGCCGCCGATCGTGTCCTCTCTCCGCCGCGATTACTGGATACCGAGCGAAATGCACGAGAACTGCTCGCTCGTTGGTCCACGCAAAACTTGCTCGAACCAGCGGCCACGTCATCGACGACAACGCCTCACGCCAATCCACGACCTGCTGGAGCGGAAGCCGCTGCGACCTCGTCCCGTTCCGGACTTCGCGTGGATGCCGCCCATCCGGCGATGCCGTCGCCGAAAGGAATGGTTGAGCGGGAGAGGCATCAAGAATCGAACGAGCCAACCGAACGAAAGCCGCGCCGTAAAAAACTGCGTCGCCCGCAATTGGCCACTTCGCCCGAAGAAGCTCTGCCCACCACCGCTTCGCGCCATGATGAGCTGGTGCGAGCGGCGATTGCCGAACCTCAACCCGCGCGGACCAATTGGACTTCGATGGCAGGCCAGTTGTGTGCCTACGGGGGAGTTGGGCTGTTAACGTGCGGCACAGTCTTGGTGTTGTCCGGCTACTTCGGCGGACCAGTCCATTACGCGCCGACAGGCTGGCTGATCGCCGCGGCCGGTCAGATGCTGCTGTTCCTGGGTGTGGTCACGCTGGTCTCCGGCGGCATGGAACAGACCGTCGATGAAGTCGCCTGGCGCATCGACTATCTTGCCGAGCGGATCGTGCATCTCGAACACATGGTTCAAGAACGGGAACTGCGCGATCAACGTCGGCAGCGTCCCTCACGACAATCTCGGAACGACGAGGACAGCCGCGCCGACGCTGCGTGAGCAGGCGAGGTCTGGTGTCGTGTGAACAAATTCTGCCGGTCGCGATTACTCGAATCGCAATCGCGCGTAGTCTTCCGGCGTGTCGAGGTCTGTCACGGCGGCGGTCCCGGTGACAATGAGTTCGCTCACGTTGGCCGCGTGTTCGCTCAGTAACCAATTCAGCCCACAACCGTCGGGGATGCGATCAATCTCCTTGGCGAGGCTCCAACGAAACAATGTCGGGTGCCCACGCCGACCACCCGCACGCGGAACGAGAATCGTCGGGCGGTCTCGTTCCCACGCGATAATGAGTCCGTCGATGAGACCTCGATCCAGCACGGGGTGATCGGCCGGAACGAGCAGCCAGCCGTCATCGTCGCATGGTGAGAAGTCGCGTTGAAGGGACTCCAACGCGCAACGCACACTCGCAGTCATGTCGGGTGGCTCAACAGCGGGAGTCACGAGGAGTCCCTGCGCGCGGCGCACGGCCTCCGCCAAGGGAACATCTTCCGCCCGCACGACGACCGCTCGCGCGGCAATGGCGGGATGGTCGAGTACCGACAGAACGGACTCAATGACCGTCGTGCCTCCCCACGGCAAAAGCAGCTTCGGCTGGCCCATGCGCCGGCTGTGACCGGCGGCTGGAATGACGGCAAACAATCGACGAGTGAAACTCATACACATGCTCCTGAACTCGACGGCAACCCAACCGAGGTCACCCACGTTTCGAGAGGGCCACATCGTTGCCCGGCGAGTTTGATACCCGGAGGCCGTCGGCATGTCATCTGATGTTTCACAGCCTTACGACGACCGACTCGCCCTAAAAAATCTCATCAATGGCCGCGTGAGGTATAAAGCGGCATGAACTGCGATGAGCCTTTGTCCTCGAATCCTTCGCGACAAGGAACTCGTTTCCTCCGATTGTCACTCTGCGAGACCAGAGACATACTCTGGCCACGTTGTTGCAAACCCAACATGCCCGAAATCGAGGCCACTCATGAATCGTCCCGTTCATCGTTTGTTGTTGTTCAAAGTCGCCCTCATCGCTCCGCGTGATGAGCCTTCACGGTTCGCGGCCTGTTTGAAAAAAGGCTCATCACGCGGAGCGATGAGGGCGACTTTGAAGAGGCTCCACTGGGCGTACTTCTGCGTGATTGCCGTGCTGGGAGTATCGACAGCTCACGCCGTCGAGTCGCCTCGCACGAACTTCGTCATCGTGCTGTGCGACGACCTCGGGTATGGAGACCTCGGTTGCTTCGGGCATCCGCACGTCAAGACGCCGAGCCTCGATAAGTTGGCGGGGGAAGGGCTGCGGCTGACGGACTGTTATGCCGCCGCCCCCGTGTGTTCGCCGTCGCGCAGTGGCCTGCTCACCGGACGCATTCCCAATCGACTCGGTGTGTACGACTGGATTCCTCCGCAAAGCCCAATGCACTTGATGCAGAAAGAGATCACGATCGCGCGGCTGCTCAAGGACTCTGGCTATCAGACCTGCCATGTGGGGAAGTGGCACTGCAACGGACACTTCAATTCGCCCGAACAGCCTCAGCCCGGCGACCACGGCTTCGACCATTGGTTCTCGACGCAGAACAACTCGCTGCCCAGTCATCAGAACCCAATCAACTTCGTGCGCAACGGCAAGAGTGTCGGGCCGCTCGAAGGTTACTCCAGCCAGATCATTGTCGATGAGGCGATGAGTTGGCTTGGTCGACGAGACGCCACCAAACCGTTCCTGCTCATGGTCTGGCTCCACTCGCCGCACGAGCCGATTGCCACGGCGAGTCCGTTCGTTCGGCAGTACAAGTCGGTCGCCGAATCGCCCGATCAGGCCGAGTACTTTGGCAACGTCTCGCAACTCGATCACGAAGTCGGTCGATTGATGAAGCGTCTCGACAACGACGGCCTCCGCGACAACACGCTCGTCTACTTCAGCAGTGACAACGGGCCGGAGACGCTCAACCGTTACAAGACCGCCAACCGCAGTCACGGTCGCCCCGGGCCACTGCGAGGCATGAAGCTGCACATGTACGAGGGAGGCATTCGCGTGCCGGGCCTCCTCCGCTGGCCGGGCCACGCGAATGCGGGCCAGACGATCGGTGAACCGGTCGCGAGTTACGATCTGCTCCCGACGCTCTGTGCGATCGCGAGCGTGAAGGCACCGTCTGACCGCGCTCTCGATGGCGCGAGTCTGCTGCCGCTGTTCGATGGCGAACCGATCGTTCGCTCGAAACCACTCTACTGGCAGTACGACCGGGCCATCGGCGGCGCGAATCGCATCGCGCTGCGAGACGGCGATTGGAAGTTGCTCGCCAACGCCGACCTCTCGAAGTTTGAACTGTACAACCTGCGCAGTGACCTCGCTGAGCAGACCGATCTGAGCGCAAGCGACCCCGCGGGGCTGGCGGATCTCACTGCGAAGCTGAAGAAGATTCACGACGACGTGAAAGCCGAAAGCCCAATGTGGCCGATCGGTCCCGGCACGGGCGGGGCCAATGTGAAGAAAGCCGCACAGAGGAAGTTGTAGGAGGGGCACTCTTGCCCGTCCTACAAGACACGAATCGCCGCTCTCGAAACGAGACTCACATTTGATGCCGGACACCCACGAACCCGCAACCAAATCGTCCCCATCCCAGCCGCCGTTTGAGCCAAACTGGATGGTGCGCGTCACTCTGCTCGTGGTTGTGGTGAGTCTCATCGCAATGTTTGTTATCAACCGTGAGGCTCTCTCGTTTGACTCACTCATCGCCCGGCAGGCGGCCCTGCAACGAGCAGTCGTCGAGCAACCGTCCGTTGTCCTTGGTGCGGCATTCGCGATGTACGTCCTCGTCACGGGACTTTCACTGCCGGGAGCGGCCGTGTTGTCGTTGGCGTATGGCTGGCTGTTCGGGTTTGGACGCGCGCTCGTTCTGGTCAGCTTCGCCTCGACTGCCGGAGCGACCGTTGCGTTCCTGATGTCTCGCTTCCTGTTCCGCGACGCGATCCGATCTCGCTTCGGCGAAAGACTGACTACGTTCAACGAGGCCCTCGCGCGCGAAGGAGCTTTCTACCTGTTCACGCTGCGACTAATCCCTCAGGTTCCGTTCTTCGTCGTCAACCTGCTGATGGGCCTGACGCCGCTGCGTACGACCACGTTCTGGTGGGTGAGCCAACTCGGAATGTTGCCGGGGACGTGCGTGTACGTTTACGCAGGCGCATCGGTCAATAGCCTGGAGAGACTTCGCGACGAAGGAGTCTCCGGCTTGGTGACGTGGCAGTTGCTGTTGGCGTTTTCACTGCTCGGCTTATTCCCGCTGATCGTGAAACGCACGATGTCCGCGTGGAACGAACGGTTGAAAAAATCGAAGCCCGACGCGCAAGCGAAGAATTGAAGGCGAAAGTCTCACGAGTTCGCGAAGGCGATGTTGTCGTCGTTCATTGAGCTTCAGATTGATATTCGCGCCAATTCATCAGCCGGAACGCGAATATCAATCTGAAGCTCAATGAACGAACCGACCCTGACGGGCACATCACGGCTCACGATGTTTGGTGTTCTTCATCAGCCAAGCGCCGAATGTAGACGGCGAAGTCGGCGTCTTCGCCTTGCAGCAGGCGGGGCAGTTGGGCGCGGAAGTCGTCGCGGCGGACCCACTCGCGCATGAAGTCGTCCCACGAGTGCCAGCGGCGCTGCTGTTTGACGCTCATGCGGTCGTCGAACGCCGTCAGGTAGGCACGCTCAAACAGCGAGATGAGCATCTCGAAGATGACCTGCATCCGTTCCTGCTGTTCCTCGGTAAGGTCCGGCGTGGCCGCTTGCGATCTCAGCTTCAAGTCGGGATTGGCGAGGACCAGCTTGAGAAAGTCGTGATAGGCATCGGACAGCAGTTGATAGACCTCTTCGTCTTCGTTGTCCCGCTCTTTGCGCTGCTCGTAGATGAAGACGGTGACGGCCATCGGCAACCCGATCACCGTCACGACATAGCTGAGCAGTTCCCAAACTTCCATTGCGGTCATGAGTCGAGGCTTTCGTATTTCGTTAAGGCGATCGGCAAGTGAGAGTAGCCCCGACGCTCCGTGGCGGGCGCTGCCGTTACGGAGTGGCACGACAGCTTTGAGTGAATCCTGTCCAGCCACTCGCCTTAAAACCGGCCGACAAACGGGTACGGCAAACACTTTGATCGAACTCGACAGGAATTAATCAGACTCCGCCAAACAACGATGGACTGCTTCGCGATTGTCGAGATGACGGGTATTCCCGTCACTCTCTTCAGCAACCATGCGGCTTTGGACTCGGGTGATTCACGCTCGAATGCATCCGTCTGGCCTTGGACCGTGGCCGCTTGCGGCTGTTTCCAAGTCTCCAGATAGATGTGTTGTTGAGGCACTCTTGGAGCGTGGTCCGCTCCGGCTGTCGCGACGGCAAACGTGTACCAGATCCGACCATCCAGCATTCCAATCGGGATGAATCGCGACGGTGCCCCAAGTAGTCGTAAACATTCCAAACCCCTCGCGCCGTGTCGCCCGGCAGCCGACACAACAACACGCGATCCACATCAAAGCCGCTGGCCGAGTAGAAATCTGAAAAGAGCGTGGGCGAAACGCTGAAGAAACCGTGTTCCACGCAGTTCGATGAGGGAGTCAAGTGAATGATTCGCCCGCCGGGACGGACCATGCGACAGCAATGCCTCAGGGCGGCGGCGATGTCAAAAATGTGTTCGATCGTGCCGAAGTCCAGCACGACATCGAAGGCTCGTTCGAGCATCGCCGGAGTCTGCGACGAGTTGAGGTCCAGAATTTCATCCGGAGCTTCGTAGTCGGAGTAATCGACGCGGACAACCTTCTCGAAACCCAGCATCCCAAACAGGCAATCGTCCGACACGAAACCACGTGCGGCGAGTTTCGGTTCGCGATGAAGTTCTTCGGGAACGTGGGGCAAGACGATACCTCGCTCTGTTGCCATTCTACGGACCTCGTCAGCAGTCACATAAACATGCTGTCGGCCCAGCGTGACGATCGAGCCGCTGAACCGCTGGCGAACCGCTTCGTCCAACAACAGTTTGACCGCAGCCCTGGGTATACCCATCGTCCTGCCTCCGAATTTGAATCATTTCTGCAAACCACCGCGCGACTCCATCTGAATCGCGATTCTGCCAAGCTGAGATCCTCTTTCAATAGGCTGCTAAGGATCGGCCCATGAATCACTGTCGGAGAATCTGTAGTCCGGACGCCCTCGTCCGGACGAAGG
>JAYVDI010000385.1:0-9912 GCA_043749505.1 Schlesneria sp. | reverse complement strand
GTCGCAGCAATCACTGCCACGACAGTGATTGCTGCGACGGTCCTTACCGCTCGTTCTCGGGAGTAAGAGCCGAGACCGGTCCGCCATCGGTCGCATCGTTCAGCGACGGTGGGATTGCGAGCGACTCCACGACCTCCGCCGCTTTCGGGACACGGATTCGGCTGGCGCGAGGCGGCGCGTCGAAACGTGGCTTGAGTGTTCCGGGAGTTGAGTCGAACGACTCTTGCTCGGTAGTGATCGAAATGTCAAATCCATTGAGTGGAGTCGCGTTTACATCGGGCAACAGCGCGGGACGTCCATCGACAGCAGGTTGCTCCACAGGACTCATTTTCACCACGCGACCTGGATCGATCGTGCGAAGAATCGTCACCGAACGCGTGAAGTCGGGACGCTTGATCGCGGTGGACAGCTTGCCTAGCGACGGCTTGGTGACGTTGGGAATCGACTCATCGGGGACGAGGACCGCCGACGGCTTTTCGATTGGAGGCGGGGGAGTGCTAGAGGACTTCACCGCGTTTGGCTGAGTGACCACCCCTGCCTTACTGGTCTCCGTGGGCTTCACGAATTCGATCGGCTTCGTTGCATCTGCTGGCAGTGTCAATTCCACGGACATCGGAGAAGGCTTGGAGATCTCGATCGGCTTTGGAGCCTCAGCCAACTTTGGCATCGGCGTCGATGCAGGAATTGAAGAAACGGCATTGGTCGCAGCCGAATCTGTAAGTATCGGGACCGGGATCGCGGATATGGCCTTTACGGGAGTTGCCACTAACTCTGCGGAAGGCATGACAGCGGGAGCTGCCTGAGCGATTTTGGGAGCCGTCGCGGCCTGTGCAGACAGCCAGCCTGTATCCTGCTCACGCAAGCGATCACGATAGATCATTAACGAGTTCAGCGTGTGGTAGAGCGGGCCACAGTCAATCGGGCGTTGTGCGTTGTAGACCAATTCTCTCGACAACATTGACGCCGCGTTACGCACCCATTGCTCGTTGAGTCGATGGGCTGGGACGCCGATCGACAGGAACTCCATCGTGTGCCCGGTCGTGTTGAAGCGTTTGTTGATGTCGTTCGTGGCTCCCGGTGCCTCATAAAACTTGGCGGAAAATGACCCGTCTGTGTTCTGAAGTTGGCGGGCCAATTCGACGTGTTGCCTGATCTTGAGATCGGCTTGCGCCCAGACGCCATCGAGTCGTCCACCGCGAAGCAAATGTTTGTCACGAGTCCGAGTCAGCGCGAACAGCCGATGATTGCCTCCACAGGCCGCGCCATTAACGGGCGCAGCGGACTCAAGTTGTACGAGCTTCTCGATGCTCCAAGGTTCGTTGAATTGGTTGGTCCACTGGGTATCGGATCGCAGGTAATGTTGCAGCGTCCACAACACCCATGTCACTTCCTCCTTCGCGTTCACTTCCTTCATGATGTTATTAATAAAGTCGGTCAGCACGAATTGTTCGCCACCGATTTTGAATTGGTGATCGGCGGGCAGGTTCGACTGAGTCATCAGCGCCATGAACTGAGCGGGATGTCCCTCAAACGCATACGTGCGGGTGTACGGATGGAATTTGGCTCCATGCGCCGTCTTAAGCAGCAGCGGCTGGTTGTCGAAACGCGGCTCGCTGGTCGCAATCCACTCAATCGCGTTGACCTTGTCGTTGCCGAGTTTCAATTGAAAGTCGCGTTTCATCGCGAGGATGCCGTGGAAAATTTGCCACGGTGAGTGCGAGTTGGCTGTCAAAATTCGCTTGCTGGTGAGTTCAATCGCTCGGTCGAGTTCCGTCAGCAACGGGTCGATCACGGGAGTGGCGGCAGCTTTGCCGAGCGGGGCATTGGAGGCCGGAGTTGAGGCGACCGAAGCCACTCGCGCGGGAAGTTGAGCCAGCACGTTCGACGGGCACACACCCGCGATGGCTGTGATCGCAGCAGTCACCCAAGAGCACATCTGGGGCAGGCATAAGGGGCGTCGCACAGTCCCTCCGAAAATCATCTGGTTAGAATCTTCAACAGTTGCTCGTCATGGTTTCGGCAGCGGTTCTTGGTCGCTGGTTGAATCGGCTGCCTGTCAACAATCGTCAGCAGAGTCTGCGTGAGTACCGGGGAAAGTTGACATCGCATCGGCAGCGTTCCGTGGCACACTCTCGCATCGGCGTTTCGATCCGCCAGACATCCTCGGATCGTTTCGATCTGCGGCGATCAGCAAAGGTCTCAAGGTCGATTCCAACTTAGCAATACCGCAGGCATGAGTTGCGGCAGCTTTCGCCGCAACTCGACGGTGGAACGCGGCCGGAACTGTCTCTCTCTTCGGACAATTGCCGTTCACAACAACAGCAACGGTCGTACTCGTTGGCGCGATTCGCGGGCTGGAGCAATCGAGCGGTACGCTCGGCGGCAGCGTCTGCGCATGAATGTCTGAACTCGTCGCAAGCCGCTTCGGAATGCCACCGCCGTCAAGGGGCAACGAGCTTCAGCGCGAGGCCGCTTCACCGTTGTTGCGACTCCGCCTCGAACAGGTTTATCGAGACATCCTTCGGACGACCCTCTCGTTCAACTCGAAAGGAGAGCGGCCCTGGATCAGTGAGGACGTGTCTGCGAAATTCGTCTTCGGACGTGATCGCTTGCCCCGCGAACGACATCACCACGTCTCCCACTTTCAAACCTGCGCGATCGGCTGGTGAGTCTGGAACGACTTGATTGATGATGATCGCGTCAGGCAGCGCCGGATCGGATTGCCAGTTGATGCCCAGCCGTACGGGGCCACCTCCTAGCTCGACATTCACTGTGACCGGCTCGTCGGTGTTCGGCCGTTGCAACCGAATCGCCAGCGGACTCTTTGCGATCCGGATGATCGTTCGCAGATCATCGACATTACCGCCGGACCAATGCGCCAAGTGTTCGATGCGATCGCCCGCGCGAAGTCCGGCACGCTGAGCGGGCGAGCCGGGAGTCACCTGCTCCACGACTGCGACGCCGTTTTGAAACGCCTTCAAATCGAAATGAACTCCCAGCCTGAGTGGCTGCGGCGCGGCCACTCTCGGTGTCATCCAACCGGGCGGTCTCTCGGTCAGTGCCTCGCGGCGAAACTTGGGAAAAGTGGTTTCGTTCGCGGCGGCCAATGACAACCGAAAGACCATCTCGGTTAGACGGTGCAGCCCTTCGTAGTTCAGTTTGTCGGCATCATCCGATGGGCGGTGGTAGTCGTCGTGTTTGCACGAATCGAAGTGAATGCTGGGAACGCCCGCTGCATAGAACGGATAGTGGTCGCTGTCGGCGATGACTGTCGGGGCATACAGGAATTGCAGGTCTCCCTGCGGGTTGACCGCTTGCAGTCGTGCCCTCAACCCGGAAGCAGATCGCCAGCCCATCACGGTCAGTTTGCCTTCGCGCAGCCGCCCGAGCATGTCGATATTCAGCGTCAGCTTCACCTCATTTAGCGGTCGTGTTGGCTGCCGAACCCAGTGGTACGACCCGAGCAACCCAACTTCTTCTGCATCCCAGAAAGCAAATAGCAGTGTGCGACGTGGCGCAGGGGCGAGTGACGAAAAGGCGTCGATCAATTCGAGCAGCGCCGCGGTGCCGCTCGCGTTGTCGTCAGCTCCGTTGTGGATGTAGCCGAACGGGCCGTTGCTGTTCGTGGCGTTGCCTCGACCGACGTGGTCATAGTGCGCGCCGATCACGATCACTTCCGAACTCAACTCCGGATCCGAACCCGGCAGCACGGCGAGGACGTTGCGGTAGTCGGGGGCAAACTCTTGCAACCAACTGCTGGTTCCTGCCGGCTTGATTCCCGGCACCTTTCGTAGCTCGGTCTGCAAGTACGCTGCGGCGGCCTTGCCACCGTTCGCACCTGCTTCACGCCCCTCGAACGCATCACTGGCCAGAGTGGCACAATGCCGTTTCAGATCGGCAATCGTTACTCGTTCGAGTGACTTTGCCACGGCCACATCATCGTTGGCGTGTGTCTCGCATTCGACAATTCTTCCAACGCCGAGAAACATCGCCATGACCGCAAACCGCGCCAGATAACTCAGGCAAATCACGTCCAGCGGCCAATCCAAATGGCTTCCGGTCCTTGAGAATTTCATGATGTCACCGTGACTGAATCGAGTGGAGATTGGACGAGTCGAGTCTCGCACGACTTTGGATTTCGTATGGAAGAACCGAGGCCGCACGGCACACTAACCCGAAGTGTAAACGAGGAGTTGTATTGCGTTCCCCGCTTACACTTCGGGTTAGTGTCAGCCTCGACCGCGCGAGGAATAGCCCGACCGTGAATGATAAGCCGTCCAAGGTTTATCGACCGTCGTGCCCCTGATTCCCCAGCATTCGGAAATGCAACGAGCGGCGAGACTCTTCCGAATCTCGCCGCTCGTTGCATTTATGAAACAGACACCGACCTGCAACTCAGACCTGAACAGGTGCCGCTGCGCCGGTCTTGCGTTTCATCAGCGTGACCTGGTTACCGGTTTCGTTGTACGAGACTTCGTCCATGAAAGTTCGCATGAGCAGCACGCCACGACCGTGGGCGCGAGCGATATTTTCAGGATCAGTCGGATCGGGAAGTTGACTGACATCGAAGCCGGGGCCTTCGTTGCGGATCACGAACTCAACTTGGTCTGGTGAAAACTGTGCCACCACTTCGACGCGGCGATCCTTGTACGGCGACTTGCCGACTCGCAACGCGATCAATTTTTCGTACGAACCATCGTCAAGGTCACGCAGCTTTGAACTGACTTCCAAGTTGCCGTGGATGATGGCGTTCAGCAGAGACTCTTCCAACGCGACACCGACTCGCGTCCGCTCCCGATCCGTAAAGACGCCGAATCGCATGCCGAATTCTTGTAGTGTGCCGACTGCGGATCGGACCAATCGGCGGTCACTCGGAAACGAGAACCGCAATTCCTGCCGGACGAGAGCTGTCAACACGGCATCGGTTTGCCGACGGTCCTGACTGGCGGTCAGAACGGTATCGACGACACGGCCCAAATCGCGAGCCATTAGAATTTTGGGAACGTAGCTGGCAGCACCCTGCTGCAACGCCGTGACTGCCAACTCTTCGCTTCCCGCTGCGGTGGCCATGATGACCGGCACTCGCGGAAAATTTTGCTTAAGTCGGTTGAGTAACTGCATGCCGTCCATGAATGGCATGTTAAAATCGGTGACGACGAGATCCGGCTCATGGGCCTGACATCGCTCCAACGCCTCGGCACCGTCACCGGCGTAGTCGATCGTCCAATCGGGATTCTCACCCAAGAGTCCGCCGATCATGCGGCGTTCGACAGCGGAATCATCAACCACCAAGATTCTCGACATGTTCGTACCTTCAGTTGGAATGGACATCGTTCGAGAGTGTCATCAGGCAGCCCCTCACTGCCCGCACCGCTCTCGCCGTGTCGCGTTGCAGAAACCTAGGTCGTGATTCCAAGTTGTCAAAAGAAAACAGCCGAGCGCAGACATGTTGCCGAACGAAAACCCGTGACGGATTGTCACAACGGGAGGCTCGCGATCGCATCGCCAACGCAACCAATTCACGACTCGGTTTGTCACCGCGAATAATCATCACACCCCGTAACGTCCATCCTTGTCGCGGTCAGCCCACAAGAACTGGCTTTGACGGTTGCCCATCCTTCGTCATCCGTCAAAATCTGACCTATCCTTGAGAAGGCCCGTTACATTGAGGGGCTAGCAGCCTCGTTAATGCTTGAAATTGGGGTTTCACAAATTAGCCGCTGGGCGCTAGCCCACGGTTCATTCGAGGGAAATCGGGAAGTGATTGCGTCCCCGTGTCCCAAGAACACGACCGTCCTCCTATTGTCAAAGACGATTACTTTTCGAGATGAGTTGCAATGTTGCTCCAATCGCCTCCACCCGACGCAACGATTTTCCAAGGGTTCGACTTCGCCACGGCACTGGATCAAATCAAACCGCAGGACTCACCCTGCGGAGTGGATCGGGTGCCGCAGAGAAGCACCGCGATTTTGGATGCGGTGAGTCAAACCGCCGTTGTGCGCCCGATCGTCTTCAATCGTGAACAGGCTCTCGAACGATTGGGGGGATTGCAGGAGTTGTTGGTCGATGTGATGCGGTTGATTCAGGAAGAAAGCCCGAAAGTGCATTCGGAAATCCATCGGTCACTCGCAAAACGCGACGCGGTGGAACTCCAGCGAGCCGCGCACACACTGAAGGGAACCGCGAGCATCGTCGGGGCGACCGACCTTGTAAAAAGATTGGCCCATGTGGAAAAACTCGCGGCAGCCTTCGACTTTCCTCGCGTGGCCCATGAGTTGCCAGAAATTCGTCGCCAGCTTGACGATCTGCAAGCATGCATTGCGAGCGAACTACAAAAGCACTTCTGAGCCAAGCTGGCGAACAACACGAATGGAATGGACAAGTGGTCGCGGCACGACGTGACACAGCAGACATCGCCACAGAGTGTCGGAAGGGTCGCCCTCGTAACTCGCCTGATTGAATTCTCTGCCGTTGTGTCCCCTGCACACTAGCCAGCACGACTGCTCATCAATTCTTCATCAAGCGGCATTGGCTTCAACCTCGTTAGCCAGTCTGCTATCCTCTCGCCCCGTCATGCCCCGGCTTCAGTCGGCGTGGCGTGTGTCGTTCTGTCAGTTTGCCTGCCCGTGAGTCCGCCTCTTCGCTTTTCCCTCTCCCCGGTCGGTCTGTCAGTCTGTCCCCGTTTGTTTCCTGAGCAACTTTCCCGGTGTGGAAAGCTGTCTCGCCGAGTCTTTCCATCATGCGCCGGTTCGATATCCGCAACATTGCCATCATTGCCCACGTCGATCATGGGAAGACCACGCTCGTCGATTGCCTGCTCAAGTCGAGTGGCCAGTTCCGTGAGTCCCAACTTCAGGGTGACTGCATCCTCGACTCAAACGATCAGGAACGGGAACGGGGCATCACGATTCTCGCCAAGAACATTGCGCTGATGTACGGCGACATCAAGATCAACATCATCGACACGCCGGGCCACTCCGATTTTGGCGGTGAGGTCGAACGCGTGCTGCGCATGGCCGACGGCGTGCTGCTGCTCGTCGATGCGTTTGAAGGCCCTCGTCCACAAACGCGGTTCGTGCTCAAGAAGGCGTTGGAGATTGGGCTGCAGCCGATTGTCGTCGTGAACAAGATTGACCGGCACGACGCTCGGCCGCAGGAAGTCCTGACAGAGACCTTCGACCTGTTCGTGGAACTGGGAGCCGACGATAAGACGCTGGACTTCCCCTACGTCTTCGCCAGCGGCCGCGCCGGTTATGCGACGCTCGACCCGACGATCCCTTCCGACAACATCAAACCGCTGCTCGATACGATCGTGCGCTGCATCCCCGGCCCGCTCACGAATCCGACGGGGCCGTTCCAAATGATGGTGACATCACTGGCCTACTCCGAGTTCGTCGGACGCATTGCCACGGGACGGATCGTCAGCGGCACCATCAAGCCGGGTCAAAAAGTGGTGTTGATGAAGGCTGGTGGCGTCAAGTTTGCGCAGCAGGTCGTCGCGGTAGAGGTCTTCGACAAGCTCGGTCGAACCGCAGTTCCTGAAGGAACCGCTGGCGACATCGTCGCGCTGACCGGCCTCGATAAGCCCGAAATCGGCGACACCGTCGCCGACCCATTGAACGCCGTCGCGCTGGAACGCATCAGTGTCGATGAGCCAACCATTTCAATGTCCTTCACGATCAATTCGTCTCCGTTCGCAGGCAACAAAGAAACGGGCGGCAAGTACCTGACAACGCGCCACATTCGCGACCGCCTCAACCGAGAACTCGAAGCCAATGTGGCTCTGCGCGTGGAAGAATCCGGCGACAAGGAAGCCTTCAAGGTTTCGGGGCGTGGCGTGCTGCACTTGGCCGTGTTGATCGAGTCGATGCGTCGCGAAGGGTACGAGCTGTCCGTCGGCAAGCCGACCGTCATTCGCAAGCTGATCGACGGCAAGATGTGCGAACCGTTCGAGTTGCTCGAGATTGATGTCCCGACGACCAACCTCGGACCAGTCATGGAAACGGTCGGCAATCGTCGCGGTGAGGTGATCGACTTGGTCGGCAACTCTCTCGGCTTCACTCACGTCGAGTTCTCGATCCCGTCGCGCGGCCTGATCGGCATCCGAACTCGGCTGCTGAACGCCACCAAGGGCGAAGCCGTCATTCATCATCGTTTCGACCAGTACAAACCGATCGAAGGGGAAGTCCCGCACCGCGCGAACGGCGTGCTGATCTCGCAGGAAACCGGCAAGGCGGTGCCGTTCGCCCTGTTCAAGTTGCAGGATGGAAAAGACTTCTTCGTCTCGCCAGGAGATGAGATTTACGAAGGAATGATCGTGGGTGAGAACGCTCGCGACAGTGACATGACCATCAATCCCATCAAGGAAAAGAAGCTGACGAACATGCGGTCGTCGGGAACGGATGAGAACGTCATCCTCAAGCCGCCCCGCAAGATGTCTCTCGAAATGGCGTTGGAGTACATCGAAGACGACGAGTACGTCGAGGTCACGCCATCGATCATCCGCCTCCGCAAGATTTGGCTCACCGAGCAGGATCGCAAACGGAACTCGCGCCCCTCGGCCTCTCAGTAACCCGAGTCTGAATTGATCCTGGTCACGTCGCTGGGTTCGCGCGAACTCAGCGACGCACCGATCATTGGCCAACCTCCAATCCGAAGCGAGTTTAAGCTCGGTTGGCAGATCGCCTTCACGCTTTGGCTCATCCAACCTGCTGGCTGGCGTTCTGATTCTGATCCGAGTCCGAGGTTGCCCCGCCTCCTGCCAATTCTCTGGCAACATGCAGTTCTCTGCGGCATACGGACCCGTCGGCGGTCGGTCCCAGGCGAACTCGAACGCGGTTTGCGTTTCCAATCTGCGGCACTTACGATTCCGCCCCTCACGTGCCGCCCACAATGGGTGACGAAGTGGCCTCACAGAAGCAGCACTGCCGATGAGCCGAATGGCTTTATCTGCGGGTTCAATCGCCCGATTCATGGGCGGAACCTTTACTGCAATCACGAGTACGCGAGTACGAGCGTCTCTTCAGTCACCACGCCCTTCGGTGATTCTGGGCGTCTCACTTTTGTCCGTTTCCCTGACCTCACAGAAAGCCCAACATGACCGACAACATGCAGCCCGCCACGCAGTGTCTCCACGCCGGACAGGTGCCCGATCCGACGACCAATTCGCGGGCGGTGCCGATCTATCAGACGACCTCGTACACGTTCAACAGCACCGAACATGCGGCCAGCCTGTTCGGGTTGCAGGCGTTCGGCAACATCTACACGCGGCTCATGAATCCGACGACCGACGTGCTCGAAAAGCGAGTCACCGCGCTGGAAGGGGGCTCGGGCGGATTGGCAGTTGCGTCGGGACAGGCGGCCGAATCGCTGGCAATTCTCAACATCTGTCAGGCCGGACAGAACATCGTCTCGGCGACGAGTCTCTACGGTGGGACGTACAACCTGTTCCACTACACGTTCCCCAAGTTCGGTATCAAGACGAAGTTTGTTCCCACGCACGATGTCGAGGGCTTCCGCAAGGCGATCGACGACAAGACGCGCTGCATTTACCTCGAAACAATCGGCAACCCGCGAGTGGATGTGCCTGACTTCGAGGCGATCTCGAAGATCGCGCACGACGCCGGGATTCCGGTGATCGTGGACAACACGCTGGCCTCGCCCGTGCTGTGCAATCCGTTCCAGTGGGGGGCCGATATCATCGTCCACTCCTGCACGAAGTTCATCGGCGGCCACGGCACGTCGATCGGCGGAGTCATCATCGAGAAGGGCGACTTCAACTGGGGCAACGGCAAGTTCCCCGAATTGACCGAGCCCGACCCGAGCTATCACGGCCTGAAGTTCTTCGAGACGTTCGGCCCGATGAAGATCGCGTACATCCTCAAGGCGCGAGTCCAACTCCTGCGAGACCTC
>JAYVDI010000384.1:0-8404 GCA_043749505.1 Schlesneria sp. | reverse complement strand
GTTCGCGGAGCGAACCACGACAATCTGCGACAGTTATTTCCGTGCCGATCCTAAGTGGCGGTGCATTTACTCCGCCCGAGAATGGCCGTCGGGTGCGTGGTGCCGTTGTTCAGAACGACACCACGCTTTGCAGGATCGGCACACGTCTCCGTCCCGTGCCGACTCTTCGCTCTGCAATCTTTCTGCCGCTCTCTTTCTGTCTACTTCTTCCTGCCAGACTGAAGCGGGGAGACAGAAAGAGAGCGGCAGAAAAATGAGGATGGTGAAGTCCTCGTGAACTCTGGGACTTACATAGATGCACAGCCCCTTGGCAGCCGGTTGAAAAACCGTAGCACGGACGCCCTCGGCCGTGATTTCTAATTGGTTTCGGGCGTCCGCCCCACCTTGTTCAACAGGCTGTTGAGCGGAGCCGAGTCCCTGCAATTGTCACAAAACTCGCCCCCCAAAACGCCCCCACGCCGGACGCACACCGCGAGGCTGCGTCCGGCGTGGCGTTCAAAACGGAGAGGGAGGGATTCGAACCCTCGGTGGGTGTGACCCCACACTGGATTTCGAGTCCAGCACGATCGGCCACTCTGTCACCTCTCCTGACTTGCGGGGAACTCGTTTAACCGAGTCCCCCGCAAGAGGGCGGGATGATAAACGGGTGAGGCACCTCTGCCAAGCCTCTCTCAAACCTCGCTGATACTTTCGCGGAAGCTCGCCCTCACGGAGTCGAGATGATGCAACCGTCGGGCAGGCTGTCGAGGAACAGTTGGCCGTACCGCTTGGTTCGGATCCGTGGGTCGAGGATCGCCACGAGGCCGGTGTCGGTGCGCGTGCGGATCAGTCGGCCGACTCCCTGCTTGAGCTTGATGATCGCTTCGGGGACTTGATAGTCCATGAACGGATTGCCGCCGTCGGCGCGGATCGCTTCGAGTCTGGCTTCGAGCAAGGGTTGGTCCGGCACGCTGAACGGCAGTTTGGTGATGATGACGTTTTGGAGTGCATCCCCCGGAACATCGACACCCTGCCAAAAGCTGTCTGCCCCGAAGAGGACTCCCGCCGGATCGGCTCGAAACTTTTCGAGCATGAGCGTGCGGGGCATCTCGTCCCCCTGTACGAACAGCCCGTAGTTGTGCTTGACGAACCACGGCGTCATTCGACGAGCGACCTCACGCAGCATCTGATAACTCGTGAAGAGAACGAACGCACGGCCCTTCGTCGCATCGACGTACTCTTGGATTCGCGAACAGACGGCGGAAAGGTAATCAGCGGGAGACTCGGTCGGATCAGGCATTCCTTCTGGCAGGACCAGTTTCATTTGCTTGCGGTAATCGAAGGGGCTGCCGAGCTTCAGTTCGTTCGATTTCGTGAGGCCAAGTCGCTGGCGGATGAAGTCGAAGCTTTGATGGCCGACCGCCAGCGTCGCGCTGGTGAGGATCGCCGTCTTCACTTTCGAGAACAGTTCATCGCGCAGGACCGGCCCGACATCGACAGGAGCCGAGACCATGCGGACGCGCTGATGTTGCGGGCCGCTCACTTCCAGCCAATAGACCGAATCGGGGGCCGTTTGCTGGAGCCACGAGTTCAGTGAGTTTGCCAACCCGACGCAGCGTTCGGCTGCAGCCGTGAACTCAATGCGCTGTTCGTCACGTTGAATCGGCTTCGAGATGGCGATCACCTGCGCGGCGAGTTCCTTCAGCACGGGACTGACTTCGTTCACGATATTGGGCGGTTGGCGCAGCCGTCCGTTCTTCGAGCCGCTCGTCCGCTGATACTCTCGCAACGCGTCGAATAGATCGCGGCCGAGGAACCGGGCGCGATCGACGAGTTGCTCGGCCTGATGCTGTGCCTGCAAGGCTTCGACACTGGAGATCGGCAGCTTGACGAGCAGCCCCTTCTGAGTCCGATCGTTGTAGAGCTTGTTCAGCATGTACTCGATCTGGCCGCTCGTGACGGAGAGACCGAGATGATCGGCGGCGACCTGCTCCAACGTGTGAGCCTCATCGAACACGACCACGTCGTAATCGGGCAGCACGCTCGCCCCTTCGCGACGCAGCGCGAGGTCCGCGAAGAACAGCGCGTGGTTCACGACCAGCACGTCGGCGTTCCAGATGCGTCTGCGAGCGCGATAGTACAGGCAGTTGTCGTACGTCGGGCAGGACTTCCCCAAACAATTGCCGTGTTCGCTGCGGACTTCATCCCAGATCTGCGGTAACGGTTTGAACGACAAGTCCGACAGGCTGCCGTCTCCCGTTGATTGCGACCATTCGACGATGTGCTTCAGATGGTCCATCTCATCAGGACGCGAAAACAGCGAATGAGATCGTTCGACGGCTCCCTTCATGCGACGCAGGCTGACGTAGTTTGACCGGCCTTTGACCAACACGGCAGAGAACTCGACCGGTAGGATCGCGTTTAGAAATGGAATGTCCTTCGCAATGAGCTGCTCTTGCAGGCTGATCGTGTGCGTGGAGATCACAACCTTGCGGCGCGGACGTCCTTCCCCCTGACCGGCGGTCGCAGCGAGGATCGCCGGAACGAGGTACGCGAAGCTCTTCCCGGTTCCCGTTCCGGCTTCCACGATGAGATGCTCTTCGGACGCAATGGCCTGTTCGACAGCCGCCGCCATCTCCAATTGTTGTGAGCGCGATTCGTAATGACTGAGTCGCCGCGCGACATGGCCGCCATCGCCGAGAACTTGAAGGCTGTCGAGGGACACCGTGTTGCGTCCCTTGATTAGTGGAGCCGACGGATGGCTGTCACGCAGATGTCATCGCGCTGCGGGCGGGCGTCACAGAAGTTTTCGACGGCCGTGACGAGGCTTTTCACCAATGCCTCGGAGTCTCCCTGGCACGACGCGAGAGCGTTCATCAAGCGTTCCTTGCCAAACAGCTCGCTGCCTTCGTTCATCGCCTCGGTGATCCCATCGGTATAGAAAACGAGCGACTCATTGGGCTGGAGACGAATGACCAACTCCTCAAACTGCTGATCGGCAACCACTCCCAGCGGCATCCCGGATTCGTTCATGCCGATCAATTCGACGCTGCCGTCGGCAAGGCGGCGGGCGGGCGGGAGGTGTCCCGCGTTGGCAATGCTGATCTCGTTTGTTTTCGGATCGACGACGGCAAACGCCAGCGTAATGAATCGAAACCCGAGACCGCTCGTGGCAACTTCCACATTGAGGCTATTCATGGCCTTGGATGCCGAGCAGGCACTGAGCAAGTGATAACGTGCCGAAGCATGTAGCCGCGCCATGAGCAATGCCGCCGAGACTCCTTTCCCCGCAACATCCCCCACTGCCACCGCGACTCGCCCATCTGGCAACCAAACGTAATCGAAGTAGTCCCCGCCAACGCTGAACGCGGCTTCATAGAAGTCTGCGAACTCGTAACCCGGCAGTTTCGGAGCTTGGTCGGGTAGGAACCCAAGTTGGACCTGCGCGGCGAATTGCATGTCGCGCTCGTAGTCTCGCTGGCGGAGGACCGTGTCGTGCAGTGTCGCGTTCTCAACGGCGAGCGACGCCTGAACGGACACGCTCACAAGCAAGTCCAAATCGTCGGCATTGAACGGTTGAGAGACATCGAGCGTGCTGAGCTGAATCACGCCAAGTGCGGCTCCGGTCGAGTCCGTCAACGGCACGCACATCAGCGAGCGAAGCTGAAGTTCGCTCAAACTCTCACTCGACTGAAATCGTCGGTCGCCCATCACGTCGGCACTGAGAATCGCCTGCCCGTCCTGCATCGCCTGCCGCACGACAGTCATGCTGATCGGAACTTCGTCCTCATCGTCAGGACGCCGTGACCAGGACGCACTGGTCCGCATCTTGTCGCCATCGCCCTCTTTCAACAGGACGAAGCCCCAGTCGGCCTGTGGGAAAATCTTGGAGAGCGACTTTAGAATCACCGGCAACACGTCACCCAGCTTGAGCAGGCGACCGAGGGCCGCGCTGATCTCGAGAACCGCCCGCAACTTGGCTTCGGGCCGCACATTCAAGCGAAGACCACGCGCCGACGACCCCGCTTGCAGCGCGGCGATGACCGACGAATTGTCCGACATTTTTTTGGTATCTGTGTGCGATCCCGTGGGGCCGACATCCTTGTTGGAACCGTCATCCGAATCGTCCACCGTCTCTCTCAGCAAGTTCACCAAAGGTACGGCCGACTTGCTGAGAGGTGCCGATCCTGTAACGGGTCCGACGACGACTCGCTCGATCTGCCGCATAAACAGGAACGCGTAGTCACACACTTGCAGTTCGTCGCCGTCAGCCAACTCGGTGCGTCCGCGGATCGACGTGCCGTTCACCTGAGTCCCGTTGCGACTGTGCAAGTCCTCAACAAAGTGCGCCCCGCCGGTCTCGATAATGAGAGCGTGCTGGCGGCTGACGGAGCCGTTGTCCAACACGACTTGGCAACTTGGATGACGCCCCAAAATCGTGCGTTCGCCCGACAGGGTCAGCACCTGTCCGGCAGACGATCCTTTGGTGACTTTCAAAAAGGCCACGGCCACAATTTCCGGGAGGGAGTGAAGGGGAGGAGGCAAAGGATGGGAATGGTGTCGAGTCTCGATCGACAGCCACCGCCGTACTCAGCGGGTCGGATGCTAACGTCCAGCGCGCGAGCCAGCAATTGGACGATTTCTCAGGACGGCCTGTTGCAGCGAACATTCAATGGCACCCACTCCAAGTGGCTCCTCCCTCATTCGACTTCTTCATTCGCTCTCCGGCCCCTGAAAACCCTCCGGTAGGATGTCGCATCGCGATTTCGGCCGACGCGATTGCGCCGTTCTCATTCGGGTCGTTTTCGCCAAGACAACAGTATGTCCCACAGGCTGCTGCGAATCGTGGTGATCGGTTGGCGTTTGATGAACCGTAGCAAATCGGCGGCGAGTTCGTTGGCAGTCGCATAGCGGCGACTCGGCTCCTTGGCCATCGCCCTGAGAATGATCGTTTCGAGAGCGATGGGAAGCTGTGGCTTTCGTTCGCGCGGAGCGAGAGGCTTCCCTTCCAAGATCAACTCGGTGAGCCGACTGCGGTCTTCATGATCGAACGGCGCTGAGCCTGTGACCAATTCATAAAGCGTGACTCCGAGTGCGTAGATGTCCGTCGTGGTACTCGGGTGCCCGTCGAGTCGTTCGGGAGCCATGTATCGAAGCGTGCCGACGGGTTGATCATCATGCGCGGAGTTGTCCTCCACCCAATTCAATCCGACGCCGAAGTCCGTTACAAAAATTTTCCCGACGGTATCGAGCAATAGATTGTCGGGCTTGATGTCATTGTGCAGGGCACCCTCACGGTGCGCGTAGGCCAGGGCCTGCGCGACCTGCACTCCCATTCGGGCGAACGCCATCCAAGAGTCTTGCGAAATCGTGCGATCGGTCGTCTCGACCATCGGTTCGACCAGCCCCTTCACCGCGAACGAACCGCTGCGCGCGATGCGGTGAATTTCCTCGGCCGTCACGAGACCGGAAGGTTCTCGCAAGCGGCGCGTGACCCAACCGAGGCTGACTCCCGCCACGTATTGCATTACGTAATACCAGTAGCCGTCATGCTGCCCGAAGGAATAGATCGGCACGATGTTGCGATGCCGCAAACGAGCAATCGTTGCCGCTTCGTTGCGAAGTTGCTCGGCGCGTTGAGGCCGGTCTTCACGAAAACGCCAGGGGAGCAGCTTGATCGCGACCGGGCGTTGCATTCCCGGCTCGAACGCTTCAAACACGATGCCCATGCCACCGCGACCCAACTCCCGCACGATGCGATATTCCCCGAGTTGCTCGATCCGAAACTCCTGCGGAAAGCGGTAACGCACGCATTCGGACTCCTTTCGGTCGCGGCAATGCTCCAGTGTTTCCACGAGCGGAAACAGTTCGCGAATGTCGTCCGCGAGTTCCTGGTGCCGCTGCGCATACGCCTCAATCGACGGATTGAGTCCGGCTCGCACCTCATTCGTGAACAACGTCATCAAGACATCGAGCTGCTCGCATGACGCGAGGCCAGCAGAGTCCAATTGCGACGGGAAGCCATCGAGGTTTAGTTCCGAGTGATCGGACGAAAGAGGCATGTCAGGCAGACCATCACGGAGAGAAAGGGTGCGAGGTTAGTTGTACAGATCTCACGCGGTTGCCGGTGAGCGAGCCGCACGTCGTCAGGCTGCGGGTTCTTGACGCCGCACAAACCCGTGGCCTGACGGGCACGGCTCGCCGAGAATGCTTCACTGATCGTCGCGATCGGTTTACGAACTCCGCATATCGGGGATCAGTTGGAGCAGCTTCTTCAGTCGGCCGAGTGCTCGCAAGTAGCGGGCACTTGTCGCCTGTTCGGACATGTTGAGAACTTGCGAGACCTCGCGATTGGTCAGTTCCT
Organism: Schlesneria sp.; assembly: GCA_043749505.1. GTDB lineage: Bacteria > Planctomycetota > Planctomycetia > Planctomycetales > Planctomycetaceae > Schlesneria. The sequence continues at coordinate 2,061 of JAYVDI010000384.1, read as the reverse complement.
CGAAGTGCCGCAGCGCCAGAATTTCACGATCGATTTCGTCCATGCCCCGCAGGACGACTTCGATCTGTTTCGCCAACTCATCCTTGCGCACTGCGCTACTGGGCGAAGTCAGTCGGCCCTGCAACGAAAACGACAGCGACGACGCGGTGGAGTCGGCGTCCCAGCCACCGTGAATTGACAGCTCACGCCCTGCGTCTCGTTTTTCGGCCCCGAGATGGCGGCGGTGCATCTCGATCAAAGTTTGTGTCGTGATGAGCCGGAACCAAATGAAGGTCGAGTGCGAGGCATCGCGCAGGAAGTAGCTCATCCGATCGACGGCTTTCAACCACGCCTCTTGCAGCACGTCTTCGGGATCAACACGACCGCGCAGTTTGGGGTGTAACCGCAGTTCGACGAGCCGCAGCAAGCGGGGCCGATAATGCGTAAACATCTCTGCCAAGCCCTCGCGATCTCCGGCGAGGATGCGATTAATCAGGTCGGGAGAAATGTCGCTCGATGGCACGTCGGATTCCTTGTTGCTGACCGAGTCGAGTCTACGCTGTTCGAGCGGTCGTCGCGTGCCGCGATCATGTCGTCCCTCGCGCGAGGATGCAAAGCTGCGGCAAGTTCACACATAATGCTTCATCAAAGCTTGAAATGAGGGTTCACCAAATCAGCCGCTGGGCGCTAGCCCCCGGTTACTCCCGGATGAACCGAGGGCTAGCGCCCAGCGGCTAATGTACCCGACCCCAATTCTTTGCTCTGACAAAGCAGTAGCCTCTTTGCTGGACCGCGTTCGGGACATCACAATTGAAGTGGTCGATCACACGGTCCTCCCTTGCCGAATCCACTGGTCAGCGACAACACTCTTCGCGCTCGTCTGGTTGCTGGCGTGCGCTTCGAGAAGTTCTCAACTTGAGACCGCAATTCCACTAACTTCATCGCCCAAAATACTCGACTCCGTGAGTCCCGCTCCGAAAGACATCATGCAAACTCGACCGCTTGGAATGACTGGACTCGAACTTCCGGTTCTCAGCTTCGGGGCCTCCTCGCTGGGGCAAGAGTTCCGCAGCGTGCAGCTCGATGAGGCACTCCACAGCGTGCGCGTGGCGCTCGATTGTGGGCTTAACTTCGTTGATACGTCGCCGTTCTACGGGCGAGGCATGAGCGAGGTGCTGCTGGGGATCGCTCTGCGAGGCGTGCCACGCGACAGCTACACGCTCTGCACGAAGCTCGGTCGTTACGACTTGCCGCATTTTGATTTCAGTGCGAAGCGAGTCGCCGAGAGTGTCGATGTCAGCCTGCACCGGCTCGGAACCGATCACCTCGACATCATTCTCTGCCACGACATCGAGTTCGTTCCGATGCAGCAAATCGTGGACGAGACCATTCCCGCGTTGAGGAAGATTCAGCAGCAGGGCAAAGTTCGCTTCATCGGCTTCAGTGGTTATCCCCAGAAGATTTTTCGATTCATCTGCGACCAGATCGATGTCGATTGCGTCCTCTCGTACAACCAATACACGCTCCAGAACACGCGGTTCGCCGACGAGTCCGTGCCGTACCTCACCGCGAAGGGCGTCGGAGTCATGAACGCCGGGCCGTTCTCCGCTCGATTGCTGACGAACGCACCGCTGCCCGCGTGGCTGAAGGAGCCGGAAGCCGTCAAAGCCGCCGCTCGTCAGGCCGCTGAACTCTGTGCCAAGCACGGGAGCGACATCGCCAAGCTCGCGGTGCAGTTCTCATGTGCTCACCCCGACATCACAACGACCGTCGCTGGCAGCGCGAATCCCAACAACATCCGCAATTGGGCGAAGTGGCTCGCCGAACCGATCGATGCTGACTTGCTCCACGAAGTGCAGGCGATCTTCGCGCCGGTCCAGAACATCGGACACGCCGAAGGGCTTCCAGAGAACAATTGACGCTCAGTCAATTCGCTTTCCCGCAGAGACGCCGCCAAGTTGGTTCTTAGGGGCTGTGCATTTACGACATCCGAGACATTTTTGGGCGTGATGAAACACGTAGGGTGCGTGGAGTCTTCGGAACGCACCGAGAGGGATGCCGTTCCCAATCACGGTGCGTTCC
>JAYVDI010000383.1:0-7440 GCA_043749505.1 Schlesneria sp. | reverse complement strand
TCGGCGATGCGTTGCCTGCATTCGAGAGCGTCGATGATACTGGAAAGGTATGGAAATCGTCGGAACATATCGGCAAGGGTGTGCTCGTGATGTACTTCTATCCTGGTGACTTCACGGGTGGATGTATTCGACAAGCTCAAGCGTATCGCGACGGCTTGGAAAAGATCGAATCGCTTGGCGTGGAAGTTGTCGGAGTCAGTGGGGACGAAGCGGCGACACATAGCCTGTTCAAGAAGACTTTCGGTCTCAAGCATGACCTACTCTCGGATACCGAGGGAGAGCTAGCCAAAATACTGGGAGTACCGGTGAGCAAGGGAGGCCAAGTTCGGCCGATTGATGCGGACCGTAAACCGCTGCTTGACGCAGAGGGCAAGCCTATGATGTTGCCACGCCCGGTCACGCTCGCACGCTGGACGATCGTGGCTGATCGAGACGGAAAGATTGTTTCCATCCGAGAAGTCAAAAACCCTGCAGCTGATATCGAAGAAGTGCTCAAGATTGTCCAAGGCTTGGCGAAGTAGTATGACTGAAAACAGCGAGAGAGAATCCGGCGACGATGCGAACCGCAGGCACCAGTTGGAAGCGGTCATTGCAGACTATATCCGCGGCTGCGAAGCTGGTTCGGCACCCGATCAGCACCAAATACTGGAGCGACATGCGGAACTTGCGGACGAACTGCGACAGTTCTTCGGTCAGCACGACCGTATGAATCAGATAGCAGCACCGATTCGAGGTTTTGGCGACTCGCTGGCTCAGGCCGTGGGGCCAGGACAACTACTCAGTTATATTGGGAACTATGAACTGCTGGAAGAGATCGCTCGCGGCGGGATGGGAGTTGTGTACAAGGCTCGTCAAACCACGCTTGGGCGCGTCGTGGCCGTGAAGATGATTATCTCAGGCCGATTGGCCAGTGAGCAAGATGTACAGCGATTTCAAGTCGAGGCACAAGCAGCCGCAGGACTTCAACATCCAAACATCGTCTCGATTCACGAGGTGGGTCAGCACGAAGGCTGGCATTACTTTTCGATGGACTATGTCGAGGGTCGCGACTTGGCGAAAATTCTGCGAGAGAACCTGTTGTTGGCGAAGCAGGCAGCTACCTATGTTCGGCAAATGGCCGAAGCCATTCATTATGCACATCAAAAAGGGATACTGCACCGCGATCTGAAGCCATCGAACATTCTGATCGACAGCCACGATCAAGTTCGCATCACCGATTTTGGCTTAGCGATGCGAGTCGAAGGTGGCAATGACCTTACCCATACCGGCCAAATCGTTGGGACTCCCAGTTACATGCCTCCCGAACAAGCGCAAGGCAATCGCTGCTTGATCGGACCTGGCAGCGATGTGTATTCATTGGGCGCGGTTCTCTATGAATGTCTAACCGGCCGCGCGCCGTTCAGGGCCGATTCGGTTTTGAAGACGATCGAGCAAGTGATCCACGTGGAAGCCGCTTCACCGCGACTCTTAAATCCCGGCATACCTCGTGACCTCGAAACGATCTGCCTGAAATGCCTGCAAAAGGAACCCCACCGCCGGTATGGAACCGCCCAGCTCCTGGCGGAGGACTTGCAACGTTTCCGGGAAGGCCGTCCGATTCTGGCTCGCCCGGTGACACGCTTGGCTGGTTCATGGCGGTGGTGCCGCAGAAATCCCATGGTGGCCGGCCTCACTGGGTTGATCGCTGTCCTTGTCATTTCAGCGAGCCTGGCTGGAATCATGATTCGCAGGGCGGTTCTTCAACAACAGCAGATTGCCCGTGCTGAATCCTTAGTGGCTGCATTGATGCACGCCGATACAACTCAGGTCCCTTCAATCGTCACTGAGATCCAGCCGTTTCGAGCATGGGTGGAACCGTTACTCAACCGACAGTTTGATCAGGCAGCGGATCGGTCTGCGGCAAAGCTTCACACAGCCCTCGCTTTGCTTCCATCTGACACTGGCAAAGCGAAATACGTTCAGGAAGAGATGTTGCATGTGACGGAGGCACAGTTCCCGGTGTTGCGGGATGCACTGTCAACACACTCGTCGCCATCAATCGCTTCTTTGTGGGTCGTCGCGACCGAATCGGACGCGGACGTCCATCGCAGATTTCAGGCGGCCTGCGCTCTGGCAACCTATGCGCCGGACGACCTGCGCTGGCAGTCCATCCGCGAGTTTGTGGCAGAACGGCTGGTCACACTGGAAGCGTCGGAACTAGTGGCATGGCGTACGGCTCTTCGGCCCGCGCGACTGCAGTTATTGGTGCCGCTGAGTGTCATTTATCGCCGGACCGGGGAACGCCAACAGTCCCGCATTTACGCAGCAGAAACACTAGCGGATTTCGCTGCCGATCGTCCGGATACACTGTTCGACCTGCTCACCGACGCCGATGAATCTCAGTTTGCGGTGCTCTTCCGAGCGATGCAACGGCACCCGGACAAATTAATTGCGCTGGGGGCGAAGTTGCTTTCCACACCTGTAGCCTCCAATGCCGACGACGAAGAGACGGATGTGGTGGCCAGGCGTCGCGCCAGCACTGCCGTTGCACTCTACCTGACTGGGACGGTTGACTCAGTGTTTCCTCTCATGCAGCACAGTCCGGATCCACGAGCGCGAAGTTATTTGATTCATTGGCTGGCCGCGCGCGGCGGCGATCCGCAGCCATTGCTGCGGCAGCTGGATGCAGAGAAGGACGCGTCGATTCGCTGTGGTCTGATTCTGGCAATCGGTGAGTTTTCGGAAGTGCAGTTGCCGGTTACCTCACGTCCCCCAATCATCGGGAAACTTGTTGAACTCTATGTACATGATCCGGACGCAGGCTTGCACGCGGCATCAGAATGGCTGCTGCGCAAATGGGATCAGCAGGAGCTTATCGGTGAGATGACCGGGAAGCTGATGGGCCTTCTCCCGCAAAGGTTGCAGCAGTGGTATGTTGATTTTCAGGGGCGGACCTTTGTCGTCGTGAAGCCGGGCGACTTCATCATGGGATCACCGCTCACGGAACCGGATCGTGTCGAGAGTGAGTTTCCGCATCAACGCTTGATCGTCGAAAACTTTGCCATAGCGTCGCACGAGGTCACAAGGGAACAGTTTCAGGCATTTACCAGAACGAGAATCGCGCCGGCGTCGGACCAGCAGAACTTGAATTCCGGTGACATTCCGCAAATTGTCACCTGGTACGAAGCGGCTGCATACTGCAATTGGTTGAGCGAGCGAGCCGGAATCCCGTCCGGCCAGTGGTGCTACCTGCCGAATTCCAATGGAGAATACTCCGATGGAATGAGGGCCAAGCCAATGGCCGGTCTACTGCGCGGATATCGCCTGCCGACTGAAGCAGAGTGGGAATATGCCTGTCGTGCCGGTTCGCAAACCAGTCGCTCCTACGGCACCAGTGAAGAGCTACTGGCGGAATATGGCTGGTACCAATTCAAACGGAACAACCAGCTTCGTACTGTCGGACTTCTCAAACCAAATGACTTTGGTTTGTTCGATACGCTGGGAAACGCGTACGAGTGGTGCCATAACCAATTCCAAGGTTATCCGCGTCCCCCCGCGCGGCCCGATTCCCGCCTCGAATATGCGATTGACCCGTCAATCGTCGAAAATAATTCCCGCCGGGTATTGCGCGGTGGAGCGTTTACAGAACACCCGCTCAAATTGCGATCTGCGGGCCGTGTGTCCAACATCCCGGATACGCGGGGAGGAATTGAAGGATTCCGCCCGGTGCAAACATACTATTTTCCAACTGAGGAGGAGCGAGCCGCAGATGCGGCCATTGAACCGGTGATCAAACGGCAGATTCAATTGCTTTGGCAACGCGATGAGCGGTCAATCGCTGCAGCAGTTCGACTGGGAGAGGCAGGTGCCGCCGCCGCTCCGGCAATTCCTGCCCTCAATGCTGCGTTCAATGATCAAATCCACGATCGACTCAGATCACAACTGACCACGGCAGCAGGGATCGCACTGGGGCAAATTGGTCCCGCCGCCGTACCGGTGCTACTTAAGGCTGCTGGTGGTGCAAAGACCGAACACCGCGACATAGCCATTCAAGCCCTGATATTGATGGAAAAGAATCCATCAGAGGCGGCCCTGGCCATTCGAAATTCGCTGAAGGACCTTGATCCGACAATGCGTCGTGCCGCCGTGCTGGCTCTCGTAAGGCTGTTTGGGGAAACAGGCGTACTGGACGGTGTCCAGTCGCGACTAAAGGACGAGGATCGCAGTGTGCGAAGTGCCGCCGCTATTATTCTTGGTGCCAATTCCACAACAGCGCAATCTGCGATCCCTTCTCTGCTCGAAGCCGCCCGCGACAGAGAACCCCTTGTCGCTCGCGCTGCCATCACGGCTCTTGGACGCATCGGTGCAGATTCTGGGATTGTCGTTTCTGTTTTGATCACCATTGTTCAGGACGGCAGCAGCAGTCAGCGGAACAGCGCGATGTCCGCACTCGGGCAACTTGGTCCCGCGGCGAAAGCCGCCGTACCTGTTGTCGTCGCGGCGTTGAACGATAATGATCTCGCTGTGCGCGCGGGTGCGAGGCAGACATTGCAGCGCATTGAGCCTCAACTCGCGGCGACACTGCTCGGCCCGCCTTTTGATGCGGTCGCAGCAAGTCTCGAGGATCGGCTGACACTCGAGGTCGGCCCTCTCGACTGGCCGCAGTGGGGCGGTTCGCGACAGCGCAACAACACGCCTACCGGAGAGAACATCCCGACAGAGTGGGACATCATGAGCGGGAAAAACATTAAATGGACCTCGAAACTTGGTTCGGAAACCTATGGAAATCCTTGTGTCGCGAATGGAAAGATTTTCATAGGCACCAATAACGGAAACGGTTACCTGCAGCGATTTCCGGCATCCGTGGATCTGGGTGTGATACTGTGTTTGAAAGAAGCCACCGGCAAGTTCCTCTGGCAGTATTCCAGTCCAAAACTGGCGACCGGAAGAGTTCACGACTGGCCGAATCAAGGCATGCCCTCGACGCCGCTGGCTGATGGCAATCGGCTGTGGGCTACGACCAACCGCGGCGAGGTCGTCTGTCTCGATGCAGAAGGATTCCACGACGGGGATAATGATGGGCCGTTTCGCGATGAGGCGAATGAAAACACCGACGAAGCCGATATTATCTGGCGTTTTGACATGATCAAAGAACTGAGTGTGTCACCGCACAACATGAGTAATTGTTCGATCCTGATGGCAGATGGTCTGCTGTTTGTCTGCACATCAAATGGCGTTGACGAAGGTCATTTCGAAATACCAAGTCCAGATGCCCCAAGTTTCTTCGCTCTGGATCGTGACACGGGCAAGGTCCTTTGGACCGACAATTCCCCCGGCCGCAACATTCTGCACGGCCAGTGGGCGTCTGCCAGCTATGGCATATTTGGCGACCAGCCACAGGTCCTTTTTCCTGGCGGCGATGGCTGGTTGTACAGCTTTGATCCAGACGGTGATGGCCTGGGCAATTCGAAGCTTCTCTGGAAGTTTGACTGCAATCCCAAGAAATCGATTTACACACTTACTCGCGCGACTCGGAACTTGCTGATCGGATTCACATGCATCTACGATGGCTTCGTCTATATTGCCGTTGGCGAGGACCCGGAACGCGGCCAAGGGCAGGGCCATCTGTGGTGCATCGATCCGACGAAACGTGGGGACGTCAGTCCGACGATTGTTTACAACTCGGAGAGTCCAAACAAACCGATTCCCCACAAACGCATCCAGGCTCTGGATGAAAAGGCCGGTGACTTTGAACGTGAGAATCCCAATTCCGCAGCCGTCTGGCACTACGTCGGAGAGGATCCATCCGTTTTCGAAACCACGATGCACCGTACCATGGGAACGGTCGCCATCCGGGATGACGTGCTGTATGTACTTGATCTCAGCGGTCTGTTTCATTGTGTCAACGCAAAATCCGGGAAGGCGCATTGGACGTATGATTTATTTGCCGAATGCTGGGGTTCGGCTTTGATCGTGGACGGTAAGGTCTATATCGGGGACGAAGACGGTGAGGTGGCGATCTTTAAACACACCGCCGATCCTGCCGTCTTTTCGGGGATGGTAATTCCATTGGCAGAAATGAATCTGAACGCAGCGATCTACTCAACGCCTGTGGTCGCAAACAACGTTCTCTACGTTGCCACGAGGAATATGCTTTACGCGATTGAAAGCGTGAAATGATGCGTGAGAAATCGGTCAATTTGCTGGGTTCGATTCGAGAGTCGCTGTCTGTTTTGGAGTCTCAGTATGAACCGTCATCAGTGCGATCGCATATTCATTGTGATGGTGGCATTGCTGTCCTTGTTTGGATCGATCAGTGGTGAGGGATCCGCTGACGACTGGCCCCATTGGCGCGGACCGAACCGTCCGCTAACTAACTCGCACCGGTGGGACACGCCGGAGCAGCAGTTCACACTAAACTCAGTCCGGTTGGGGTGACCGGTGCGAGTTAAATTACCGGACAAATGCAAATGACACGCCCTCCTTTGACGCTGCTGAAAAGTCCAAGGAAAAATCATCTACGATTGGGCGCTTCAGAATCCCCGACCGGCGCCAGATGCTCCCTTCCGCTGTTGCTGCTTTCTCAGACGCGACTTCGGGGCTCCGCACGATTACAATGGCAGCAAGCCGGGTGAGCCAATGACTGAATAGAAACAGTCCGGCAGGTTCGCAACGCCATTTTGACCCTCAGCAGCCGGAGGTGCTTGCGCCTTGCCCCAGTTGAGTTTCACTATACTATGGCTTTTCGAAACAACAGTTGACAGCCGTCAATGCGCTACTGTTGCTGGTACGCGATTCCCCCGCTGGTCATCGATTTTGCATCGTCAGGTGCTGGCTGCGAATTGCTCGGGCGATCTGTAATAGGAATAGAGAGACTTAATTGATGATCGGTACAAACGTCAGCCATTATCGCATCACCGCCAAGCTTGGCGCGGGCGGGATGGGGGAAGTCTTCCTGGCTGAGGACACTCGGCTGGAACGTAAAGCGGCCATCAAATTCTTGCCACCGGAAATGGCGAAGGATCCGGAGCGGCGACAGCGATTTCTGAAGGAAGCCCGAGCCGCCTCAGCCCTCAATCATCCGAACGTCTGCATCGTGTACGATGTCGGCGAAACAGACGATGGCCTGCCGTTTATTGCGATGGAATTTATCGAAGGCGGATCTCTTGATCATGTCCTGGAAAAACGAGGACGACTGCCGATCCCGCAAGTCGTCGATCTGGCAGTCCAGGTCGCCGACGCCCTGGATGCCGCTCACCGCAGCCGGATCGTGCACCGGGATATCAAGCCGGCCAACATCAGCCTGAATGAGCGAGGACAGGTCAAGGTGCTGGATTTTGGGCTGGCCAAACGGCTGGCCAAGGAATCCCACGACGCCCTGGGAACGACGGCCATGATGCAGCAGACTCAGGAAGGCAGCGTGGTGGGAACACCGCGTTACATGAGTCCCGAGCAGGCCCT
>JAYVDI010000382.1:0-25674 GCA_043749505.1 Schlesneria sp. | reverse complement strand
GCTTCCCGCCGTCTGTGTCACCGCTCCCGCCGAGTTCAACGTGACGTTGGCCGAACCGACCGACACATCCGCACCGAGGCTCAGCGTGCCACCCGTCTGGACCAAGGCGTCCGCGTTCGAGGTCGTGATCCCGCTGAGTCCGCCTACCATCGTAATCGTCAGATCGTCGGCATCGTGGAACGTGATCGAGCCGCCGCCGCTGGACGAGATGGCCAGGTTATCGACATCGGTCGTGGCATCGGTGATGTCCACCGCGCCAGCGGCGTTGATGGCGAGATTGCTCGCCACGATCCCGCCCACCGTGCCGGTGACACCCGCTCCGGTCCTCAGATGGACCGTTGTGACGTTGGCGGGCGAGACATCCGCGCTGACCGTAATCGCCCCGCTGCTGGCATTCCCGATGTCGAGCTGACTGGCGGTGACATTGTCAAGTTCCCCATCGGTCAGCCCAAGCGTTCCCGCCGCGTCGGCTCCACCGAGATCAATGAGCGTCCCGTTCGTCTTCTGCTTGAGGACCACCGTTTGGCCGTTTGCTGACAGCGCTCCGGTCAGAGTCATGTTGTCCGCCGTGACCGCCATCCCGCCCGATGTCGTCAGCATCTTGGCACCGCTGTCCACGGTGAAGACGCTGTTCGCACCGTTAAGCGTGATTGTGACTCCGGTCGTCGCGTCGATGTCGTTGCCACTGACCGCTGCCGTATTCACCACGGTCAGGTTGCCATTAGTCACGGTCAGGCTGACCGAACCTGCATCAGTGTCGATCCCCATCTCGCCGCAGACGGTTGTCACGGTGAAGCCGTCCGCTTCGACAAACGTCACGTTGCCGGTCGAGGTGTCGATCGCGAGGTTCGTCACGTTCGTCGTGAGATCGGTGAAGTTGACCGCGCCCCCCGCGACGATGGCCAAACCCGAAACCACTATCCCACCCGCAGTCGCCGTCACGGTCGAGCCGCTCGTCAGACACAGCACCAACACCGTCCCGCCTCCGACTGTTGAGGCAGTGGTCAGATCAATGTCGTTACTCACCGTGATCGCACCGCTGTTCGAGTTGCCGATGTGCAGCTCACCCGCCGTGATCCGATCCAACTCCGCCTCAGTCAGACCGAGGATGCCGCTGGCGTCGGCTCCGCCGAGGTTGATGGCCCTGCCGTTGGTCAACTGCCGCAGAGTGACCGTCTTTGTGCCGACGGTGATCGTCGCATTCGTGGCGTCGATGCTCATGCTGTCGGCGATCAGAGTGACGTTTGCCGTGCCCCCCATCGCACTGACGGTGGTGATGCTGCCGGATTCGACGTTGATTCCAAACCCACCAATTCCCGCCGTGCCGGTGATCGTGATGTCCCCCGTGGTTGTTCCCGCTGGATTGGTCGAAGAGACCGTGGCACCGCCATTCATCCACACCCCATCGTTTCCGGTCGAACCGGCTCCCCCTCCCCCAGTGCCGGTCAGGGAGATGCTGGCGATCCCCGTGGAAGTCACCTGCGCGCCCGAGGTGATCCAAATTCCAAAGTTATCTGAGCCGGATCCAGTACCTCCTCCATGCCCGGTGATGGAGATCGCCCCAGCCACCGACGTGACCAGCGTGTTCGCGTTGGTCAAATAGACGCCGTAGTTCGTGTTGCCTGAGGACGCCCCGCCAGTCCCGTCGAGCGTAATTGTGCCTGCCGTGGCCCCGGAACCGGTCGATTCCAACCGGCCCGCATTAATAATTTGAATCCCATACTGATCCGTGCCCGAGTTTCCGCCGCGGCCCAAGACTACAAGACCACCTGTGCCTGTCGTGCGAAGCGTCGCACCGTCTATGTTGACTCCGACAAACGTCCCCGCGACCTGAGTTCCTTGATCGGCGTCGAGGGTCAGGTTGCCGTCAGCCACAGTGACGACGGCACCACTGTTCACGACGATATTCCGCGCCCCGGCGGTACTGTTGCCAGAAACCGTGATCGTTCCCGTCCCGGTGGCCGTAACGTTCTCGCTGATCGTCACCGTTCGATCCGCATTGAGACGGATGTCAACGCCGGAAGCCCCCGTGATGCCGCCCGGATTGGTAACGGTTCCCGCGTTGATCGTCAGGTCGCTGGTCGAGCCGCCCGCCGTGAGCGTGAAGCCCTGGCTCGCCGCCGTCGTGCTGTTGAGCACAATTGAACCGGCGGTCGCCTGCACCGTGACCGCTCCGCCGCTGATCGTCAGTGTGTCGGACGAGGCATTGCCGAGCGAGACGGCCCCCGTTGAGATGAACGTCATTCCGTCGAGGACTACGTTGGCGTTAAGTGCTGCGCCGCCCGAACCGACAGTGACGTTCTCGTTGAATTGAACCATACCGGTGCCGTCGGTCTGCGTGAGGCCGCTCAGCGAATTCGTCCCGCCGATGACACCGGCGAACGTCTTCGCCCCCATACCGACCAGCGTCAGCGATTGCGTGTCGGCCGCCGCGCCGTTGATTGTTCCGCCGTAAGTCACCGCGCCCGACCCGCCAAGACTGGCGCTGGCCGCCAGCGTGATGTTGCCTGCGAGACTCGCGGTCGTTCCGCTGCTGTTGATGATCGCGCCGCCGAGCGAAATGCCGGTCCCGCTGATTGTGACCGCTTCGGCTCCGACCGTCCGGCCGTTCAGATCGAGAGTCGCTCCGCTGGCGACCGTGGTCGCACCCGCCGTCGTTCCGAGCGCCGTGGCACTGCCCATCAGGATCGTGCCCGTGTTGATCGTCGTCGCACCGGAGAACGTATTCGCACCAGACAACGTCGCCGTGCCGACTCCCTCTTTGACGAGGCGACCGCTGCCGCTGATGAGAGCCGCGATGGTGCGGCTGTTTCCGTCACCGAACGTCAGCGTGGACGAGCCTTCGATGATGATCGCCGTCCCCGCGATGGCCGACAGATCTTGAATGATGACCGTTCCCGCGACATCCGGTCCCGTCACTTCGATGGCTCTTGTCCCACCGAGGCTGACCGTTTCACTGTACGTTCCCGCGTTGACGATGATCGTGCCGCTGGTCGTTACCGCCGTTTGGGCCGCGTTGATCGTGCTGAAAGCGTTCACACCATAATAGGCCGACTGGTTCCCCGTCGTTCCCAGATCGGCATCGAGAATAAACGTGCCGAGCGTGTACAACGACCAGTCGGCGTCTTCGGCGAACACGACGATCGGCGTCGAAGCGTCGATCAGGAGCAGATCGTTGCCGTCGCCACCGTTGTAGAACAGCCGGAATGAACGCGACCCAACTGTGACCGTGCCTCCGTCGGCCACATTCGCTCCCGCGAACGTGGTCAGATCGCCGGTGCCGCTGTTGGAGATCAGCGTCAGAACTTGGAACGGCGTCGGAGCCGAAGCATCGAGCGTGTTGAGGAACGTCAGCGTCGAACCGTTCAGATTGACCGTTCCACCCACGACGATCTGGTCGTAGTCCGTCCCCGCCGTCGTCCAACCGCTGTTCGCTTCAAACGTGATCGTGCCACTCGACGTGAAGTTGCCCGTGATCGTCAGCACGCCCGGACTGTTCCCCGGCGCGACTGTCCCGGTGCTCGTCACGTTCCCCGTGACCGTCCCCGTTCCGCCCAGCGTGCCGCTCGCGTTGACGGTCACACTGCTCGTCACAGAGCCAGTCAGATTGAGCGTCCCCGCATCAATCGCCGTCGCACCCGTGTAGGTGCTCGCGCCACTGAGTGTGAACGTCCCGGAACCCTGCTTCACGAGGCTGCCGTTCGTCCCGCCGATGACACCCGCGAACGTGGTGCTGGTGGCACCGCCCGTGGTGAGCGTGTTGGCTCCCAGCGCAACGCTGCCGCCCGTCGTTCCGCCCCCGGCCAGCGAGCCGATGGTTTCGCTGTTCGACAGCGTCAATACGACGCCCGCCGTGTTGACCAGCACCACCGTGCCGGTATCGACAATGGCCGAACCGCCACTCAGCGTCAGGCCGCCAGCGTTGACCGTCGTCGTGCCGTTGTAGGTGTTCGTGCCACTGAGTGTAAGCACTCCCGCACCGACCTTGGTGAGACCAAACGTCGAGGCGCCGTCGTCGATGATCCCCGACAGGGTCAGGTTCCCGGTTCCGCCCAGGCTGCTGCCGGCAATCAGAGTGATGTTGCCGCCCAGACTCGCGGCCGTTCCGCTGCTGTTGATGATCGCGCCACCACTGGCGATCCCGGTGCCACTGATCGAGATCGCTTCGGCTCCGACCGTCTGACCGTTCAAATCGAGGACCGCTCCGCTGGCCACGGTCGTTCCGGCCGCCGTCGTTCCGAGAGCGAGAGCATTGCCGAGTTGCAGTGTGCCTGCATTAACCAGCGTCGTTCCGGTGTAGGTGTTGGCTCCGTTGAGGGTGAACGTTCCCGAGCCTTGCTTGACGAGGGCTCCGCCGGTGCCGCTCATCACACCGCCGAACGTAGTATTGGTGGCATTGCCCGCGGTGAGCGTGTTGGCTCCCAAATCGACGCTGCCGCCCGTCGTTCCGCCTCCGGCCAGCGAGCCAATCGTTTCGCTGTTCGACAGCGTCAACACGACGCCGGACGTGTTGGCCAGCACCACCGCGCCGGTATCGACGATTGCCGAACCGCCACTCAGTGTTAGGCCGCCGTCGTTGACCGTCGTCGTACCGGTGTAGGAATTGTTGCCAGAGAGAGTGAGCGTGCCGCTGCCGAGTTTTGTGAACCCGCCCGTACCACTCATGACGGTCGAAATGCTCGTCGTGGCCGCGCCGGCATTCCACGTCAGCGTGTTCGCTCCGAGGCCGATGGAACCGGTCACACTGATCGACGCACCTGCGGAGACGGCCCCGGCATTCGTCGTGTCCAGCGAGACATTGGCTCCGACGACCACCGCATTGGAGAGAGTCAATGCCCCACCCGCAGTGGTCACATCCGCATCAAAATTGATGTTCAGACCCGTCCCCGCCGTGAGCACGATCGCGTTGGTATTCGTATGCGAGATCGCCGCACTGACGGTGATCGCACCGCTGTTTGCGTTGCCGATGTTGATTGTTCCGGCCGTGATGCGGTCGAGTTCCGCGTCAGTCAGGCCGAGCGTGCTGGCGGCATCGGCTCCACCCAGGTCAATCGCGACTCCGTTAGTCTTCTGTCGCATCGTGACGCTGCCGCCACTTTGAGCGCTGATCGTGGCCGTGGCATCGATACTCATGCTGTCACCGATCACAGTGATCGCGCCACCATTGGTGGCCGTGGTGATCACTGCGGAACTTTTGATGACAATCGCGAGGCTACCGCCCCCTTCCGTGCCGGTCACCGACAAGTTGCCCCCACCCGACGTGATCGTCGCACCTGTACCGCTGACATAGACGCCGAAGTTGGAACTCCCCGTTCCCGCAAGGTTGCCCCCCGTACCGACGACGGTGACGGTGCCGCTGCCACCCGCCGTGATCTGACCGCCAGTCGCCACGTAGACGCCGTTGTTGTCAGTGCTGATGCCAGCACCGCCGCCGGTGCCAGTCACCGCGACGTTGCCGCCGCTCGACGTGATCGTGGAACCGGTGCCCGTGACATAGACGCCGAAATCGGCGGAGCCGGAACTCGCGCCGCCGGTCCCCGTGACCGTCAGCAGACCGCTCGTTCCGCCAATGATGTCTCCACCCCCGTCAACCCGGATTCCGTACTGAGAGCCGCCACTGTCATCGCCTCCCTTGCCGACTACCGTGACCGCACCTGTCCCGGTGGCCTGAATCAATCCGCCATTGACATTGACACCGACAAAGTTGCCGGTCGTGACCGTGCCTTGCTGATTGGCTTGCACATCCAACGCGCCGTCCACCGTCGTGATGCTGGACCCACTGACCAGGCTGATACCCTGCACGGCCGTCAGTGAGATCGTTCCTGTACTGTTCAATCCCGTCGCGGCCAGATCGGCTGCGGCGGTGGCGAGACTGATGCCCGTCGTGGTACTGGTCGAAGTCGCCGCCAGACTCTTGTCGAGGGCCATCGTCACCCCCGCGTTAAACGTGATGCCACCCGCTGATTTGAGGGTCAGATCCTGATTGCCAGTCGTCGCGGCGTTCAGCGTGATGTTTCCCGCAGTCGTCGTCACGGTCGTCGCCGCCCCGCTGATCGTGAGTGTGTCGGCGGCCGCGTTTCCGAAGGTCGCGGCACCGGCGGACGTCAGCATCATCCCGTCGAGTGTGACGTTCGCGTTCAATGTGGTGGCCGTGTCCCCGGCAGCGATCGTCACATCGTTCTGGAACGTCAGCAGTCCGGCCGCGTTGGCCTGGGAGATCCCCGAGGCGGTCTTCAGCGTACTTTGAAACGTTGTGGTTCCCGTCGAGTTGATGATCAGCGCGGCACCCGTGCCGTCGCCGAGGGGATTCACACTTCCGACCGCCGCGTTGAACGTGGCCGCGTCTGCCGTGTTCAGCGTCAAATCCTGGGCTCCATCGACCTTGGCGTTGACGGTCAGTGTGTCGCCGACACCCGTGGTCTGAATCGTCACGGCGCCGCCGGACAGTGTCACCTGATCGATGGCCGCATCACCGAACGTGACCGCTCCATCCGACAGGAACGTCATCCCGTCGAGCGTCACGTTCGCGTTGAACGTCGCGCCGCCCATGCCGACCGTCACGTCCTCGTTGAATTGAGCCGCGCCGGTGCCATTGTTCTGCGTGATGCTCGTGAGAGCCGTTCCACTGCCGATGATGCCACCAAATGTCTTCTGCCCCGCTCCGGCCAGGACGAGATTCGACGCACCATTGACGGTCGCGCTCACCAGCAAGTCTGTGGCGGAGGAGCCGGTGACATCAGCCACGGTGAAGGTATGGTTGCCGCCAATCAGGTCCAGCTTGCCGCTGATCAAGCTGGCCGCGCTCCCGATGACGCTCAAGTCGCCGCCAAGATTGATCTCTCCCGTCCCCGACGTGGACAGCGTCGAGCCACTCAGCGAAACCGCGCCCGTGTATGTTTGGTCACCATTCACGGAACTGATCGTGAATGCACCGACATTGATCGTCTCGGCCGAGAACGAGACCGACTGAATACCAGTCAACGTGATGCTCGAATTGATGTCGATGTCATCAGTGCCGGTTCCTCCGATCACCGACAGCGGTCCACTATTAACATTGATGTCAAACGAGTCTGCGCCTGAGCCACCCTGAAGCGTATCAAACCCGGAAAACGTGATCGCCACGCTGCCACTGCTGTACGAGTGAGTCGCACCGATGGTCCAGGTGCTGGCTGCATCGAGACCCTGGAACGAGTCGCCGACACCCGTACTGGCCGTGATGAACTCGATCTGCGATGCCGTAAAGAAGACCGTGTTCGCTCCATCACCGACCGTACTCATCCCGGCGACGGCAGACAGATTCACGCTCACGGCGCTGATTGCGGACAGGTCGAGTGTGTCGCTGTCCATGCTGTCGCTCACCGTGTCCGAACCGAACGTCACGGTGAACTGATAGATGTCGTCGCCCAAGCCCCCGTTCAGCGTGTCGTCGCCCAAGCCCCCGTTCAGCGTGTCGATGAACTCGGAGCCAACGATCACGTCCGCGCCGTCTCCGGCATCGACGGTGATGGAACCACCGGTCAGCGCCGTGAACTCGGTCATAGTGACACCGGCCAGACTGATGTTGTTGGCAGAGTTGCCGACCGCGTCGATGTCGATGCTCGTCACTTGTCCCACTAACAGTGCTTGCATCCCCGCCGTCATCAGGTCGGTATCGACTTCGTTTCCGTTGACGAGAACCTCGTGCGAGGTATTCATCGTATCGACGGTGATCATCACGCTCTCACCGGCATCGACATCAATGTCGAGCAGTCCTGCGGAAAAAATGCTCGTGATCGACAGCACCTGCCGGTCTTCGAGCTTGCGCAGCGAGAGTTTGGCGGCGTGATCGAATAAGTCGGAAGACGGCTGAGGGGGGGGGGCGTCGAGCCAGCTCCAAAGCCACGAGGACACGTTCATGAAAACACCTTCTGAGAATGCGCGACCGGGGAAGGGGTCGCCGCGCGTTCCTTCAAAACCATCCTTGCCAACACATCATCACGAGCCGACTCAATAACCCGTGCGGGTCGTGTCGGGAATTGATTGTGCTGCGCGATTGCAAAGCACTCGCGCAACAAACTGCGGCGGCTCGGCGACACACGCTGCAGCGCGTGTCGCCGGACGCTCACGACTTACCTCACACAATTCTCTGACACGACTTTTCCAAAATCCTTGAAACAGCGGGCGAAAGTCTAAAGTTGCCGCGCAACGGCTGTCCAGCGGCTTCTTGCCCGGCAAGTCATTACCACCGGATGCCAACTGGCCGAAACAGCCACCTTTCGCCGTTCACGTTTTTGCGAAGCAGCCTGCGTGCCGCTTCGCCTCCCCGATCCGCCCCCTCATCCCGTGAGCGGGCGAAGCGATGGCTCTCAAATCGTCATCTCGTCCGGAAAAGCAAACCCTGACGACCATGCCTGCGCGAGGATTCTGGCAACCTGTGCCGATAGTGCCGGTTCGTCCCAAGCTGCGAGTTCTCGTGAACGAGCGGGTCGCACCGAACCGAACTAAATAGAAGAGCGGAATTGGTTGGTTTGGAGTCCGCCTCAAGAAAAGAGGTCAAGTCATGGCGAGTCTGTCACAACCAACTGCCCTCCCCGTGATGATTCGCGCGGTAAAGCTGCTGTCAGCGATGTTCGCCTTGTCGGCATTGATGCTCGTGCGAGCGGATGAACCAAACAAAGCAGGTGCCATTGTGCCACCCTCACCAATGCCCGGAGGTTCGATCTCGACGATGCCCGCCATTGCCGCCAAGCGTGACGCACTCTGGCAGGATCGCCCGCTCGGGGGACTCAAGGCCGCTATCAAGCAGACAGAAGGCGAACTCCCTCCCAACGCCGCAGCGCCGCGGTTGGCACAGGCTGGCATGCAGAACTACAGCATCGGCGACAGCCGTCCGTGGATGTTCAACAACTCCGAGTGGGACGCTCCCGCCACACGTCATCTGCCACTGTTGTTTGAAGAACCAAACCTCGAACGACTCGGCTACACCTACGGTTTCTATCACCAGGACGAGGAGGGTTGTGAGACCTCACCCCACTTGGCGGAATGCCTGCAACCGTTCGTCTCATTCGTTCACTTCTACGGTTCGATCGCACTGTTGCCGCACATCATTGCCATCGATGATCCGTGCGAACCGTTCTACACACTCGGCACCGATCGCCCCGGCAGCCCGTCCGCCTACCGCAAGCATCTGATTCCACTCGATCATCAGCGCGGCTGGCAGACGGGAACCTTCGATGACGAGATCCTCGGAGCGAATCTGCGCCGCCGAACCCAAGCCCACAGCCTGGCGATACAGCGGCTGCTCTTCTGGGGTGAGTGAACGCACGATCCGGGTGATAACAAGCGCGACCTCGCTTAACCGCTCACAGCGCAAACGTCTGCTCGACCCATCTCATCGCGCGACTGAACACCGACTGCGGTTCGACCAGAATCTTCGCGACGCCCGCTGAGCCGCGCGGTGGCAGACCGACTTCCGCATCGAGCCGCACACGCGCCTGATACCAGGTACCGACCGGCTTCACGACTCCGCTGGCCGTCGCCCGTGCGGGAAGGTGCAGTCGCACAACGGCCTCGCGCGGCAGCGTCTCCAAATCGAGAGCCGCCAGTTCGATGATCTCGCCGGTGAGTACTTCGCCAGACAGTTCGTTCCACAACAACCGCACCGGCTGGCCGACACGCACCAAGTTGATGTCATCTTGATTGACCATCAACAACGCGGTGCGACTCGTCTCGCGGCCAACCAGACAGACGGTCGTTCCCGCGTGCAAATACGCCCCGCGATTGTGCACGTCGAGCGGCGAACCGGTCCAAGACGCCAGCGATCCCGAGGCGGTGGACCCCGCCGGTCGCACGGCCCGCAGCACGGTTCCGGCGCACGGCGCACGCAGGACAAGTCGCTCGGCGTCGCGTTGCCGTTGTGCGAGTTGCTGCTCCAAATCGCGAACCGCTTCGCGCACGGTCGGGATGCTCGCGGCCACGTTCGGTTCGTTAACGCGCCGCCGCTCGAGCTGTCCCAAACGCAACCGCTGCTGTGCCAGCTCCCCTTCCAACTGAGTCCGCATCACACCGAGACGCGGTTCTTCCAGACGAGCGATCTCCTGTCCCGCTTCCACCTGCTGCCCCGGCACGGCTCCGCTCACCAGCGTCCCACCAATCGTCACGTACACGCGCTGAGCATCTTCATCGTCGATCAATGCTCCCGCCGTAACACGGCTCGGCAGCGGAACGCTTAACAGCAGAGCCAGCGCAATGAGTGTCGCCCCCGCGCGCAGCAGAAATCGTGGCCACTGGATCTGAACCTGATTGGCGGGAGCCTTCAAAAACTTCACCACGGTTACGACGGGATTCAGCACCATCAGCCCCACAGTCGGAACGGCAAGCAACTGCACGAACACACTCAATCCGAGCGGTTCCAGCCAACGATACAGTCCCCACAGAATCAAGAACGTCAGCAGCACACGATAAACATTCGAGGAGACTCCATAAGCCAGCAGCCCCCACTCGCGCCGCACCGATCGTTCCTCAGCGCGTTCCGGATTGAAGCCGCAGAACCATTGAGTCATCCGCCCGCGCACCGCCGCCGACGACTGTTGTTGCAGATTGGGAACCTCCAGCCAATCGGCCAGCACGAAGTAGCCGTCGTATCTGAGCAACGGATTGCCGTTGAAGACAAACGTACTCACGCCACACAGGAACATCAGGTTGAGGCACAGCGAATGAAACAGCCCCGGCACGCTGAACCACCACAACAGCGTGCAGGCCGACGCGATCAACGCTTCCACCCACATCCCCGCCGCGCTGACGGCGATCCGCCGCCACTTGTCCTTCACCATCCAGATGTCGCTGACGTTGCAGTACAGCGTCGGCGTGAAGACCAGCAGCATGAACCCCAACTCGTGGCACTCGCCGCCGAACCGCTTGCAGGTCAGCCCATGACCGAACTCATGCAAGACCTTCACCCCCGCGAGCAGCACGCTCAGCCAGATCAAATTCGGCAGACTGAGCAACGCCTGCGCATCGGGCAACCGTGCCAGTAACTCGTCGAACTGAACCGTCACCAGCGTGATGGCCGAGAGAATCAGCACCAGCCCCGACGCGATGGCCCACGGTGCGAACAACCATCCCACCCACGACAACATCGCACCGAGCAACCGATCCGGATCAAAGCCACGGAACCGGATCGCCAGCAAACTGCCGAGCCTCATCCACCGCCGGCGCGACCGAATCGCAGCGTCTCGCGCCACGAGCATCCGCCCATGCCCCGGCCCTTCCGCCACGACCAACCCCTGGCCAATCAGTTGCCCGAGAAACCCGCGCAACTCATCCACCGAAATGGACCGCGGCCGAAACCGTTCGTGAAACGCCTGACACACACCTTCAGCGGTCGCCTGTCCATCAAGGCGGTTCAGCACAAAGAACGCTTCGTCACGCAGTTCAAAGTAACCGAGCGTCACCGGGTCTTTAATTCCCCACGCCGGTCGTCCTTCAAACTCCAACGGCACGCTCTGCAAGTCCGCGCGCGTCCGCCACGGGATGCGTTTCGGCACAGCGGCGGGTGAGACGGCAGACATGAGACCTCACAGCAATGAACACACTGATGGGCGAGCGGGGTGGCGTCAGCCCAATGGCACTTACTTTGTGAAAGGCGGGGCTTGAATGTCGTCTTTCGCTCCGCGAAAGAACGCTCTTTCGCGGAGCGAAAGGCGACTCTCATGCAGTCCCTTTCACAAAGTGAGTGCCATTGAACGTCAGCCCCGCTCGCCAAAATTCGAGATTGGCCTGTCAGATACCGCTTCGAGATTGAATCTGCGGCGAGTCTCTCACCTACTTCGCCGCCCCGATCACCAGTGTCCCCGTCTGGCCCGGCCGCAGACTCAAATCGTGGTTGTCGATCTCCGCCCAGACTCGGACTTGTCCGTTGACCGGATCGATTTCGGGGCTGACAAAGACCAGTTTGCCGGTGAATGAAACGGATGCTTTGCCGGGAACATCAATCACCAGACTGGCCGGTCGTCCGACGAGATCGAGCGGCAACGTCTTTGAGGCGAGAAACGCTTCCGCCCGCAAACGATTCAACCGGATGATCCGCATCACGGGCGTTCCCGGTTCGACCCACTCGCCGCGTTGCTTCTTCCATTGAACCACCATGCCGTGGAACGGCGCGACGACTGATCGCCGTTCCACCGCGAGGGCGGCTCTCTCCAGGTCGTGCTGCTTCACCTGCAACGCCAGTTTCGCCTGTTGCAGGTCGAGTTCCGCCTGCTCGATTTCCAAAACCGCTTTGTCGGCAAGCAACTTCAACCGGTCAATCTCCGTCTGCGAAACGCTCTTGGGGAACTTCTCGTTCGACTCCAGAGCACGCTTCAATTCCGCATCGGCCACCGCCACGGAGGCCTTTGCGAACCGGACCTTGATGTCATTGTCCGCCAGCGCACCAGCGACCTTCAATTCCGTCTCCGCCCGCGCGAGAATCAGCTTCGCCTCGCGATCGTCAATCTTGGCCAGCGGCTTCCCTTCCACCGCCGTCTCGCCCTCCTTGGTGATGAGCTGACTCAGCAACCCCGCCTCGCTGGCCGAAACATCTGCGTGCTCGATCAACGTCAGCAACGCCGACTCGACCCGCAGGTCACCCGCCGGATCGGCTCCCGCCAACAACAGCCCGAGTAAACAAGTCGTCCAGTGAGTCATCAGGTCGGCCCTTCGTTGTGGTTCGGTTCAAATGGGATTTGGAAAGTGGAGTCAGTTCACGAATTGGGGTTCTCGAAACGTGCGCCCTCGCTCACGCTGCGGGTTGGTGTACTCACTCTCAAAACAGCAGCCTCGTCCGAATCGCATCGATCAGGTCGTGGAGCCACACGTAGCCCAGCGGTTGTTGGCCGCAGCGGATGCGTGGCAGAGCCGTTGCTCCCGGGCGCGGTTGTTCCATTTGGGTCCGATCGAAACCAACGACGACGCGCACGTGAGCCTGCGCCGCGTCGTCCGCTTCCGAACTCAGTGACACGTCGCGCACCTGTCCGCGATATGTTCGGCCCGGTTCCGACGAGAGCAAGAAATCGACATCGAGTTCCGTCGCTCGCCCCTGCCTCGCTCGAAGCAGATGACCGACGTTTTTGTCTGCCACACGCACCTCGACGACCCACGGCCCGGCGGTGTCTCCGATCGTGAGCAACGCCTGACCTCGTTCGACCGGACGAGCCATCAAATGTTGTGAGACATCCCACGTGAGGACTTTCCCCGCGATCGGGCTGCGTAATGTCAGACCCAAGCGACGTTCTTCGACCAGTTGCCGCTGTCGCTCCAACGTGCGCAGCCGCTCCTTCAACTCTTCCTCGTCCGCCGTGAGTTGTCTCGCGCGGGAGACCGCATCGGGGGTGTTGCCCCCCGTCAGTCGAGCCGCTTGAACTCCCTTGAGCCGCTCGTTCACGGTCGCGATCTCACCGATGATGCGCGGCGTGTCGGTCTCCAGCTCGGGATCGCGCAGCACGATCAGCGGCTGGTCCAACTGCACGTCGTCGCCATGAGCCACCAGGATTTGTTCGATGATCCCCGACGTGCTGGCAAACACCTCGCGACGTTGCGCGGGCCACAACTCGGCGGGGCCGGTGACGGTGAACTCGGCGGGAATCAGCACCAGCGCGGCGACGATCCCCACGAGCAACAGCACGACCAGCAACGTCACCGGTCGTAACAGCATCTGCGGCAGACGCTGCACGCGTTGCCAAACACCGAGCCACGGGATGTCGTGCCGTTCGATGGCCGCTCGTAGCGTGAGACCCGACCGCGCGGCCAGTAACTCACCCTGAGTTTGCCAGCCCGCCAGATCGCCCAGAGTTTGGAATTGCTCGAACAGCAACACGGCCGACGCGGGCGAACGATCGTGTTCCTCACGCTTCGCCAGCACGGGAACGATGCCGATCCCGGTCGCACCCGAATCACGGACATGCCGCTGCAACAGGTCTTCGAGCCGCGAATCGTTCACGTCGCGCGGCTTCGCGGCGTTCGTATTTGAAGGCTCATTCAAGTCGCGCCAGACAGAACGGCCTTCGCGGGCGACAAGTCTCGCCAACGATTCGAGCGAGCGTGTCGCGGTCGATCGCGGTTCGATCCGCTCCACACCGCTGACCGACTTCAACGTGAAGGCCCGCCCGCGCCGGATCAGCACGCTGACGCGATCACATCCCGCCAGAAGTCGCCCGTCGTTGGCAACCGCCGCACAAACCGAAGGCAGATCGAGCGACTGCCAGAGCCGCTGCGAGAACTGGTCCCACTGCTGCCAGACGCCTCGCGCGCGGCGAAGCTGTTGCAGTTCGTGCTGCGACAAAAAGTCGGCGGTGATCTCGCACAGGGCCGCGAAGAATTGAAACGTATCCGGCGGCAATTGTCCCGCCGCGTTCAACTGGTGCTGCGTCTCCAGAATTCCAACGGCTTGCCCCGCGTGCCGGATCGGACTCAGAACGTGCGATCCTTTCCCATGAGAGTCGGTGACAGTTGCAGGGCTTGAACCCGGAATCGCACTCAGGATGCGCGGCTGCTCGTCGGACGAGACCTCAACCAACAGCACCTGTCGCTGCTCAATCGACGCCGCGTCGAGCTTGTCATTCGCGGGAACTTCGCCCGCCGGTTGCCAAGCCCCTTCCAACGACTGCCGCCACAGAATCGCGCGACTCGCCCCGCCGGGTTGGATCGCACGACCGAGGACCTCGCCAAAGAAGCGGCCCGGTTCGATGTGACTGCGTGCCAGATCGGCCAAATGGTCGATGCTCTGCTCCATCAGCAGCCGCAACGATTCGCCCGCAGGCTTCGATGATGAATTTGTTCGCGAGGACATGGGCCTGACTATACACGCGATTCCACAACGCCCGCGACTCATTCGGGCTGTGTTTGCTTCGGGTGTTACATACCAAAACTGTAGTTTGCCCAGTGTGTTGGAAGGGGAGCTTCGATCCAGAGTGGCTCATAGCGAACCGGGTGGTACAGACCAAGTCGGAGGGCGTGGAGTGCGATCGCGGACGAGTGCCGATCATAGACAGCGGCTTCGTCAGCGGAGAGCGTCGCGCCGTATTGCTGATCTCCCACAACGTGCCAACCGCGCGAGGCAAGTTGCACGCGAATCTGGTGCATCCGACCGGTCAGCAAGTCGATCTCGATCAACGCGCGACCGTCTTTCACCGCAAGAACCTCGTAGTCGAGAACCGCCTCCTTCGCACCGGCCGCTCCCGGCGCGACGACCGTTGCGTGGGCAGCCTCACCATCCTTGAGCAACCAGTCGGTCAGTCGGCCCTGGCGTGGCGAAGGGACTTGTTCCGTCACCACGAGGTACGTCTTGCTGATCGTGCGCTCGCGGAACTGCTCGGCCAGTCGCGCGGCGGCCTTCGAGTTCTTCGCGAAGACGACGACTCCCGACGCGGGCCGGTCCAGTCGATGCGGGACTCCCAAATAGACATTGCCCGGTTTGGCGAGCCGTTCGCGCAGGTACTGCTTCACCTGACTTTCGAGTGTCGGCTGACCTTCCGGCACTCCCTGTGTCAGCAGTCCGACCGGCTTGTTGACCGCGATGATCGGCCCGTCGTCACACAAGATTTGAAGAGGCGGGAGAGCGATGCTCGCTCGCTCCGTTGCGGGGACCGCCGCCTGTTCGATGTTCGCCGAGTCCACTGATATCGTTTCCATTGAGGAGGTATGAAGGAATGTTCGCAGTGGGAGCGCAAGCAGCATCGCCGGTCACTTCGCCGACATCTGAGTCAAGAGCGGCGAGGCATTGATGCCGCGTTTCCACAGGCCGTAGTTGAAGTCTTCGCGATACCGGCTGAAGCCTTCTCCCGTACCGACAACTGCCGGCTGAATCCCCGGTCGCTTGAGTTCCAGCGCCAGCTCGGACTTCTCGGAGATGTCCCAGTCCTGCGGATTCATGCCGTGCGCGAAGGAACCATTCTTACGAACTGACGCGAACGCCAGCAGCAGCTTGGAGCCATCCTTGTCGGTGTCACCCCAAAATTTGCTGAACGTTTTGACATCGGTCACGGCGAGGTTTTTCTTCCCCGCCGAACCAATCCAACTGGCGACGTTGTAACAGTTGTTCGCCCCTTTCCATGCACGGTCCTTACTGCTTCCCGCCGACGCCAGCAACGAGAGTCCGAGCGAGTCGCATTTGTACGCGGACTGGACGCTGTCGATCCGCAACTCACCGACCAGATTCGGGCAAGAGAACGCCTCGGTCCCTTGGAAGACCATTTGATACGTGTGCAGGTCGATGTTCGCAGGCTGCTTCTTCAGGGGATCATTGATGATCGAGACGCACAGGTTCGAGTACAGGATGCAGTTGTCGAGCGTCACGTCCTGCTTGCCATTCGCCACGATCTCGATGGCGGTGCGGCCACCGACGAAGAGGCTGTTGCGAATCACCGCCTGCCCCTCACCCGAAAGCGTGACAGGCGTCATCCCTTTGCGGTTTCCTTCCGACACCGCGCAGTTCAGCATCCGCAGCGTGCCGCCCGAAACATGCAGGCACTTCCACGCGATCGTACCGGTGGCCACGGGAGCGTCCATCTGCAAACGAAGCCCCTCCAACGTGACCGTTCCCGCCGTGACGTTGAGCATCGTGTGTGAGGCTTTGTCGCGCTCGGGCCGGTAACGCAGTCCTTCGGGTGACATGCCGACTTGGAACTCGAAGACCGGGTCGTAACCGAACCCCGCTTGAATCGTGATGTCCTTGTCGAGCACATCGTGGCTGAGCTTGAACGGTCCGTTCCCTTCCACGCGAATGACATCGCCGGGCTGAGCCAACTTGAGAACATCTTGCAGCGAGTCACCTCGTTCGGCATCGGGGCGATTGACGATCACGAACGCCTTGTCCGGCTGTCCCTGCAACAAGCGCGAGATGTCGCTGCCGAGGTTCGCCTTGCGCAAGAACAACGACGAGAAGCAGGCATCGGCGAGACTGTTCTCCGCCTTGTCGCTCGGCCACGAGCCGTCTTCTTTCTGCGACTTGATGAGCGCGTCTGCCCCCTGCTTGAACCAGTCGATTCCCCCGTCAAACTTTTCGACACCCAGCAGTACTCCGACTCGCTCGACCGTCCACACGAAGTACCGCGCGGAACCGGGGTTCATCGTCCCCGCGAATTCCGACACTTTTTTCAGTCCCTTGGCATAAATCGGATCGGACAGCAACGAGGCTTTTTCGCCACCGCGCACCGCCGTCTTATTCTCGCGTTGTTCTTGGCGAATCTTCGCGGCCCGAGCCACTGTCAAACAGAACAGCCCCGCACAGGACATCGCCGGCCCCGAAGCGGCCGTCTTCCCCTCTTCCTTCGTGTAAGGCCAGCCGCCGTCTTCGCCCTGCCATCCAACGAAGCGACTGCCGACTTCTTTCATCGCGTCGTCGATCGGCACTCCGTAACGAGACGCCACCCACAGGCCGAGGACTCCAAATTGGGTGTTGCTGTTGCAACCCGCCCCTTCCTTGCGTTTGATCCGCTTCAAGTCTTGCAGGATCGACGAGTCCACATCGGGACACGTATAGCTCCAGCCGCCAGTCGCGGTTTGTCCGGCCAGCAGCTTCGCGCCGAGTGTTCGAATGAGCGGCCGATCTTGGCGATCACCGACTCGCGCCAGCATCAGGATGCTCAGCGCGATGTCATACGTTTCCGTCCGCGCGGGAGCGTTCTTCTTGACATAGCGGTAGCCCTTTTCGACGACCGGGTCGTAGACCGCAGCACCGTTCTCGATTAGAGCCAGCGTGCAAAGCGCTGTGATGCCGGTCTCGTGGCCGGTGTACATCCACCGCCCGTCAGTCTCCTGCTGCTTGCGAATGTACGCGAGCGCCTTGAGCCGCGCGGTGTCGATTTGCTCATCGGTCTGAGCGACCGCCTGCGGCACGCTTGAGAACAACACAACAAACAACGTCGCCAAGACCAAGCACACAAAACGACCACGCTTCGACATGATGTGCTCCGAAAGAAGTGAGCGATGAGAACTCTAACCGGCTCGGCTGGTACACAACTCGATAACTGCGGGATCAACCGGGCGAGGGAGTCTACTCCGCTCGACGCGCGGTCTCAATCAGCCGAAGTCCGGCTTAGCTCTGTTAGCCGGACTTCCCCCTGGGAGTACGTACCCAAAGCGGTGTTCCCCCGTAGCGAAGTCCGGCTTTAGGAAAAGCCGGACTTCGAGTGGCCTCCCTCGGCACGCGAGAGAAGTGCCGAAACGAAACCGCCTCGGAGCTATCCGGCAACCGGGGCGAGGTGGACACGAGCTCAATTGTGATCACTGATCAAATCAGTTCAGTGATGAGCTTGCGGTCATCGACCAAGTACTGCGGGCGTCCATTCGGGTCGCTGAGTGTGACCGCATTCGCGTCGATACCGAGTTGGTGATAGACCGTGTGGAAGACGTTCTGAATGTGAACCGGTCGTTCGATCGGTTCTTCGCCGTTGCGGTTGGTCGCGCCAATCATTTGACCGTGACGCATGCCGCCTCCTGCGAGGAAGAAGAACGACGCGCGAGACCAGTGGTCGCGACCGGCCGTTCCGTTGACGCGCGGCGTCCGGCCAAACTCACCCGACATCATGATGATCGTTTGGTCGAGCAGACCGTGTGCGTCGAGGTCTTCAATCAGCCCGGTCAACGCTTGGTCGAGCGGCGGCAACTGGCGACGCATCTGGTTGAAGTTGTCTCCGTGCGTGTCCCAACCACCGACCGACAGCGAGACGCAGCGAACGCCCGCTTGAATGAGTCGTCTCGCCAAGACAAACCGTTCATTTCCGAAGCCCTGGTCGTTGCCGACTCCGTAGCGAGCCAAGGTTCGCGGGTCTTCATTCCGCAAGTCGAGCGACTTCGCCAACTCACCCGACGTGACGATCCCGACGGCTCGCTCCGTGAAGCTGTCGATCGCGTTCAGCATCCCATGCGAATCGACATCGCGCCGCAGTCGATCCAAACCGGTAAGCAACCCACGACGATCATCCAGTCGGTTCAAATTGACCTGTCCGTTGAGCGACAAGTTCTGGCGACCTTCGCCATCGGGACGAAAGCCGGCGTTGATCTGCCCGACGAAGCCGGTCTTCGTCCAACCGGTCAGATCGACGAAAGTCGGTGCCGTACCGTGCGGCGTCGATTGAGACGGCCCCCACAGCTTCGACATCACCGAACCAATGCCCGGCCGACCTCCCATCGTTCGCAGTGACGACTCACTCCAACCCGAGTCACTCTGCTGGGGAGCGTGCTCGTCACGCAGGCCGGTGATCGAACGCACGACCGAAAACTTATCGCCCATGCGAGCCAGCTTGGGCATCAACTCGCAAATCTCCATGCCGGGGACGCTGGTCGCGACCGGGAGCAACTCGCCACGAAACTCTTTCGCGGCCGTCGGCTTCATGTCGAACGTGTCCATGTGAGTCGGACCGCCAGGCAAATAGATATTGATGATCGACTTGCCCGTCGCTCGGCCCCCGGCAGCTTGCTCGGCTCGCAACAATTTTGGCAGCGTCAGGCCACCCATCGCGAGGCCACCGATCCGCAAAAAGTCTCGCCGTGAGATACCATCACAAAACGGCTGTCGTTGACCGAGGATGTTGAGCATGACGTAAAGCTCCAGCAGGTGGGCGGCCGCCTCACGCGAAGCAGCCAATTTGAGCGGGGGCGTCCGAGCCAATTCTCGAAAGCAGGTGGGCGAGGCGGGCTGAGTCTAACCGCACACGGCGACACAAATCAATACATTCTGATCTCGACTGAAGAAGCCCGGCGCGAACAGTTTGGTTTGGAGAAACCGTTCTGTCACGAACGATTCATTGAAGCCTGACGCGCAAGCGAAGGAAACTCTCATACACGGGCAGCGCCGCTCTGCTTCGCCTGCTGCTCTTCCGCAGCGCTGGGGCGGAAGTAGAACGGCACGGCCTTCCAAAAATCGGTGTCGCCCTCAAGATCACTTTCGTCGGAAGGGATCGCCGTTGAGAACAGCCGTTGCTCGCCAAGCCGCGCGACGGAACTGGCCCGTGGCTTGGAAATCGCTTCGTCCATCAACAGTCTCGCCGATGAAAGCGAACCCGCAAAGTCGGTCAGCCCAGGCCCCGTGACCGTGTCGGAGGCTGTTCGGCTGGCCAGCCATTCGTCCGCCGGGACGATCTGAACGGGAGCCTGAAGTCGCCAAGAACAAGTCGAGGTGGAAGACGCGCTGTCGCGCGCATAGCGCCCGGCAAAGAAGTCTCCGCGTTGAGCGTTTTCAACAATCCAAACGTCGGTCACGTCACTTGAGCAGTTCTCGGCAATCGCTTCAAACGTATTGACAGCGACAAAGCGGCAACCAGTCGCATATGCAAACGTCTTCGCGCAAACGAGGCCGACACGCAGACCGGTGAAGCTGCCGGGGCCTTTGCTCACCGCGATGGCTTGAACGTCACACGGCTTCGCGCCGTAAGCGTTCAGAAGTTCTCGCAACTCCAACACCAGCGATTGAGCGTGTCGACGACCGACCTGCCCAAGCAACCGCTCTTCGAGAAGCTGGCCGTTACGCCGCAACGCGATGCTCCCTACTAACCCGCTCGTTTCGAGGCCGATCACAAGCATGAAAACGCCATTGAGAGAACCAGAGAAAACCCAAGCCACGCTTGGGAACGGGACCAGAAAACGTCGTCTTTCACTCCGCGAAAAACGCCCTTTCGCGGAGCGAAAGGCGACAAACGGCAGGGTGATTCATGGACAGAATCCTTAGCCAGTGCGAAGCATAGCGAAGACCGCAGCCAGTGCGAAGCATAGCGAAGACCGCGATTCCGGCCGAGTGTGCCAGCCGAGAAGCCACAGGAACGGCATTCAGGCCGATGTTTGGCGACGCGATCGGTTCGTCCGGCTCAGCGAGCTTGAAGATTGGAGGCCAGTCGAGGACGATGCCGCCCGTTGCCACGCGGCCCGAGGTCTGACTTTTCGTTTCACCGCAACGCCAACGGCGTGCGCGCGAGTACAACGGATCTCCCACCTCCACGCACACGCCACTGGTGTTGCGGTGAAACGTCCCGTTTGGGGGCGAGGTCGCGAACCCAAACCGGCCGACCACCGTCTGAAGTTGTCATGGCCGCAGTAGTCCGAAGTTTGAATTGGCTGTTTGTTTGCTTGGAGACGTTCCGATTAGCAGTTCCACCCGTACGAGTTTGACTGTCAACTCACCCCCGCAGCCCCCTGCGCCGATCACTCCCGCGCTGGAGGCACGCCGCCGCATCAGCCTCGAAAACGCCTGCCAGATCGCCAAAATCTGCGCCGAGTTCCGTGGCAAAGACACCGTCGTGCTGGACCTGACAGCCATTACACCGATCTTCGATTATTTCGTGATCACCACCTGCACGAACCCACGCACGTTGGCCGCCATCGCCATCGAGACGCGCGTCCAAATGAAGGCCCGTGGCAATTCGGTCCCCTTGGCAGAGGGGGAAAAGGTCAGTGCGTGGCTGCTCCAAGACTGGGGTGACATCGTCGCTCACTTAATGCTCACGGAAGCCCGCGAACTCTACGACCTCGAAGGACTCTGGGCCGACGCCAAGCGGATTGACTGGCAAAGCATCGCCGGTGCCCCGGTTTTGGCCACCGCCCGCTGAGTGGATCGCACCCAATCGTCAATGGGAACGACTTCGTTTCACCGCGTGGGCAACGCCCCGCTCGTTTGGCAACGTTCGAGCCTGTTTCGCCCATCGACGCGCGGGATGTTGCCCACGCGGTGAAACGAGGCGATCTCACATCCGTCTCGAAATCCCTCCGGACTCTTCGATGAACTTCCTCACCGAACTTCGTTCTCGTTTACGTACCGCGCTGGTCTCGTTCACCGACTCACCTGACTCGTTTGCCGAGATGCTCAAGCCGACGCAGGATGGAAAGTTTGGAGACTTCCAAGCCAACTGCGTCATGCCGCTGGCCAAGCTGAGTAAACAGCCGCCGCGAGACCTCGCCGCCGCGTTGGTCTCCAAGCTGAATGTCGCCGATCTGTGTGAAACTCTCGAAATCGCCGGGCCGGGATTCATCAATCTCACCCTGCGGACGGATCGACTGGCCGATGAGACCGCCAAGCTGACGCGAGACGATCGACTCGGCGTGTCCCTCGCCGCCACACCGCGCACGTACATCGTGGACTTCTCATCGCCCAACGTCGCCAAGCCGATGCACGTCGGTCATCTGCGCAGCACCGTCATCGGCAACGCGCTCTATCGCGTCCTCGGATTCCTCGGACATCGCGTCCTCTCCGATAACCATGTCGGTGATTGGGGAACCCAGTTCGGGATGATCATCTATGGCTACAAGCATTTTCGAGACGACGCGGCTTACCAACGGGCGGCCGTTGCCGAGCTGTCTCGCTTGTACCGGCTGGTCAATCAGTTGTCGGACTATCGCACGCTGACGGCGGGACTGCCGAAGCAGCGGGCGGAGTTGCCCGTTCAAGAGCGAATGCTCGCGGCCGCACGTCAGGCGGCGACAGCCGCTCCCGCTGACAAAGACGTTGCTCGCACCGCACGGAAGGCCGAGCAGGAACTGAACGACTTGCGAGCTGAGATCGCATCGGCCGAGAAGAAGCTCGCGGTCGTCGATGCCGATCCCGCGTTGAGGGCTCTCGCCGCTGCACATCCTCAGGTTGCCGAGTTGGCTCGACGCGAGACGGCCAAACTGCACGCCGGTGACGCCGAGAACAAGCGGCTGTGGGACGAGTTCGTGCCGCAGTGCATGACGGCACTCGACACGATCTACCAGCGGTTCGGGATCACTTTCGACATGACTCTCGGCGAGAGTTGGTACAACCCGATGCTGGCAGGCGTTGTTGAAGAGTTGGAGCGACGCGGCCTGGCCCACGCCAGTGAAGGAGCGAAGTGCGTCTTTATTAACGGGAACGCGGCACCCTTCATCGTGCAGAAGGCGGATGGAGCCTACACCTACGCAACGACCGATCTCGCGACGATCCGTCACCGCGTGGAAACGCTTCACGCCGACGCCTGCCTCTACGTCGTCGATTCGCGCCAGAGCGAACACTTCCAACTCCTCTTCTCGACCGCGAAGCAACTCGGCTTCGACCAGACCGAACTGCGGCACGTCAGTTTCGGCACCGTCTTGGGTGAGGATCGTCGTCCCTACAAAACTCGCTCGGGAGACACGATCGGCTTGGAAAGCCTGCTCGACGAAGCCATTCAAAACGCGCGGAAGATCGTCGATGAAAACAGTTCTCACCTGACCGATGCCGAACGAGCGGCGGTCGCGGAACTGGTCGGCATGGGAGCCATCATCTACGTCGATCTCCACCACAACCGCGACAGCGACTACGTCTTCAGTTGGGACAAGATGCTGGCGACGACCGGCGACACGGCCACCTACATTCAGTACGCCTACGCCCGCGTCTGCGGCATCCTGCGAAAGGGTGAGGTCGATGCGATCGCGCTTCGCGCAGCCGGTCACGCGATCCACCTGACGACTCCCGCCGAACGGTCACTCGCCCTGCAACTCAATCGATTCGCAGAAGCCCTCAACGATGTCGTCGTCGATTACCGACCGAACCTGCTCACGCAGTACCTTTACGAAACGGCCAACGTCTTCGCGCGGTTCTACGATCAGTGTGTCGTGCTGAAGGAACCGGATGAGTCTCTGCGAACGAGCCGCCTCCTCCTTTGCGACGCCACGGCCCGCGTGATGAAGCAGGGACTGCAGCTCCTCGGCATCGGCGTCGCCGAACAGATGTGAAGACAACGAGACGAGGAGCCTGCTCATGCACATCTGGATTGATGGCGATGCCTGCCCGGTGGCGATCAAGGAACTGCTGTTCAAGGCGGCGGTACGAGTGAAGATTCAGGTCACCGTCGTCGCCAACGAAAAGCTGCGAGTCCCCCCGTCGGAGTTCATTCACATCCTCGTCGTCGGCTCGGGAGCGAACGTTGCCGACAAGCAGATCGTCGAGTTGGTCGCAGCGGGTGATCTCGTCATCACCGGTGATGTACCGCTCGCTGCTCACGTCGTGCAGAAGGGCGGCATGGCCCTCGACCCGCGTGGAGAACTCTTCACCGAAGAAAACATGGGCGAACGGATCACGATGCGAAACCTGATCGACGAACTGCGCGGCAACGACCTCGTCAGCGGCGGCCCTCCACCGTTCTCGACAAAGGACAAGCAGGCGTTCGCCAACCAGTTGGACCGCCTGCTCGCCAAACGCCGACCCGGTGGTTGAGTCGGGACGACACCAACCCGCAGCGTGAGCGAGGACGATTGCTCCCAACGACTTCGTTTAACTGCTCGCGTCCCAAGATGAGAGTTTGGCGAGCCGCATGCCGTCAAGCTGCGGGTTCTTGACCTTATGCCCGCGCGGTGAAACGACACATCACCACAGTCCCTCAATGATCTGAGCCAACTTCTGATCGCTGATGTCGCGTGGGTTGCCGCTCATGCTGTTGCCGCGCGAGCCGGAGACGAGTTCCGCCAGTTGGTCCTGCCGCACACCGAGGTCACGCAAACGCGACGGCACTTCCAGCAATTCGCACAGTGATTCGATGCGGTCCACGAACGCATTCGCGGCAACCGTGTCATGGCCGACATCGGGATCGAAGAGTCGTTCGAGTTCGGCGAACTCGCGCGTTCTCACGGGCAAGTTCACATGGAGCGCGGCAGGTAATAACACCGCACACGCCAGCCCGTGTGGAATCTGACACGTCACTCCCAGCGCGGCAGCAACTCCGTGCGCGAAGCCCAGTCCCGAGTTGGTCAGCGCGATCCCCGACAGCAACGCCGCATGAGCCATCGCTTCGCGTGCCGGTCGCGATGAGCCGTCTTTCACTGCGATTGGCAGTGCTGGAATCGCCAGCTTCAGCCCCTGCAAACAAAGTGCTTGCGGGATCGGTGCCGCGCGGCGCGAGACAAAACTTTCGATTAACTGCGTGATCGCGTCCATGCCCGTCAAAGTGGTCACACCCGGCGGGAGACTGACGGTCAATTCCGGATCGACCAACACCAGCGACGGCACCATTAACTCAGATCGCAGACTTTTCTTGTACGGCTTGGCAGGCGTGACGGACGGAGCGGAGTCCTTGATCTGCGCGGCCTCGGTGTTAGACGAGATGACGGCGTTCTTGGTCGCCTCCGCGCCGGTCCCCGCTGTCGTGGGAAGCGCGATCAGCGGCAGAGGCGCTTGCGTGATTTGCAACCCGCGTCCGACCCCCTCCAAAAACTCTTCGACCGATTCCCCGTGCCGGTTCGTCGCCAGTGCCGCCGCCGCTTTGGCGAGATCAATCGTGGACCCGCCTCCAACTGCGATGACCACGTCGCCGTCAGTCGGTTCGAGTGCGCGAAACTCACTCACCAACCGGTCCACGTCGCGCACTTCCGGCTCGCGCGAAGCGGCTTGAAATTGCAGCACATCGAGACCCGCCGCTCGAAGCTGCGCAGCCAACTCGTCAACGACGCCGTTCGCTTCGAGCGTCCGACTTCCCGACACGAGCAACGCCCGACGACCGTATCGCGCCGCGAGCGTCCCCAACTCCGCACGACGCCCCCAACCAAACACGATCTGACACGGAGCGAAGAACGAATAGTCGAGCATGGCAGGTCCAAACTGGCGGGAGAAAAGCGTTCGCAGACGAGACCGATTTGTAGTCGGCGTCGGTGTTGTTTGCACCCCGCCCTCATTTATACCTCGCGCGGTCAAGCATGAGACTTTGGCGAGCCGCATGCCGTCAGGCTGCGGGTTCTGAT
>JAYVDI010000381.1:0-16408 GCA_043749505.1 Schlesneria sp. | reverse complement strand
TCGCGGTAACGTAGTCCGGACCCCGGGGTCCGGACGAAATGATCGACGACGACTGCGAAGGGACACGTCCGGACCAAGGGGTCCGGACTACGAAATGCGGGAAGTTGTTTTGAACCAGTTCCTAAGTTGGGATCGTCATTCCCACTCAAAAATCATCGTCGCCATCCCCTGACTTCCCCTTCATTCGCGACTATCCTCCCGCCTCGCTTTGATCGGCTGTTGGAGCCGATCTCTATCACGCCGCCCAGTGCGGTACATCCCTTTCAAGGATCTTCGACGATGTCTGCTGCCGAACAGGAACTGCTCAAACTCAGCCGCCAGTTGTTGACCGCCATTGATGCCGGCGATTGGAAGAGCTACGTCGCGCTGTGCGATGACTCGATCACTTGCTTTGAGCCGGAAGCCTTGGGCCATCTGGTCGGAGGACTGCCGTTCCACCAATTCTACTTCGACTTGCCGGGAACTCCGACGAAGCCCGCCAAGCAATCGACCATCGCCTCGCCGCATGTGCGCGTGATGGGAACAGCCGCCGTCGTGACCTATGTCCGTGTCGTGCAGAAGCTCGACGGTGGTGGCTCGCCGGTCTCGACGTGCGCGATGGAAACCCGTGTCTGGGAACAGCAGGCTTCCGGCTGGAAGCATGTCCATTTCCATCGGACTCCCGTCTGACGGCGTTTCGCCTCATCACTCCGAGATCGTGTGGCTGGGGTCCGCGCTTCGCTGCCCCCAGCGCAGCGTGCAACCACCTGACCACGGCTTTCACTTCGACATTCGTGAATCCATCCACGGAACCGTGACATGACTTCGCTTGACGGACTGTTAATGACGCGCGACCTGATGTTCACGAGCAAAGTCACGAGTACCGCCGCTTCGTTGGGGCTGCGGATCGAGGTGGTCGGGACTGTCGAACAACTGAGCCTTCGCATGGCGGATGCCGCGCCGCGTGTGGTGTTTCTCGATCTGAGTCTCACTGATCTTGATCCCGTTCAAATCGTCGCCGCATTACCCGCCGTGACCCGACCGCAGGTCATCGCCTTCGGTTCGCACGTCGATGAAGCCCGGTTGAACGCCGCGCGTGACGCAGGCTGCGATGACGTGATGCCACGCAGCAAGTTCTCCTCAACGCTGCCCGAGCTGCTCCAACGCGTGTTCGCGGCGGGAACCAACTCCTGATGAACCGAGTTGCCGGTGGGCCTCATTTCCCGACGCCTTCGCATTGCGCCGGCACACGCTTCACACCGGATCGCTGGCGACGGTGATTCCGTCGAGCAGTTCGATGCGGACGCGAAGGATGCGGCGGGCATCGGCTTCCAGAATTGTGATGCGCAGGCGTTCCCAATCGACGGTCTGTCCCGCTGTGGGCATGCAACCCAATTGTGAGAACGCGAAGCCGCCGATCGTGTCGAAGTCGTCGCTTAACGGGAGGCCATAGTCGTAGCGGCGGTTGAGTTCGTCCAGCCGCACGCGCGCATCGGCTTCGACGATGGACTCCGACACCGCGTGTGTGTCTTCGTCGGGTTGATCCCCGTCGTCGTACTCGTCGGCGATCTCACCGACGATCTCTTCGAGAATGTCCTCCATCGTGACGAGGCCCGCCACGCCGCCGTATTCATCGTTCACAATGGCAATGTGAACTTTCTGCCGCTTCATCAGTTCCAGCAGCGACGGGATGCGTGTCGTCAGCGGTACGTAGACCGGATCGCGGAGGATGTCGCGCAGAACGGCGAACGGTTCTCCGGTGCGATGCGGTTCGAGCGCCTTCAGCAAATCCTTGGCATAGAGCAGTCCGACGATATCGTCGGTCGAGTCGCCAATGACCGGCATTCGTGAGTGGCCCGATTCGATCAGCCCGGCACGTGCCTCTTCCAGCGTGCAATCGACCGGCACGCACTGCATCTCGGTGCGCGGCGTCATGATGGCACCGACATCTTCGTCCTGAAGTTGCATCACGCGCGAGATCATCGCCGTCGAACCGGACTCCAATACCCCTTCGCGCTCGCCCTCTTCGACGACCGAGCGAATGTCCTCTTCCAAGACCGACGCATCATCCGTTTGCGGCTCGGCTCGCCCGGCCAGGTGATGGACGTAGCGGTCGAGTTGGTCGGCGATCCAGAGCAAGGGACGCAGACTCGCTTGCAGGACTTCGATCGCGGGCCACCAGCGGCAGAGGAATGACTCTGCCATGACGCGCGCGATCACCCACGGCAATACGTCGGCAGCGAGGAACGTCAGCAGTGCGAATCCGGCGTATTCAACCATAAATTGCCACACGATGCGGTGCGGAGCCGTTCCTTCCGCGACCTTCGGCCAGCCGATCCAGACGCACAGCATCGCGGCCAGCACCAACGTGACGCTCGTAAGCAGGAACTCCAGCGCGAGTAACGCCTGCCCCTGCTCCTTCAAAATGCGGCCGAACCGATCCGGCACGCCCTTGTGCTGGCAAAGGTCTTCGAGACGGCTGTAGGAGAAGTCGCGGAGCGAGTCGCACCCGAGGGCACTCCAGAACGCGAGCAACCACAGCACGACCAGAAATAGGGGAAGAAAGATCATCCGGTCACGCTTCCAATCCGGTGGGAACAAGCTGCCAACCGGCGAGGACTTCTCGTTCGCGTGCCCGCATCACCGGACGGGCGTCGTCGGTGAGATCGTCGTATCCGCACAGATGGAGCAGCCCATGCACGACGTACAACAGCAACTCGTCGGCGGGAGTCCAACCGTGAGCCGCCGCCTCACGCAGCGCGGTCTCGGTGCTGACAATCAGTTCTCCTTCGAGATGCGGGTACGGAGCGAACACGCGTCGATCAAAGCGTGTGGCTGGGGTCGGCGCTTCGCTGCCCCCAGTGAAGTTGGACACGCCCGCATCTGGGGGCGGCGAAACGCCGACCCCAGCCACACTTTGCGAGCCATCTTCATCGAGCGACGAAAGCTCATCGTTCAACACGAAGCTGATGACATCGGTTACATAATCGTGACCGAGGAACTCGCGATTGATGCGCTGGATTTCAGCGTCATCGACCAGGGCGAGACTGATCTCGGCGGAGGCGATTTGTTCGGCAGTCAGCACGCGCGCGACGGCCGTTCGCAGGCGGTCGTGATCGACGGCGAGGAGCGACTGCTGGTCGGAGATGTCGAGGGCGAGTTCGGTCATTGGGCTTTCGTCACAGGGTGCGGCAGCGTGTCGGCCAGGCGAACGCTGGAGATTTCTCCATCGCTTCGTTTGGACATGCTGGGCTTGCCGTCCGGGTATTTGATCCGGCCGTGATGGATGCCGACGAGTGACTTCGTCAGTGAGTCTTCAACCTGCGCGAGTTCACTCAGGGTCAGCGAGCTTTCGTCGAATTGGCCGTCGAGCAGTTTCTTCATCGCGATCTCATGCACCAGCGTTTCGATCCGCTTCGGCGTCGGTTCGGTCACCGTGCGGCAGGCACTCTCGCAGGCATCGGCCACCATCATCACGGCCGCTTCGCGCGACTGCGGCTTCGGGCCGGGGTAACGATAGGCCGACTCTTGCACGTCGAACCGATGGTCCTGAGTCGCTTCGGCCTGCTTCGTCGCGGCGTGGAAGAAGTATTCGACGAGCGTCGTGCCGTGATGCTGTTCAATGAAGTCGATCAATGGCTCGGGCAGGTTGTGTTGATGTGCCAGCTCGACTCCATCTTTGACGTGACCGATGATGACCAAAGCACTCATCGCCGGATTGAGTGACTCGTGGCGACTGACTTGTCCGGCGGTGGTGTTCTCCACGAAGTAATGCGGCTTCAGCATCTTGCCAATGTCGTGGTAGTAGGCTCCCACACGACAGAGCAAACCATTGGCACCGATCGCGTCAGCCGCGGTCTCGGCAATCGCAGCCACTCCGTTGGAATGGCTGTACGTCCCCGGCGCACGCTGCACCAATTCTTGCAGCAGCGGGTGCGAGACATCACTCAGTTCGAGCAGGCTAATGTCGGTCACGACTCCGAACAGATGCTCGATGAAAGGCAGGCCGCCCGACACGAGGAAGCCCGTCAGGAAGCACCATCCCGCACCTTGCAGACTCGACTTCAACAGGCGTTGGTCAGCCCAAAGACTATCGAGCGCTTGGCTTTCCAAAATGGTGACGCCCAATGTCACGAGCAAGTATGTCACGGCCGCCAAGAAACCCACGATGACCAGCTTCATCCGGTTAGAGACTTGATTTAGCGGCACGACCGACGCCGCGACGGCACTCATTAACACCACGAACTCACCGACGCTGCGGCCGGTCGCCAGCGTCAGGGCCAGCGTCATCGAGAAACCCGTCAACGCGGCCAGAACTTGGTTGTAGGCAATGGCCAGCACCATCACGAGGCAGAGGAGCGGCACCACTTCGGCGCGCCACGGATCGAACGACAGCCACCGCGCGAGAACCACGGCCACGGTCACGGTCGCCAGATAAACGGTCAGCCGCCCGACGCTCGTTGCCAATCGCGGTTCATTGCGAGTCAAGTAGTAGCCGTTCATTCCGACGAGGACAAACAGCAGCAACAACACGGTGGCGACTCGCAGGCCGAGTTCAGCGAACGACACGCGCCGCTCGGCCGCGTCGTACTGAGCCTTCAAGATCCCGAGCGTCTCTTCATCGATAAACGTTCCCGGCGCGACGAGCAACGCACCGCGTTTGTAGAAGTCGATCACCGGTGGCGTGCTGAGCTTCTCCAGCTCACGTCTGCGATTGGTCGCGGCCGGATCGAAGTCGAGCGACGGGATGCCTCGGTTGAGCAGCCAGCGTTCAAACACTTCCTGGTGTGGCTTGAGTGCCGTGAACGAACTCCACTGTTTTCCCAAGGTACCCGTGCTTTTGAGCATCTCAATCAGCAGCATGTCGGAGACGCGAAAGGTTTGAGAGTTGCGTTCGTCGTCGCGTGTGACGACTGCGATTTCGGCTTCGAGCCGCAACTCTTGCCGCGCGACTTCCTGCGGGTCGAGAATGCCCGATTGACGCAACGGCGCTGTGAACTGACTGAACTCGCCGATGAACTCGTCGATTCTCCGCTCGGCAGATTTCGAGGGATCGATTGCTGACCGCAGTTGTTGCCAGTCGGCAATGAACGCGGGCGATGGTGGCTCGAACGCCGCCCCCGGTCCACCCGAAACCCAACCGAACGCCGCGCGGGCTTCCGCTGACAGCTCGGTGAGTTGGTTGACCGAAGCGACTTCAATCAGATGTTTTCGCAGTTCCTCGGAGAGCGTCCTCAGCCGCTCGGACTCGGCTTCCGAATGGCGAAACACAGGTGGGACGCGGTTCTCACGTTCGAGTTGGGCGAGGTCTGTCTTACGGAGATTGATTCGGTCGAAGTCAATCCGCGCGAGCATCCCGTTGGGGGCGTCGTCGCCGAGACGATGCGGGAAGGGTGCGTTCCAACTTCCCATGCCGATGACCAACAGCAGCAAGAACAGCAGGCAAACAGCCAATCGCAGCAACACGTCTCCGTGGCTGAGGTGGCCACCCAACTTGTCGGTCCACGAGTCGATCTTCATGCCGATGACACGGGAAGTCCGATTTTTGCGAGCTTTGAAAATACGCATGATTGGTTGTGTTCGACACGGCGTGAAACCGGATCGTCTCGACTACATTTCTGTGAACGTTCGCCCGTATGAGGGAACCACGCCGGGATCGAAGTCTGTTTCTTGCGGTCTCGACTCCGAGTCGTTTCCCACCTGCGGGCCAGAGGTGGAATCGAAGCCGTTCGTCGCCGCAGCAACGGTCGCCGACGAAGCGGATGCAGCCGTCATCAAATGGCCACGATCGGCCTTGTCTTTTCGGTCGTTTCCATAGTTCGCCCCCTCGCGCCGATCCGTGTCGTAGGCCGCGACGATTCGGCGCACTAACGGATGACGCACAATGTCCTCGCCAGACAACTCAACCGTCGCGATTCCCTCGACGCCGCGCAGTCGGTGCCAGGCGTCGATCAGTCCGCTCTCGACCTTGTCCGGCAGGTCCGTCTGTGTGGCATCGCCCGTGACGACGATCTTCGAGTGATGTCCCATTCGCGTGAGAAACATCTTCATCTGGGTGATCGTGGTGTTCTGAGCCTCGTCGAGAATCATGAATGTGTTGTTGAGCGTCCGGCCGCGCATAAAGGCGAGCGGAATGATCTCGATCACTTCGCGATCGAGATAACGTTGCACTTGCTCGAAGTCGAGAATGTCGCCGAGAGCATCGAGCAGCGGCCGCAGAAATGGGTTGACCTTCGCCAGCATGTCACCCGGCAGGAAACCGAGCTTCTCACCCGCTTCCAGTGCCGGACGTACGAGAACAATTTTGCGAACCTGCTCCAAGCGGAGTGCATTCACGGCCATCGCCACCGCGAGGTACGTCTTGCCTGAACCGGCAGGACCAGAGCAGACGACCATGTCGTGATCGCGGATTGCCCGCACGTAGTCGCGTTGCCCGTCGCCCATCGGACGAATTTTGCGGGCCTTGTGAAAGACATCGATGGATTCGTCCGAGCCGCTCGGGCCGGGAAACATCGAGCGGTGAATGGCTCGATCCAGATCGTCATCGCTGAGCTGGCCAGTCCGCTCGATGATCGCTCGCAGGTCGGAAACGATCTCCGTCCCGAGATCGACCTGAGCCTGCTCGCCATGCAGGTGAAGTTCGTCGCCACGAAGAACGACCTCAATGTGCAACACGTCCCGCAGGCGGCGGAGGTTTTTGTCACGCACGCCAAACAGGCTGCGAACATCCTCGTGATTGCGGAACTGGACACGTCCTTCGGACATACAACCTTCTCATGGGACTGAAAGCTCGCGCGCCGACGCGGCAAGTGCGGCGGCAGTCTACTACGAGTACGGCCAACTCGCAAAAGAGTCACGCCACCGGTGGGAAAGGTGACACTTTCGGAACGAGAGGCCAGTCCCCGTTCCTCAGACTCACCGCGCTCGATTGTCAGAACCTGTCGATGAATAACTCCACCGTTTGTCACCTTTCGCTCCGCGAAAGGGCGTTCTTTCGCGGAGCGAAAGACGACTTCGTTTTGGGACGTGTTGTGATTGCGACCGTTTGTAACGATTTTGCGAGGACGTTGACGGCCCACCTCATGCGCCGTTCCGCTTCTCGACGGCCGACTTGGAGGCCAGCTCTTTTTTTCTGTCCGCTCATCCGCCGCGAGGCCGACTTCTAAGCTAGGTTGCAGGAGACCCGCCTTCCCTCCGAACACGAGCCATCAACCGATGAACTGTCACAACTGTGGTACGCCGCTCGAATGTGATGGCACGCAGCAGATCTTGGTCTGCGAGTCCTGTCGCACCTATCGCTCGCACGGAACTCCGGACGATTCGGTTGATCGAGTTGTCTCGCTCGGCAAACCCGGTAGCAGCAAGTGTCCGTGCTGTCGGAAGCGCATGGTGAAGGCCGCGATGGACGGACTGGCAGTCGAATTCTGCGAAGCGTGTCGCGGTGTTCTGATCGTGGAGGAACTCTTCGCGATGCTCGTTCGCAACCGGCGGGCCGAGTACCGCGGAGCCGCCTCGCGCCCGACGGCACTCGATCCTGAGCAACTTCAAAGCGAGCGGCATTGCCCGGCGTGTCGCCAAATGATGAACGTCCATCCGAACTATGGTCCTGGCAACATCGTGATTGACTCTTGTGGCAACTGCCACCTGATCTGGCTCGACCTTCGTGAAACGGCCAGAGCCGCGATGCAATTGAACTGAGGCCGTTCAGCGATTTCTGCTTCAGAACGAGTGGTCCCAGATCTCGCCGGTCCCTTTGATTCGAAGCGGCGCGAAATGATGTTCGGCTCGGCCCA
Source organism: Schlesneria sp. (assembly GCA_043749505.1). GTDB lineage: Bacteria > Planctomycetota > Planctomycetia > Planctomycetales > Planctomycetaceae > Schlesneria. The sequence goes on along the minus strand of JAYVDI010000381.1, from coordinate 8,636 downwards.
GTAATTCGGTGGGATTCTGAAAGTAAGCCGCCAATTGCTTCAGCAATCCGGGGTCCGCCGCCTGTGCCTCAGAACGGGACTGGAAGCGGGAGAGGACCAGGACGCGATAGCTTCCGGCGGGAAGATCGAGTTGAAATCGCCCCGCGTCATCGACCGTAGCCAGTGTGCCGCCGAGCGCCTTGATCGCCGCCGCTGCGACCCGTGCGTCAGCCTCGCTGTCCGCCGGGCGAAATCCCATGGCAGGCAGCTTTACATCACCGGGCCGCTCATCGGGAAAGACGATCAACCGCGCACCACGATCCGGCTGGCTTTCGCCTTCCGCCGTCTTGTAGGTGATGCGACCTGACAGTTCGCTCGGAACATCGGCTGCCGCAACGGGAGCGACAACCGGCGATGAGATTGCTGGCGAAAGGGACTCCAGGACGCGGACGAATCGTTCGACAAACATCCCGCTCAGGAACAGGCCAAGAACCGCGAACGCACTGCGAATGGACGTGGCTGGCCGCCGTCTGGGTCTGGATTCATGACTCGCCACGATATCGGAGTGAACTTCAGCCTGCGGAGCCTCGTCAGTGTGACCGCGCTGCGGCGAGGGCGATCCTTGAGCGGCGGGCGGCGGCGCGAGTGACAGCAGTTCCGCCATCAGACTCCGCTCGTTCTCGCGAGCTGAGGGAACATTCGATGCCACTTGTCCTGAGGCGACGGAAGAGGCGTTGGGAGGCGGCTCCAAAACTTGGACCGGTCGATCCAGTTTGATCGGCGTCGGCGCGATCGGCATTTCGATCGGGATCGGCTCGGGGATGGGTTGAGGGATCTGGTTTGCTTCGTCTCCGTCATCCCCGTTGTCATTGGACTCGCGTTCAAAGCCCATCGCGGCTGACTTGGCGACCGGCAACGGCTGATCGAGCAAGTCACCAAGCTGTGCGAGTTCGTCCAAGGCCCGAGCCAGATGCGCGTCTTGCAGATTCAGCTCGGGGTTTGGAAGCGGCTGAACGGTCCCGTCGAGCAGCGGGACTCGAATGGACCGGCCGCACGTCGGACAATCAACAACACCCCCCGCCTGCGCACGCGAGATACCAAGAAACTGACGACAGAAGTTGCAGCGAAACTTGATCGGCATCCGGAGAGAGTCTCGATGGGAAAATTGGCTGGGATCAAATCGGGCGCAGAACAACGGCGACCGCGTCAGGAATCTCGCGGAGGTTGGGTTGAACGGTCCAACTCGTTCAACGCCAGAAGTACGACGAGTGACACGAGTGACAGCACAAAGACCGCGACGGACACCAGTAGCACGCCGCGAACAGCCAGTGCTCCCGATGCGTCACCGACTGATCGCAAAATCAGCGCGAGCATGCCCGCGATAAAACCGATGCCCAGTGCAACGGCTCCACTCCACAAGGCACGGGCGATCCAAGAGTGCAGATTCACGAAGTGGTCTCATTGAGAAGCAGATGGATGAAACGAGGGCAACCCTCACTCAGGACAGTCCCGCAGCGGCGGATCACACTGGAGCCACCCGAGTGTGTCAAGGACGCCTCAGGACGATCGCGTTTTTAACGCCCTAACACCACGCGGCGGCTATTGAGTTTGAGAGCCGTGACAAACTGTGCCCAGCCGGTTCTTGCGGAGTTGTGGTGAGGATCACGGCGAAGAGCTGTTGATCCGGATCGATCCAGAGGACGGTCCCCGTCGCGCCCCAGTGACCGAACGCGTTCGGCCCGAGTAGATCGCCGAAGTTGGCACTGTGTGCGGGCCAGTTGAGTCGCCAGCCCAATCCCCACGGGCGGCACCGCCGTTCATCGGCGGGTACGTCGCGCATTGCATCCAGTTGGTTGCGATGCGCGGCCGCAATGGCAGCAGGACTGAGGAGCCGACTGCCGGCACGAGTCGCTCCGCCGCGAAGCATGAACTGTGCGAACGCGGCCAGATCACGAGTGGTCGTCAGCAGTCCTCCCCACGGTGCGCCGAGTTGCCTCCAATAGCGGCTGTTCCAATTCCAGGTTGAGCCGTCAGTGTGATCGGCAGGGACGTGAACCGTCGGGATGCGCGCGGCAAGTAGCGTTTCACCCTCGAACCACGCATTGGGGGCACCGAGCACCGTGTCATTCATGCCGAGCGGCGCGAACAACTCGTGTTGCAGAAACGCGGCACACGAACGCCCCGACACGCGCGCGATGATTTCGCCCAAGATCGTGAAGCCCATGCTTTGGTACTGCACGCCGCGCCCCGGCGGAAAGGTGAGTGGTTCCTCGCACGTTCGTTCGACGAAGCGACTTAGTGGCGCGTTCGCTTGTCGCAGCGCGATGTTGTCGGGGAGCATGTCCGGCAGGCCGGACGTGTGCGTCAACAGATGGCGAATCTCGACGCCGTGCTTTCCGTTTCGGCCGAACTCCGGAATGAAGTCGGTCACGCGATCGGCGAGCGTCAGTTGGCCGCGCTCAATCAGCAGCAACGCTCCCGCCGCGACGATCGGCTTTGTGATCGACGCGACGAGAAATACGGCGTCGTCTCGCAACGGAGTGGCCTTGTCCGGCGACTGCCACCCGAGATGAACCGGACCTTCCACGGAGTGGGTTGTGCCCGAGGCCAGTGCCACCGAAGTCAGTGCGTTGTTGCGACACATCTCGCCCGCCAATTCCACCGCCGTACGCCAACGACCGGTGTGCAGAATCTTGCCGGGAGAGTCGGTTCGGGTGTGCATGAGAACACTCGCGGAGCGGGTGAAAGTCGTTTAGTAGGGCCGTGTCGCCAGACCGCAGCTTGTCCTCTGTCCGGGAGACTGGCAAGCCGTGCCAATAAAAAAGCCCCGGTCGTCCCGGAGCTTCTTTTGATCGGCCGCGATCTCACAAACTGTCCTCGTGTGTTCACACCGCAACAACGTGCATTTGAAACATCTGGTCGAGCTTTGTGATCTCCATGACCTCGCGGATGTCGTCTGAGGCGTTATAGAGATGGACCTCCACTCCCTGCTGTTTGATCGACGCGAGAACTCCGAGCAGTCCGCTGGGAACAAACCGGACTCCGGAGAGATCGAATGCCAACGTCTTTCAACCGTGGTTTCGGATCAGCTCTGCAATTTCGTCGCGACATTTGGCGAGGTTAATGTCGTCGAGAACCTCGGCACCCGCGAACCCGATCACGGTCAGTACGCCTGCCTCGTAGACCTGCAATTCAGAAACGGTCTGCATTCGATCACTCCTTGTTCAATCAGTCAGGCTTCACATCTTGCGACCACAAAAAAAGCGGGTGGTCCCAATCACAGGATGAGGGTCGCGGCGATTCTGAGTGCGATAAAGAAATGAACTCGATGCTGTGCCGCAAGACCGTCCTCGTGCGCTCCAAGCAATCGGTGTTCCCGAGAAACTGTCTCATGGGAAAGTGTTCGGCAACTCGCGACTCTGGGATGAGTTACGGCTCAATCAGCGGACGCTGCTCCGTCACAGTGGATTGGCCGTGGGTGGAGCAAGATTCAGCACGCGTGTGCTGTTTTGCTGGCAGTGGCATCTGCTTCGTGGCATCGACCGATGTGAAGAGCGAGCAGGTTACAAGCCGATCGCACCAGCATTCCGATGGGTCCATGCCACAACCACTGAAGCCCCCACAAATCCGAGGAACGACAGAACGCTGAGCGGACTCGGCAAGAGCATAAAACCCAGCACACTTAAAGCTGCCACGATGAGCGGAGCGCGGCGGGCCAGTCTAGATAGAGCCGCTCCGCTGCACACTGCGATTGCGACACCAAGCCCCACGGTCAGCCAGACGAGAGTCCACACGAGGCTCAAGCCCCAACGCACCGACTCCTGCGGACGCAGGCCGAGGGCCAGCTTCGGATCGCCACCGGCCTTGGAGAAGACGAGCTTCTGGCCCGTCGTCGGCAACTCAAACCCGAGCGACAATCCACCCGCCTGAGTCCACGCCGCCGAACCGCCTCCCCCCGCATTCGGCATCTGACCCAAGCCGACTCCACCGAGGTTGACCAAGCCGCGCTGGGCGAGTGCGCCGTTCGCATTCGCGCCCAGCACGTTATCGACGACAGCGAAGTCGTTGACTCCGAACTCTGACTGCAAGCCGAACGACTGTTGCTGCCGGATTTCGAGAGTGAGACGATCCTCATACTGCCGAACACCCTCGCCATTCTGCACCACACCCGAATCGACCCTCCAATTGCGTGCCACGGGACTCTGCAATCCCGCCGGGCCGCCATTCGGCACGGGGCCATCCACCATCGAACCCGGCCGCTGCATCATGCCAGCCGGTGAGTGTAGATAGCGAACCGTGCCATCGGCATTCATCGCGTTCCCGACCCCGCCGTTCCCGTTGAGCATCGTTCCCGCCGTCACCGGTTGAGGCATCGAGTTGTCATAGAGGACGAAGCCCGACGACGGATTGCCCGCCATGCCCGGCTGGCCCTGCGGATTGAAGGCGTTGCCCATCCACAGGCCGTTGCCTCCCTGCTGGCCGAACTGGCCCTGTTGACCTCCACCCTGCGGACCGGCTCCAAACCCTCCTCCCGCGAAACCGCCTTGCTGTCTCTGCTGGCCTGGTTGACCACCGCGAGTACCGCGGCCTCCGAACGCTTGCTGGTATTGGACTCCTTGTTGCCCCTGCTGACCGGAACCCTTGTTGTTGATGATGACTGTGTTCAGATCACCGAGGTTGGTCTCGTTGCTGTTGCGGAAATTCTGTCGCTGTTCCTGATTGGCGACCTTGCCCTGGGGTTTGCCCGATTCCGGCTTGGAGTCTCCCTTCGCTTCACCCTTCTTCTCGTCGGCTTCTTTGTTTTGCAGGCCGAAGTTGAAAGCTGCGACGCCGTCCTCGGCCTGAAGCTGAATCCCCTCGCCGCCGTTCGACTGGAGCAACCGATAATTGTTGTCGCGGTTCTGCGCCAACGCCTCAAAGCTGTCGAGGCCGTTCGCGTTGATCCCTTCACCACTGAGCGACTGCGACCCGCCGCCCTTGCGACCGTCCTTCGCGACGACGATGGCCGACTGGCGGCCTTCGTCGATCTGGACGTTCTTTTGCAGATCGCCCAGCCGCTTCAAGACCTGTTGCTTCTGCTGGTCGAACTCGGCGTTCGTCGCTCCGCTAAAACTGTGGACGGCCATGCCGAGTTGCTTGAGATTGTTCATGGCAACGTAGTTTGTCCGGCCGATCGGATTCTGCTCGACCGTCGCGCACAGCAAGCTGATTTCCTGGAGCGCCGCCTGCTGATAGATCAGGTCGGGAACACCGCCCTCTTGCAGCGTCAGGTTGTGGCGCGAGGCGACGGTGATCGGCTTCGCATCCAGATCATCCGGCAGATAAACCGTCCAGCGGGTTCGCGCGACGGGGATGCCGAACTCGGGGGCGGTCTGCTGACTGATGACCTCGGGCGCGGGGAACGAGAACTCTTCGCGAAGGACTCGCGCCGATTTGGGCAACGCGCCGCTGAGTTTGCCTCGCCAGACAACTTTCACCGGGAATGAGAGACTCGCGGCGCTCGTCTTCGGGAGGGCGATCAGTTGGATGGCCTCACCATTCCGCTTCGTCGTCACCGCGCGAGACGGCAGGTTCCCGACGAACACCGACAACAGTTCCGACTGCGGCGGCAGCTTGAGAGCCAGAAACTGTCGCGAACGGTTCTTGATCGTGTAGACCGCCTGTGCCCGATACGTGCCGTCGCGGCTGACGACGGTCGTCAGGTCGGCAACGTTCACCGAGGCCGGGGCACTCGCCGTTTGAGCGAACTTTTGCAGCATCCACTTCGGTGCGGTGAGCAATTTCTTTACCTTGACCAACTCGGTCGCCTGATCGACCAGCGATTGATCGACCACGACCGGCACATCCTCGCGCTGGACCGCCTCGGTCAGCGACGGGTCGGCCGTCGTGAGCTGACTCTGCGACGAATTGATGAGCAACACGTACTGGCGCTGTCCCTCAATCGCCTCGGTCCCGTTGCCAGCCAACGCGCGTTCCAACACCACGGCCGGTGCCTCCACTTCGGTTGTTGCCGGAGGCAGCGTCCCCACCGCCGTTGCGAAGTACTTCCCGCTCACGGGTGTTCGCAGCCAGATCGTCCAGCGAGTGCGACCGTTCCCCGCATCGACGTGCGTCGTCTCGCGGATGCCGCTGCCGGTGAAGACCAGTTTGCCAGCCAAAGAACTCGGCGTCGTGAAGACCAACGCGTCGGCGGTTGCCGCGTCGATCTGCCATTGCAGCGCGAGCGTGTGAATCACGGCCACATCGGTCACCGTCGTCATCGTCAATCCGTTCGCGGTCAGCTTCGGTGTCGCCTGTGTCAGCTTGAGCGAAATGTCGGCCGGTGTGAGACCGTTCGCCGCGAATGCAAACTGCACCGGCTTGTTCGGTCGCACGGCCCGCAACTCGGCGCTGACCTGTGCCGCATCGAGTGAACGCCATCCGGAAAACTGATCGAGCGTCGCGCTAAAGCCCTCGTCGAGCCATACGGCGGCCGTCGTATCGAGTTTCGTCGCATCGAGCGGTCGCGGGAAGATCAGCGTCGCACTCGCACCGTCTCCGTCGCGCGCGACCGTTCCACCGAGCACGACCTCGGTCAGTCCGAGCCTCGGCGCACTGAGGTCGATCGTCAGCGTCGTGGCCTCACCCTGCGTGGCCACCGACCAGTCGTGCAGTCCCGTCGCCTTCACGTCGAGGATGACAAAACCCTTCGGCAGAGACAGATTCAGCGAAGATTGCGGTGCGCCGGTCAAGTTGTAGAGCAACCGCGTCGTCAACTGTTGCTTGCGTCGCGTGATGAAAGCCGCCTGATGCGCGGTGACGTTGGCCTGCGATTCCTGCCTCGTCGCGCGCAAGCTCAGGACGAACGGCCGCTTCGAGAACCGATAGGCCAGTTGCGGTGCGACGTTCGGGCGGCTGACCGGCACCTGCGTCGTGAATTTTTCCGTATCAGTCTGCATAAGCGATTCAACTTTTTCAGCCCGCAGCGAGAACTGATCCCCCGCGAACACGGCGACCTGGCCGATTTCATTCGTGACCTCCTGCGGTGCGAGCGGCGGCATGTCGATGTTCGTGGGCTGCGTCCCGACCTTCACGTCGAGAAACGCCTCGACCGTCAGCTTCGTTGTGTCGGTGACATTGCGGCGGAAGATGACTCTCAATTTGCGAGCCGCTCCCTCGCCCTGCAATTCCCAACCGCCAACGTCCGGGCCGTTGACCGCCTGCAACCGCAGAGACTCGGGCAACGCGAACGACACGTCGGCGATGCTCCCCTGCCGCACGCGATATTGATAACCATTACTCACCGCTGTTCCCGCATCGGTCAACGTGACGGCCTGCACCGAATCGACATGGACCACAGCGGCGGCGGCTCCCTTCGCCTGCTCGGGCTGCCACGCGATCGCCACGTCGCCCCCCTTGTCGATCGGCAGGTCGATCGACTGCGATTCTCCCGCCGTCACACGGCGGAAGATCGTCGTCGAGCCGTTGATCCGCACCGACAAGTCCTTCGCGGGCAGAGCGAACGACAGCTTGCCGCTCGGCACGGCGAGCAGTGGCAGCGTGAACGTCCCCGTCGTCCCCGACAACCGCGCGGGGATCGAGAACGCGAAGTCCACGACATGCAGACCGGGGGATGAGACGGCCACCTTCAGACAGTCGCCATTCGCAATGAGGGCCGCCGTCTTGCCATCGAGCTTCGCGTCGCGGGCCGCCACTTTTCCGAGCGGCAACTCGACCAGAAGCTGTCCGTCCACGTAGCTCCTGATGGCGAAGCGGGCCGTCACGCTGATCGACGATTCGTCGGGAGTCTTCTCATTCGCGACGACCTTGGCCGAGTAGAGCGCCTCGACAATCCCCCCCGCCTGCGGCGCGGTGGCCTTGTTGAACGGCTTGTCGGGATACGCGAGCCGATACAGTTCGACGAACTTGTCGAACGGCAGCAAAATCTTGTCGGCCGCGAGCGGATCGGTCCCCGCATCAAACGGCACGATGAGACTCATCGGAGCCGGAACGGGCGTGGGCGGTTGAGGCACCGCCACACCGGGGGCATTCGCCGCAGGCTGAGTGTTGGCTGCGGGTTGAGCATTCGCCGCCGGTTGAGCGTTGGCCTGTTGTGGCCCGCCCTTCTGAGCGAACGCCGCGTTGTTCATCGCCAACAGCGCGAACAGCATCAACCCGGCGACCGGCGGAGAAATCATCGAATCGGCGATCGGCTGTTGGCCGACTGCTGACGGCTGACCTGCTGATGGCAGTCCTTCCGTTTTCATTCCCGCCCACCCGCAGCAGCCGACGCAGCACGACTCAAGGCATTTCACAATCCCCTGTGCCAACCACAGGCCGCACGCCAGCAAGACTCCGAAGAACACACCATCGAGCACCACCTGCAAGCTCTGCGGCGCGAGGGGCAGCAGTGCGAGTGGGATCGTCAGGCCGAGGGCCGCCAGCGCCACCTTGTTCGCGCACGAAGTCTTGCGCAGGAACCAACCGACGAGTGCGACGAGGGCCATCAGGAAGACTCGCAGGTTCGTCCCCGCGTGCTCATCGACGTAACCGAGCTGCAATCCAATCCCGCCTCGGGACGGATCGGCCCCGGCATACCGGAACGACTTTTCCAGACTGCCACTCGGCGCGGCGAGATCAATCGCCAGCGACAACAACCCGAGTTTGCTTTTGCCCCA
>JAYVDI010000380.1:0-5747 GCA_043749505.1 Schlesneria sp. | reverse complement strand
TTCCAAATTGAAAACCCACGGGCAGGCTGGCGGAACTTCCAGCTTTTCGGGAGCTAACCTAGCCCGTGTGTGTCGTCATCCTACCGCCGTCACTTCGCCGTTGCCGCGGTCTTCTTCGTGGTCTTCTTGGCGGTCTTCACCTTGATCGTCTCCGGCCACAACCAGCCGCGCACGTGATCGGCCACGGCCTTCAAACGGTCGTCGTCGATTCGCTCCCGGTAGACCGCGCTCATGTCGTTCGATGCCGCCGCGTGCCCCATGATGGCATTGACCGCAATCTGGTCGCGCGTTGCTCCCGCGACGGTCTCGAATGTGTGCCGGAGCGCGTAGAACGCCCGGCGGTCGCCTTGCAGTTCCAGCCTCTTGAGGATCTTCGCGAACTCCTGCGCGATGCCGTCGATGTTCGTTCCATTCTCTCGGAACCGCACGTAGGCCCCGCCTTGCTTCGCGATGAACAACCGATGGGAATCTGAATCCTCTTTCGGCTGCCGCCGCTTGGCAACGCACTCACGCAACGCGGCGACGGTCTCCGGCCAGAGCGGACAGCGCCGCTCCACTGCCGTCTTGGGACGGGGAAAGTCGATCCAGCCGCCATCCAGATCAAGAGCCGTCAACGGGAGTGATGAGCAATCCGACTGGCCGAATCCGCAGTTGATGCCCAGCAGAATCATCGCCTTCAACGGTGGCTTGGCTTCGTCGAGAATCTTCCGCAGTTCATCGACTTCAAACATTCTCGCGGGCTTGGATTGTCGATCGGCGCGGAGCAGTCGCTTCGTCGGCATCTTGAACGACGGGCCGAACTTCACCGGCCGGTCGATCAGATCGCTTTCAAACGCGAACTTGAACACCGTCCGGCTTTGGCGAATCCGGTTGCCCAACGTCACCAGCCCGACACCCTTCGCGAACAAGGTCCGCAACTGTTCAAAGTCGGAGCTTCGCAGATCATCGACCAGTCGGAGCCGTCCAATGTGGTCGATCAGCAGTTCGCAGATTGCCTTGTAATTGGCGAACGTGATCCGGGAGAGTTCTCCCGTTTCGACCAGGCTTTGTTTCAGCGTCAGGAAGCGATTGCACAAGTCCCGCATCGTCAGCCCGCGGGTGTCGTCGGGTGTCGTTCGCGGAATTCGCCCCGCTTGCAGATCATCCCGTTGGTCGAGATACTTCGCGAGCGCGGCATCCGGGCCGGACCAAAGCCCGAAGTAGTGGAGTTTCCCTTTGATTTTCTTCGCCCACTGCCCGTTTCCATGTGGAAAAAGCGGGAAGTCTGGATAAGGTTTCGCGGGCGTTTTGTTGGCCATGTCAGTCCCCAACGGGTGTCGTAACGGGTGTCGCGACAAGGATAACGAAACTCCGATTGCAAGTAAACAGCCTGTTTTCAGGCTTAGGGACCGTAGCTCAATCGGTTAGAGCAGAGGACTCATAATCCTTTGGTTCAGGGTTCGAGTCCCTGCGGTCCCAGTCACGAAAACCCCTGTTGTTCCGGGGGTTTTCTGCTTTTGCGGGGGCGATGATTGTGTTTCTGTTGGCTTGATCGTTGCCGTGTGTTACTTGGACTTGCGGCGCGGTGTCAGAGCCTACTGCTGTGCTTTGTGCTGCGCGCAGTTGGGACACGCCGTCGCGGGTTGAGCCAGCGGCGAGAGTTTCGTCATCGACCTGCAAGCAGCGCCGCTCGGAGACCGCCATCGAATGGCCAATCCCATTTGCTGACGGCGTGCTGGGGGGGGCGAAGTCAGGCTCGGCGGAGCGTTTCGAACAGGTCATCCCACCAAGCCAAGCCAGGCCAGCCCGCTTGATGATCGTTTCCAGTCCGCGGTGCAGGTTCGATTGGTGTGAGCCAGGCGTCACGAGGTGGCCTTTCGGCGACAGCAGCAGCGTCCGATGATCCTCTTCGGTGGTCATCGCTCGTCAGACGCAACCGTGGCGAGCCGGACGAACGAAAACGCCCCCGTTAAATGTGGCGAAGTCGTCGAAGATTTCTCGACCCTCAATTGGACAAGGCCGAGGTCGTCACACCTTCGCCGCATCCGCGACCGACTGCACTCGCAGTGCCTCATAGAGTTGTGCGGGGCCGAGCAGGACGTCTTTCAGTCCTTCGCGAACCGTCTCGGAACTTAGGGCCTGGGTGCTCATCGCGGTGTGGGCCTCCAGGGCACTCATCACGGCGTTCAGGATTTCCGTCTTCAGGTCGGGGGAGTTGGCGAACTGCTCTTTCGTGTTGTTGGTCGCCTGCTGCTTCAGCGTTTCAGACTCCAGCAGTTTGCCCTTGATGACGTTGTTGACGTAGACCAGCTTGTCCTGATCCGTCAGGTCGCCTTCAAACAGGTCGTTGACCTTCTTGATGATCTCACTCAGCCACGCCTTTTGTTTCTCCTGAACGCTGCCTCCCCCGACTTCCGTGATCGGCTCCAGCTTCGGGTTCTCGCCTTCGCTGAGCGGCATCGGGCGTTTGCCCTGGGACTTCAGGGTGTGGTGAGTCAGTACCACTTTCGACAGGTCGATCCCTTCACGCTCGCGGCCGAACTCCAGCAGTCGCAGGACTTGTTTGTAGAAGATCGAACGCTTTTCGATCGCCGTATTGCCATAGTCGAAGATCTGCGACAGGTAGGTGTAGAGCCGCTGGAATGCTCCCATGTCGGACTGAAACAGCAACAGGGCGTTCAACTCGTTCTGAGCGGTTTCGGCGGCGGATTTGTCCTTCTTGTCGTTCGCAATCTTCAGGGCTGCTTGAGCCGCCTTGTACCTCTTGTGGAGCCGGTCAACGACAGGCTCGACGGCTGCGGCCAGTTCGCTCTGTTTGGCGTTCGGCTTCAACTCGACGGCGACGACACGATCGACCTCGAAGTCGTCGTAGTGCCCGGCAGCGTCGAGTTTGGCTCGCAGGTTGTAGACCAGATTCGGGTCGGTGACGTCGGCCAGTTCCGCCGTCGTGTGATAGGTCTTGAACGCGGCCAGCACGTCGTCCGTGTTGTTCACGAAGTCCAGCACGTAGGTCGTCTCCTTGCCGGGATACGCGCGATTCAGCCGCGACAAAGTTTGCACGGCCTGAATGCCCGCCAGTCGCTTGTCGACGTACATGCCGCACAACAGCGGTTGATCGAAGCCGGTCTGAAATTTGTTCGCCACCAGCAGGATCTGGTACTCGTCCCCTTTGAAGGCTTCGCGGATGTCGCGACCTCGCAAGTTGGGGTTCAGTTCCTTGCTGTTCTCGGTGAACGGATCGGGGCCGGAGTCCGTGTCTTTCACTTCGCCGGAGAATGCCACCAGCGTGCGCATCGCGTAACCGCGGTCCTTGATGTACTTGTCGATGGCCAGTTGCCAGCGAACGGCCTCTTGTCGGCTCCCCACGACGACCATCGCTTTGGCCTTCCCGTTCAACAGCGGCGCGACGTGTTGGCGGAAGTGTTCGACGACGATCTCGACCTTCTGCGCGATGTTGTAGGGATGCAATCGCACCCAGCCCATGATTCCCTTCATGGCGGCGCTGCGTTCGACTTCCTTCTCGTCCCACTCTTTCCCGTTGTGAGCCAGTTTGAACGCGAGCTTGTAGGTGATGTAGTTCCGCAGCACGTCGAGAATGAATTTCTCTTCGATGGCTTGCCGCATCGAATAGACGTGGAACGGAGCCGGGAGATTGTCCTTGCTCGCCGGTCGGCTGGGATCGGGCCGAGTGCCGAACAGTTCCATCGTCTTGGTCTTCGGCGTCGCCGTGAACGCGACGAACGTGATCCCCGCGTCGTCTGCTCGTGATGCCATTTGAGCGGCCAGAATGTCTTCCGTGCTGACTTCCCCGCCGTCGCCGAGTTCTTGCAGTTCTTCGGCGGATAGCACGGCCTTCAGTTTGGCGGCGGCTTCGCCGGTCTGTGAACTGTGAGCCTCATCGGCGATCACGGCGAACCGTTTTCCCTGCGTCGCCGCCAGTTCGCGCACGGCCTTCAGAGCGAACGGGAAGGTCTGAATCGTACAGACGACGATCTTCTTGTCGCCGGACAGAGCCGCCGCGAGTTCGCCGCTCTTGCTGCCCCCTTCGCCCTTGATCGTGGCGACGACGCCGGTCGTTCGCTCGAAATCGAAGATCGCTTCCTGCAACTGCGTGTCGATCACGTTGCGGTCGGAGACGACCAGCACGGTGTCGAACAGCTTGGTGTGCTGAGCGTCATGCAGATCGGCCAAAAAGTGCGCGGACCACGCGATGGAGTTCGTCTTGCCGGAGCCTGCCGAATGCTGGATCAGGTACTTGCCGCCCGGTCCTTTCGTCAGCACGGCGGCTTGCAGTTTGCGAGTGGCGTCGAGTTGGTGATACCGGGGGAAGATGACCGACTTGAGTTGCTTCTTGTCGTCCTTCTGAGTCACCAGATACCGGCCGAGAATCTCCAGCCAGCTTTGTCGTTCCCAGACTTGTTCCCAAAGGTACGCGGTGCGATGTCCGCCGTGCGGATTCAGGGGATTGCCCGCCGCTCCGTGGTCACCCTGATTGAACGGCAGGAACACGGTGTCCGTGCCGTTCAACCGCGTCGTCATCTGAACTTCGCGGTTGCTGACGGCGAAATGCACCAGTGCGCCGTTGGGGAACGACAGCAACGGCTCGGCCGCTTGGCCTTTGGGTTTCGGATGCCGGTCGAAGCGATACTGGTCGATGGCGTCGCCGATGCTTTGCGTGAAGTCGGTCTTGAGTTCCACCGTGGCCACAGGCAGACCGTTCAGGAACAGCACGAGGTCGATGCTGTTTTCGTTCTGCTGGGAGTAATGCACCTGCCGGACGACGCGCAGCCGGTTGGCGGCATACCGGGCGAGGATGTCGGGGTTCATGGCCAGAGCCGGATGGAATTGCGCGAGCGACAGCTTGCCGCGCAGGCCGAACATCTCGATGCCATGCCGCAGCACGTCCAGCGTGCCGCGTTGGTCGAGCGACTCGCGCAACCGAGTCAGCAGCGTGTCGGCAGCGTTGGTGCCGTGGTTCTTGACAATCGCGTCCCACGCTTTGTGTTGAGTCGCCTGGACCCACGCCAGCACGTCGTCGGGGAACAAGGCCCGTGCTCGGTCGAAGCCGTCATCGTTCGGCGAGTACGCCCAGCCGTTCGCGGCGAGGTGTTCGCAGATTTCGACCTCGAAGTTGATTTCCCGATGAAGGTTCATTTCCAGCCTGAGATTTGTTGCTCAATCCGGGAAAGACCACCCACCACTTCAACCTGAAGCGGTTTTTGATCGGGAAGTTCGGGGGTGCTAATTCGCCTCTTCCTGCTTTTCATCGGCAGCGTTTTGGCCTTTTACGGGCGGGCGCGGAGTGGAGACGGTGGGCCGAGAACTGTAGACAAGAATGTTCTGCTTCCAATTCGGCCAAGTCTTCACCAGCTCGCTCGCTTTGGCAATTTGCTGACGAAATTCTCCCTGATTCATGACTCTCCCTCCTTGGATTCAGCAAATCTCTCGCACTCTTCAAACAACGTACAGGCTTCCATCTCAAGTTCCAAGTAAGTCACGGGTTTCATCTGTAGGCGAAGGCGAGCATTCTGAATAGACCACTCAAATTTCTTGCCCGTCTCATCCACTTTTCGGATCAGCGGGTAACTGGACCCCAGTTGCATCGAAAAGAGGTCGAAGAATCGCCTGGGGCCGATTCCAACGAACGGATCGAACTTTACCTTGTTTTCTCCGTCGATCTTGGCACTTCCCGGCTTTGCGATCGAGTCATCATGAAAATCAAGAGCCCGGCTTTTCGGGTATGGTTCAACGAAGACAACTCGCACCAC
>JAYVDI010000379.1:0-21285 GCA_043749505.1 Schlesneria sp. | reverse complement strand
CACGGAGGCTCTGTTCTGAGCCATCTTTCTACCACTCATTTTTCGACCTCGTCCTTTGAGGAAGTGGCAGAAAAATCGGAGTTCGTGCCGCTCGGCGGTTTGGGGCCTGATCGGCAGCCGCGAACTCTCGGAGATAGATTCTGCACAGCCCCTGAGGGCCGGGCGAAGCACGGAAGTCGCCGTCATCGCAGGTCGAAGTTGAACGTCCTGCTTTTCTCGCTCACATCCACAGTCAGTTCAGAGTTCTTGTTGTACTTGTCAGGAACCAGTTCCTTGGCCACTTCGAGTTTTCCGGTAGCTCCATCCAAACTGCTTTCACCCGCCTCTTCGGATGAATTCAAACCCAACAGTTTTCGAGTGGTACTCACGCGAACAATCTTCTTGCCCGGCTTCACGCCCAACATGTCGGAGTCCAGTCGCAACTTGTAATTTCCGTCTGAGTCCGTTTGTCCGAACGAAAAGGTTCCGTCTTGGGTATCGTCGAACGTGATGACCGCCTTGGCCAAGGGCCGACCGTTCAACGTCACTCGGCCGCTCACCGAAACCAGCGCGAGTGAACCGTAAGCCGCTTTGGGCTTGGATTCGCAGCCACTTACCATCGCGAGTGCCAGCACGAGTCCCACTCCGAATGCGCTCCGATGCAGGTGCATTGCTTTCCCCCGTCTTGCTGGTTTCATTTGGAGATGCTGCGTCACTCAGTATTCGCCCACGACTTCGCCACCCGCGCGCGTTGCCAGTTTGCGATAGAGTTGCAGATCAACGTTGTCAGAGACGAACCTCACGGTCCCATCGGCCAGGGTGAAGTGGGCACCGCCAACGTGCCAACTGCCGAATGACATTTCCATGGCGGTTCCATGGACTGCCGGATCGCGGCGGCTGTTGATGCGGGCGAAGGTGCTGCCCACGAGTTCCGAGTACTCGGTGCCGCCAATTCCTCCCAAGACCCAAGTGCCTGTTTGAGGCGAACCGATCTGCCAGTAGTCCATCCCTTGGCCATCTTTGACATACGTGGGGTCGGTGAATGACTCACCAATCAGGATCGTGTTGGAGGTCCCATCGACGATGTCGTTAATCCGGATGTTGCTGCATCCGAAAAAGATGCCGTCATGAGTCGCCTGTTCGAGCGATACGGTTGTGCCGCTGCCCGCTGGAATGGTCGAAGCATCGTCAGATGCGGCAATGGACGAAGCCACGCCGCGGTAGCTCACTGGGGATCGCCTCGGAATGCTCTCGTTATCGATGTGCTCAGGAACAGCCATGCTCGGGCAGCGAAATGCGGGGATCGTTTTTTCACAGGCCGTTAAGTTCGGTGAACCGACCGCATTCCAATTTCCCAAGCCGCTTTCCGCCCAAATCAATGTGCCATACAAGGCGGTCTGTTCGATTTGAGGCAGGATCATGGCCTGCCATCCGGTCTCGAGTTCGTCCCATCCGAACGGGAACACGCCGTGGGTGTCGTGGTAGTTGTGCATCGCCAAGCCGAGTTGCTTTAAGTTGTTCTTGCACTGTGTCCGCCGTGCGGCTTCTCGCGCCTGTTGAACCGCCGGAAGCAACAGCGCGATCAGCACCGCGATGATCGCAATTACGACCAGCAACTCGATCAATGTGAAGGCTCGACGGTGCGCGGGCCGTGATTCCGATGTTCCAAACGAATCCCAAAGCATGATCGACTCCTGCTTAAAGTACCGAACGATTGGCAACGTTGTGCCAGACTTGGAACGCAGTTTATGAGTGCTTGTGAACCGTTGATTTGAGTCTCGTGAATATTCTGACAGCGAGCGGAATCCCAGCGGGACTGCGCGAGTCGAAAACACGGGCTGATGGGTGCCGAGCCATTTGATGACATGTTGAGTGTGCCAAACCGTGACGTGTCCGGCAAATGTTCTCGTAGAACGGACGGAGGCGTTCGTCGGGAGATGCTGCAAGGTCTCAGGAACGCAACCCTGCGTGCGAAGCGAAGTCCTCGCCGGACTTTTCATGGAATGCGAATCCGTACTCGAATGGTTCGCCAGTCATCGGTTGCAATTGCCCGTCCATTGGCCGAGAGTCTTGCCTCGTCATCGAGCGGCTCTTGATGGTCTCGACTCCGCTGTTGCCTTCTCATCTTCGACCGCATCGCTAGGAAACGCCACTGTGGACCTGAAAGAGTTCATTCGAAATGTCCCCGACTTCCCGAAGCCGGGCATTCTATTTCGGGACATCACGCCGCTGCTCTCGGCACCGCTCGCGTTTGGTTATGCTATTCGTCAGTTTGCCGATCACTTTCGAGATGCCAAACCGACGGCGATCTTGGCGGCTGAATCGCGCGGGTTCATCTTCGGTGCGCCGCTCGCGCTGGAATTGGGCGCGTCCTTCATACCGGTACGCAAGCCAGGCAAGCTGCCACATCAGACCCATCGTTTCGAGTACGACCTCGAATACGGCAGTGATGCGTTGGAGATGCATGTCGATGCGATCCATGCCGGGAGCCGAGTCCTTTTGATCGACGACCTGCTCGCCACGGGAGGAACTGTTGAAGCGTGCGTGAAGTTGGCCGAACGTTGCGAGGCGACGATCGTCGGCTGCGGGTTTCTCGTCGAACTGACGTTTCTCGGAGGCCGCAAGCGACTCGCCAACTATGACGTGTGCAGCCTCATTCAATACCACGATGAAACGTGACGCTTGAACACGCCGGGCGTGCCTGCGTGCAGGGCCATCGCCTTTTTCAACGTAAGGCGGGACAAGCTCGCTTCGAGCGCCGGCCCACCATCGGGAAAAGTCGAGAAATCGTGGTGGGCTGGCGCGGCGAAGCGCCGCTGGCCCCACCCTACAGATTGCGCAGACCCAACAAGGCGATGGCCCTGTGCCTGCTGGCCTCAGCCGTGCCATTTCCACTGGCTCAGGTGTACTGCTTCGGTCGCACAGACGATCGACGACATGCCGATGAGATCGTCATCTTCGGGTGCTTGGTTCGTGCCGACGGGACTCCCTCAATTGGCGTTGGCTGATCGCGTCCGGACGGGCGTTAAGGAGCGGGGCTGTAGTCGCTACTGTCACCCACCGCGTGTTCCGGCAGTTATCACCTGCCTCGCATCAAACTCTGTTTCCGGTGGGCCGGGTGGGCCGTGATGACCGTCCCGGCGGATGAGTCGCGCGAACGAGTACATCTGCCGCACTATTTGCTGCGTGAAGTTGCCGCATTGTGGTGCTACCGCCTTGTCCGGTGTGATGATTTTAGGGCTGTTACCGGACTCGAATTGCGATCAGAACAGCGACATGCCTCCGCAGTCTTCGCAGTTGATTCATAATTAATAAAGTTCCCATCTTTCTGCTGGACACCGATTGTTACCAGCCTTACTATCCTGCCCAAGTAGCACATTCGGAAGTTTCGCTACGGTTCATTTTTGAAGGGCCAAATTGTCCTTGGGGGGTCCAAGGGAAGGTAAGAAGTGTCGCGAGGGGGGAATATTGTATGGCAAATCGTTGGGGTCTGTTTTTGATGGCGTTGTCTGTGCTGGGGACGGCGTCGGTCTCTGAGGCTGGACATGGGCGCCGTTCGCGCTGCTGTCAGCCGGTCGCGGCGTGTTGTGCGCCTGCTCCGAGCTGTTCGGCAATGCCGGGCGCATGCGCTCCAGCCTGTGCTCCAGCCATGGTCGAACAGACCGTGATGGAGCCGGTGATGGTCACCGAAACCCGCAAGGTTCAAGTGACCGAGTACAAGCAGGAGTCGCGGGAACGCAAGTACACGGTCAGCCGTCAGGTGCCACGTACCGAAACCCGCTCTCGCACGGTGGCGTACAGCGAGAACGAAGCTCGCACTCGTGAAGAGAAGTACGTCGAGAACAAGCAAGTCACCGAGATGGTCGATCAGACCTACACGGTGAACGTGCCGTACACCGAAACGCGCAAGGCCACTCGCACGATTCACACACCGGTCACGCGCAGCGTGGAATCGACCTACACGGTCAACGTGCCATACACCGAGACCCGCAAGGCAATGCGAACGATCCATACTCCGGTCACTCGGAATTTGGAGCAGACGTACACGGTCAACGTGCCGTACACCGAGACTCGCAAGGCCACTCGCACCGTGATGACTCCGGTCACACGCAATGTCGAGCAGTCTTACATGGTCAACGTGCCATACACCGAGACCCGCAAGGCAATGCGAACGATCCATACTCCGGTCACTCGGAATTTGGAGCAGACGTACACGGTCAACGTCCCCTACATCGAGCAGCGCAACGGCACTCGCATGGTTTGGGAATGCGTTCCCGTCGTACAGACTCGCACGGTCTGTGAAGACCACGGTCATTGGGAACAGCGCGCTGTGCCCGTCTCGAACGGTTGCCAGTCTTGCGGCGTTGTCGCTCACTGCTGCCAGCCACGTCGTCACCACGCCTGTGGTGGCTGCAATGCCTGTGGCAACGGCTGCGGTAATGGTTGTGGACAAGCTGCTGTCGCCGCTCCATGCGGTGGTTGCACTGCCATGCAGAACGTTTGGGTTCCGAGCGTTGTGCAGAAGCAAGTTCAGTACACGGTCAATGTTCAGCAGGCCAAGCAGGTTCCTTACACCTACAATGTCACGCTCTGCCGTCCGGAAGCCCGGACTCGCACCGTGCAGGTCTGTGAGACCGTCGCGTCTCAGCAAGAGTACGAATACCAGGTTCAACTCTGTCGCCAAGAAGCTCGTACACGCACCGTCCAGGTCTGTGAGATGGTTGCTTCTCAGCAAGAGTACGAATACCCGGTTCAGCTCTGCCGCCAGGAAGCTCGTACTCGCACCATCCAGGTCTGCGAGACCGTCGCTTCTCAGCAAGAGTACGAGTACCAGGTTGCACTCTGTCGCCAGGAAGCCCGCACCCGCACGACTCAGGTTTGCGAGACCGTTGCTTCTCAGCAAGAGTACGACTATCAGGTTCAACTCTGCCGTCAGGAAAACCGCGTTCGCCAAGTGGCGGTCTGCAAGATTGTTCCTGAAGAGAAGACTCGGGTCGTGAACTTCACGGTCTGCGTCCCGAAGAGCCGCGAAGAGCAATACCAAGTCACCGTCTGCGACACCGTGAACGAAGATAAGACTGAGACCTACTCGGTTTGCGTTCCCGTCACCGTCGAGAAGGAAGTCCAAGTTCAAGTTTGCCAGATGGTCGCTAAGAAGATCATGGTTCCAGCCTGCGGTGGCTGCGCACCAGCCGCTCCCTGCTGCCGCTGAATTTGATCGGCAACGATCAGACTCACGCAGTGCATGCGATCCCCAAGACGCCTCGTGTTGAAAGACACGAGGCGTTTTTTGTTTTGCGCGGCGAAATCGGTTTTGGGCATGGTTCAAGTCGTGGTGGTTTTGGGTGTCAGGTAGCCTTTCTTGTCCCTTCGCCCCGGCTTTGTGGGGAGAGGGTTAGGGTGAGGGGCTTTTTTTCACTCAGCCACCCGGCTTGAACCATGCCCGATGTTGTTTCTCTCACCTTGTTTCACGAGGGCACTCCAATCTTGCCCGGTGGCCAAGTTCTTTCGCCCCGTCTAGGATGCGTCGCGGGTGACGACGGCACGATTCATCGACGCCCTTTCTTGTCGCAACACGGCTTTCCTTTCTTGTCGCAACACGGCTTTCCTTTTTTTCGCAGATTCATTCTTCATGACCACGCCTGACATGCTGAAGACCATCGAACAAAAAGTCCTCGCCGGAGAACGCGTCTCGTTCGACGAGGGCCTGTACCTCGACGAGCACGCCGATGTGCTGACTCTCGGTCGCATGGCCAACATCGTGCGAGAACGGAAGAATGGGAACTTCGCGTACTACAACACCAACATTCACCTGAACCCGACGAACGTTTGCGTCTACCGCTGTAAGTTCTGTGCGTTCCGATCCGACCTCAAGGACGAGAAGGCGTATGTCTTTTCGGACGACATGCTGCGCGAGCGGATTCTCGAAGCAAGATCGCAGGGAGCCACCGAGATTCACGTCGTCGGCGGCCTGCATCACCAGAAGAAGTTCGACTGGTACGTGAACCTCGTTCGCGTACTGCATGAGACTTGTCCCGAGATTCACATCAAGGCGTGGACGGCGGTCGAGATCAACTGGTTCAGCTTCATCACCAAGCAATCGACCGAGTGGGTCCTCCAACAGATGGTCGATGCGGGACTCGGCAGCCTGCCCGGAGGCGGTGCCGAAATCTTCCATCCCGAAGTCCGCGACCAAATTTGCGAACACAAGGCAGACGGCGAGAACTGGATCACCTGCCATCGCACGGCTCACCAGCTTGGCCTCCGTTCCAACGCGACGATGCTGTACGGACACGTCGAGCAGGCTCATCACCGCATCGACCATCTGTGCAAGCTGAGAGACTTACAGGACGAGACCGGCGGTTTTCAGACCTTCATTCCACTGGCATTCCATCCCGAGAACACGGGCCTCGATCACATCATCAAGCCGACCGGCACGATGGACCTGCGGATGATCGCCCTCTCGCGGATCATGCTCGACAACTTCGACCACATCAAAGCGTACTGGATCATGCTGGGTGAGCAGATCGCGCAGGTCGCCCTCGGTTTCGGAGCCGACGACCTCGACGGGACCGTGGTCCACGAAATCATCTACCACGACGCCGGTGCCAAGACTCCCGAGGGCTTGACGGTTGCTCACCTCAACCGCCTCATCACAGAAGCGGGTCGCATCCCCGTCGAACGCGACACGCTCTACCGCCGAGTCCTCCGCGACGGCGCGCAGTGGTCGGTTGGCGATTCGGTCATGGCGGGGTGACTTCGGAGTGCGGTGGCTCGACACCGCTTTGGCATTTTTGTTTTTTGTCGCGAGACCGCTCCACCCAAAGGCTTCGCCAAAATCGAAAAGCGGTGTCGAGCCACCGTACTCCAAAGTGAACCACCTCATGACCGAAGCCGCTCCCATCCGCGTCCAGTCGCTCGACCACGTCACCATCGTTGTGAAAGACCTCGCTGCGACGAGGCGGTTTTATGTCGAGGCGCTCGGCATGGACGAGGTGGCTCGGCCGAACTTCAGCTTCGCCGGACAGTGGTTTCAGGCGGGAGCGACCCTGATTCACACGATCCTTGAATTTGAAGGCTCGGGACCGGCGGGCCTTGGCGGCGGAGCCAACACGCGCGGGCACCACTTCGCGTTTCTGGTCGAGGACGCGAATGAAGCGGCTCGCCGGATCGAGGCTCTCGGCATCCCCTTCGTCTCGCCCCCGAAGCAGCGTCCCGACGGAGCCGTTCAACTGTTCCTGCACGATCCCGATGGGCATCTGGTGGAACTCTGTTCGATCGCGAACACTGCTGCTCAGTGAATCCCACTCGGCAATCTGTGAGGCCCGGTGGCGTGGTGCGTTCTAGGCCGTTTATACTCGTGCCCGTTGGCTTGAACGTTCGATAAGAGGTTGGCGTTGGCTGGCCTTTCGGCAGAATTTGACTCACATTTGGCGACAGCAGAGGGATCACTCGGATGGCATCCAATCTTCCGAAGAACTTGGTGTTCGGCTCATTCGGCGCAGCGGGCTTGGTGGCGGTCCTTGCCATTCTCGACCTCGCAACCACGTTCCCGTTCGCGGGGTCGATGGTCATGGACATCCTCTTCATCCTGAGCGCCGCCATCGTCGGCTACCTGGCGTGGGACGCCTACAAAGACATGGCTTAGTCGCCAGTTGAAAAGCTGGTGGGGCAATGTTTATGGGACTGCTCGATAAGACCAATCCCCGAGCAACGCGCGGAAGCGTTATCCGATGGGCCATCGTAGGAGCAGTTGGTGGTCCGCTGTTCGTTCTCTTCGTCAACTGGGCGAAAGCCAAACAGCCTGTTGGGTGGCTCATCCTGTTGCTTGCCGCGATCTTCGGAGCGGTAACCAGCGCGCTTGTGGAATGGCAACTCGATGACGGACCGGATGAGGATGACGAGAAGAAAACAGAGCGATCCGAACGATAACAAGAAACGAAGTGGTCGCGGCGGGTAGATCGTGGCCTCTCTCCCCGTTGCTTAGTGGCGTTCGTCGCGAAAGCGATGCTCAATCAGTCACGCGACTCGGTCGCGAACAACCCGCATCTGGTGGTCACACATCGAGGTCATCCACCAGATTCGCCTCACTCATGATGATGCGGTAGCGTTCGCTGGCGTCCTTGCCAAGCAGCTGTGAGAACGTTTGATCGGTCTCGATCAGGCTGTCGATTTCCACTGCGAGCAGCGTGCGGGACTTGGGATCGAGCGTCGTCTCCTTCAGTTGCTGGGCGTTCATTTCACCGAGGCCCTTGAACCGCTGAATCTCCACTTTGCGATTGGCGGGAAGTGCGGCGAGGATTTCTTCCTTGTGAACGTCGTCCTGCGCGTAGGTCGTTTGGGTGCCGACTTGAATCTTGTAGAGCGGCGGTTGGGCGAGAAACAGTTTCTTGCCGGTGATGAGTTCCCGCATGTGGCGGAAGAAGAAAGTTAGCAGCAGAGTGCTGATGTGATAGCCGTCGCTGTCGGCGTCCATCATCAGAATAATGCGGTCGTAGCGCAGCCGGCGGATGTCGAAGTGCGTGCCGATGCCTGTTCCCAGAGTCTCCACCAAATCCTTCAGTTCCTGGTTTTCGAGAACCTTCGGCGTGGTGAGCGACTCGGTGTTCAACACCTTGCCTCGCAGCGGCAGCACCGCCTGATAACGGCTGTCGCGGCCCATGCCCGCCGATCCACCGGCCGACTGACCTTCGACGATAAACAGTTCGGAATCGGCCGGGTCGGTCGAGCGACAGTCGAGCAGTTTTCCGGGCAAGCTGGTCCGCCGCGTGGTGGCGGTCTTGCGACGGACTTCGCTGGCCGCTTCGCGACTGGCTTGGCGTGCTCGCGCGGCGAGGACGATGCGCCCGATGATCGCGTCGGCGACAGACGTGTTGCTACTGAGCCACGTTTCCATCGCGGGTCGGATGAGACTTTCGACAGCGGTCGTCATCTCGGGGTTGTTCAGCTTCTCCTTCGTTTGGCCTTGGAACATCGGT
Source organism: Schlesneria sp. (assembly GCA_043749505.1). GTDB lineage: Bacteria > Planctomycetota > Planctomycetia > Planctomycetales > Planctomycetaceae > Schlesneria. The sequence goes on along the minus strand of JAYVDI010000379.1, from coordinate 12,328 downwards.
TCAGAGAGAAAGACCGAAAGGATGCCGAGGATCCCTTCGCGGATGTCACTATTCTCGATGGTCACGCCTTTGATCTTGATGTCGTGAACGTCGAGATGGTTCTTCACCGCCTTGCCGATGGCCGAGCGAAAGCCCGACTCATGGGTTCCACCGGCGTGAGTCCGAATGCCGTTCACGTAGCTGCGGACCTGCTCGTCGGTCGCCTCGGTCCAGCGCAGCACCGCTTCAATTTTTATTTTGCCGTCGTCGCGCGAGATCGCGAACATCTGCTCGTGCGTCGATTTCTTTTGTCCCTCGGCTAGTACTTTTTCGAGATACGCGGCGATGCCGTCAACGTGGAGGTACTCGATCTTTTCCTTGCGGGCGTCGTCGTGGAAGACGATTTTCAGACCGGCGTGGATGTAGGAGATGTCTTCGAGATGCTGCTTGATCGTCTCGGGGTTGAACGTCGTCTTGGCGAAGATTTCCTCGTCCGGCCGAAAGAAAATCGTGGTCCCTCGTCCGCGAAAAGGCCGGACTTGTTTGACGGGCGTCGTCGGCTTGCCGCGTTTGTAACGCTGCGACCACTCGAAACCGTCGCGATGCACGGTCGCTTCCATCTCACTGGAGAGCGCGTTCACCACGGATGAGCCAACGCCGTGGAGACCACCGCTGCGCGCATACGCCTGACTCGAAAACTTGCCGCCGGAATGGAGCGTCGTCAGGATCGTTTCGAGGGCCGATTTCTTCGTCTTCGTGTGCGTATCGACGGGAATGCCTCGTCCATCATCCTGCACCGAACATGACGCTCCGTCCTTGTGCAACGTGACGATGATCTCTTGGCAGTGATTGGCCAGATGCTCATCCACGCTGTTATCGACGATCTCCCACAGCAGGTGGTGCAGCCCGCGCGTATCGACCCCGCCGATATACATCGACGGTCGCCGCCGCACGGCATCGAGACCTTCCAGCACTTCAATGTCGTCAGCGGTGTAACGGGTGGTATCGGTGGACATGTCTGGGGCTCAGTGGATGAACGGGAGAGATGGGGAGGGCCGTTGGAAGGCGGGGTCGCATTCACCCTTCCAAAGCGGCCCAGTCGATCAGTTGGATATCCGGTCGGACGATTTCGATGAAGGTGCTGCGTTGAGCGGCTCGGATTCCCTTACCACCGCGCGAGGTGATTTCGTACTTCATCTGGCCGAAGACGAGGACTTTGTCGCCGCTGGTCTTCACGCGGAGGCAGTCGCTGGGGCGGGCCATCTGGGTGGCACCGAGGACTTCATCACCCGCTTCAGCGAGCTTGATGCCGCGCACTCCTTTGCCCGCTCCGGACAGAATCGGCACGTCATCGAGAGCGAAGTGGGTGACTCGAGCCTGCTTGGTCGCGATGAACATCGAGGTGGCGTCGCGCACCAGTTCGACCCACACCACGCGGTCTCCTGCGGACAGGCGGCAATACTTGCGACCCGACTTTGTGGACGGTGTGCGGAACGGTGCGAGTGGCAGTCGCATGATCTGCCCTTGCAGTGTGAGGACCAAGAAATATGGACTCGGCGGCAGGTCGCCTTCCGCTTCGACATCGGTTGGAGTGAAGCGGGCGTCCGTCGTCAGAGCGGCCATGATGTTGATGCCGTCTCCCAATTTGATGTGCTTTGAAAGCGGTTCGCCATAGCCAGATGAGGCTGGAATGTCGGTGATGTTGAGCGTGTACGCGACGCCATCGGCGGCGAAGAAGATCGCGGTGTCGGTCGTGCTGCCGGGGATGACCTCGAGAACCGAATCCCCTTCGCGGACGCGCGTGGTCTCGACGCTTTGCAGTCGCCCGACGCGCTTGATCCAGCCTTCGCGCGTCAGCACGACGTTCGTATTTTCTTTGATGATGTACGTCGCGGCATCGAACTCGACGATCTCTTCGCTGCTGCCGATCGCCGTGCGGCGTTTGTCGGAATGCTTGGCCCCGAACTCTTCGAGTTCCGTCCGCACGACCTTCCAGAGCAGCTTTTCACTCGCGAGGAGTTTTCGCAGCTTGTCAGCCGCTTTCTGTTGCTCGCCCAACTCATCGAGGATGGTGTTGATCTCCAGCGTTGAGATGCGATACAGCTGCAATTCGAGGATCGCCATCGTCTGCTCTTCATCGAGCGGGAAGACCTTCATGAGCTTCTCGGCCGCGTCGCGTTTGCCGCTGCTCGCGCGAATGATCTTCAGCGCGCGGTCCAAGTCGTTGAAGAGGAGAGCGAAGCCTTCGAGGATGTGGATGCGGTGTTCGTGCTGGCGCAGTTGGAACTCAAACCGCAGCCGTACCGTCTTGAGCCGGAATGTCAGGAAGTGCCGGATCATCTCGACGAGATCCAGACGCAGCGGGCCGAGCGTGCCGTGCTCATCCGGGACGAGGCAGGTCGGGTTGTACGCGAAGTTTTGTTCGAGCGACGTGTGCTTGTAGAGGTACGTCATCACCGTCGCGGGATCGGCTCCCGGCTTCAGGTCGAGAACGATGCGGAGGCCGTTCTTGTCGTCGGTCTCGTCGTTCGAGTCGATCAGTTGCGGCACCTTTTTACTGTTGACGATGGCTCCGATTTCGGACGCGACCGGGCCGGAATCGACTCCATACGGCAGCGAGTAGATGACGATGCGGCTCTCGACGACGGCCTTCTTCTCTTTGTCGAGCCTCCATTCAGCGCGGACCTTCATGCTGCCGCGACCCTCTTCGTAGATCGCCCGCAAATCCTTGCGATCCGTCATCAGGCGACCACCCAACGGGAAGTCTGGTCCCTTGATGTGCTTGAGGAGATCCTTAGTCTCGGACTCAGGTTCGTCGATCAGTTGCAGGCACGCCGCGATCACTTCGCCCAAGTTATGCGGCGGGATGTTCGTCGCCATGCCGACCGCGATCCCGGTCGCTCCGTTGACGAGCAGGTTCGGAAACTGAGCGGGTAGCACGACCGGTTCGTTCTTGCGGCCGTCGTAGTTCGGACGCATCTCGACCGTCTGGTATCGGAGTTCGGTCATGAGCTGTTCGGAGATCGCCGTGAGTCGCGCTTCCGTGTACCGATCGGCTGCGGCGGGAAGGCCCATGATCGAGCCGAAGTTTCCCTGCGGATGGATCAGCGGATAGCGCAGCGTGAAGTCTTGCGCCATCCGGACTAGGGCGTCGTAGATCGCCATCGGCCCGTGCGGGTGGTAGTCGCCGCTGGTGTCACCGGCGATTTTTGCGCACTTGTACGGCTTGCTGTCCGCCGTCAGACGCAGCCCCTCAAACATGACGTACAGGATGCGACGCTGCACGGGCTTGAGGCCGTCACGCACGTCAGGCAACGCGCGGGACGTGATGACTGACATCGCATAGTTCAGGTAGCGCCGGCGAGTCTCCTGACCGAGCGGCACGTAGTGAATACGATCCTCGGGTTCATCACCGCCACCGACACTCGTCGCATCCGAATTCCGTTTCGCCAACGTGGCCTCCTCGCCGTGTCGTCTGAAGATCAAAGCCTGTCGCGCAAGCGAAGGATCGCGGTATCGAGCCTCCTTCGCTTGCGCGTCAGGCTTCGATTAGTAACGGGGTCGCAATCACTTCCCGATCAGCCGCAGGGCGCTAGCCCCGGTTTGTGTCATCCAAACCGGGGCTAGCGCCCTGCGGCTGATAGCAGCCCTGTTTCACTTCGGGAAGTTATTGCGCTCCCGTTCCTTAGCAACCCCGTTCGTCTAGTCAGCCTCTTTCCCGTCCGTTGATGGGGTGAGTCGTGCGCTCGTTTGGCCATCGTCGCGAGACTCTTATCGTCGCTTGGAGTCTGTCGGTTGATCTCGCGATGAAATTGGAGCGAGCCAAGTCGTCGGCCCGCCCCTTCCAAACGTCACACTGCATCAACTTTTCCGATCAGCCGGACTCTAGCGAAGCCGCCGACTGAATGGGATATGCGGGTTGTACAGAGGCATCTAAGCCGTTGGCGAGTCACAAGTTGCCAATTTACGGTGACGGAGACCGACGCACATGGAATGACTCATTCAGGCGGACCACTCCGGCCGAAAGCTTGATGTACTCGGTGAGGAGCGCTGACTGGGGGCGAAGCCAATTTTGCCTCGCCACACGGAATCAGCCAGAAATCCAGGGAGGGATTTGATGAAACGCCATTTGTTCTCATTCGCAGCCTGCACGAAGTTCGCAGCCTGCACCGTGGTTCTCTCAGCATTCATGCTGCCGACGGCGCGTGCTGATGATGAGTTCTCGGACCCGTTTGCTGCGGAACTTGCCGCACCACCCGCGCTGTCGTTTGAGGCAGAACTAGTCGAAGCGACCGCCGTGACCAATGTGGTTCCGTCGTTGAATGCCCCGCTTGAGAATCTCGCTCGGCCTGAGATTCTTCAGCAGAGCGGCATGATGCAGCAAGTGGCTCCACAGCCAGTGGGTGTGGACGCGGGAATGATGGGTCCACAGGAACCGCAGCAACAGCAGGGCTATGTCCGGCTGAATGCTCCGCTGTACCCGTCGCCTCGGCCGAACATCCCGATCTGGACGGGTTCGACCATGATTACGAATCAGGCCTTCGCACCTCACGAAATGCTTTATCCGCACACCTATAAAGCGATCTATCCGCCGTTCTATCACAAGGTCAAAGGGGGCTGGATTGTGACTCCGTTCGGCGTCCGTTCACACGAACGTTGGCAACTCCAAGGAACGCAGGTTCAGGTGAAGTACCGCTCGCAACAGCCGGGTTGGTTCCACTGAGAGCAGTATTGACGGCAGTGGTCGGTCTCAGTGAACGGCCCCGGTTTGTGAACTCGAAGTTCGGCCTAGTTCAACTTGGGTAGCAGCTCCAAAGAAGCCCCCCTCACCCTCACCCTCACCCTCTCTCGCGCAAAGCCGGGAGCGAGGGGACAAGCAAAGTCATCTGCTACCCGCTGCCACCGCGATTTGAACCAAGCCCGAAGTGCCGAGTACTTCGTGCGAGACCATACGACTGACGATAAGGGTGTTTCCATGAATGGTTTGTCGGGCGAACGGCATTCAGCAACGAGTCGAATCCGACAGATGGCACTGCTGCTGATCGTCGGGGGGATGATCGTGGCGACTGAGAGTTATTCGGCTGAACCGAATGCGCGATTGCCAGTTCAGCCGGTGAGCCGCGTTCATCGGACAACATATGGTGCGGTGCCGAACAACGACGCACAGGTCGTTTGCGAGCACGAGGACTGGCGAACGAAACAGTGGGACGAATGCCGTTGGGGCGGACGGCTACATGCTCGTACTCAAGCCCATAGCAACGAGAAAGAAGCTTGGCACCTGTATATCCGAGGTGTCGGGCCAGCGATTCATGAGCGGCCGGTCGCCCGCCCATTTTGGTGAGTTGAGGCGAATCGAGCACTGGTGTGAGAATGACAGGCAACTGTGGCGAGAAAAATTGTGCAGCAACGGCTCAGCAAGGGGCTTCCCACGGTGACCGATGTTTCGCAACGAAGACAATTACCGCCGCAGGCCGGCGTAAAGGGAAGGATCTGAGAGATGAAACCGCTATTTCAAATCATCGTGCGTGCATCGTTCGCGGCCGGACTGAGTCTGCTCGCGTGTGCGGGTGTTCACGCTCAGGACGACTCCGAGGGGATCGTTCGCATCAGCAAACCCAAGATTCCAACTGCGATGACACAGCAGGTCAGCCCCGCATCGTTCGGCCACCATCAGGGGGCAATGTTGCAGGGGAACTGCAACGCTCAAGGGAGCGGAAGTTGCCAGTCGGGCAACGGTCAGTGTCAGTCCCCGTTCCGCGATGATTGGCGAAATACGGATTGGAACGGTGATTACCGAGGCTCGGGTCTTCACCTGCGGACTCAGGCTCACAGCCTCGCGATGGAGGAACGCTGGTGCAATCGGTTCGGTCATCAACCGGGCATGTACTACCACGACGAATCTGGCCAGGCGATGGTCGATTACTTCCGTTGCAAATTCAAATACTTCATCCCTACGGGAGCGGGTGGAGCGGGAGTTCCCATTGTTGGCAAGTATGGCCGTGTCTATCCGCAAGACCCGCATTACTTCGATCAGCGAGATGGTCAAGTTTGGGCGGCTCAAGGTTACGGCGCTCCAATGGCCGTGCCGCTCGCGCCGGTTGTCGGCCATACCTACAACTATGGCTGGGGCATTCCTTCCAGCCGGCTGACGCCCCTCTCGCACCCGGCTTATTGATGACCTGTTGATGAATTTCAAACTTCACACCTTTCCGGCCGCACGATGTATTGTCAGCCGGACACTCCTACTCGCGACAGCGGCCTTTCGCCCGTGATCTGAAGGAACAGACGCATGAATTCCCTGAAATTGAATTGGCTGTTTACGGTCGCGATGTTGGCGGTCCCTGCGGTGGTTCCGGTGTCTCACGCCCAAGATCCCAACACTCCGGGCATTGTCCGAATTACCGACAGCAAGCCGCGATTGACGGCTCAGCCAGCATCATTCCACGGTCATCAACAAGCGGCGGTTTACGGTGATGCGGGGAGTTGCCCCACCGGGGATTGTCAGAACGGAAACTGCCAAACCGGTCACGGCTGTTTCGGTGAACGCTACTGCGGCAAGAACTCACCCGATCACGGCTATTCGCCACCCGCGAAGTACCCGTTGCATCGACGCAGCGTGCAATACACCAGCAACTTCCCGAACCAGTGGTACGGACTGCCGGGAAGCGAATTGGCCGGTGGTTATCCGATGGTCTATCAAGCGACCGACACGACTCAGCTTGGCTTCTACTATCAGCACGTTCCCTACTGGCAACCGAACCGCAACATGATGCCGCAGCGCCCGGTGCCGGCTCAGTGGAACATTGTCGCGCCACCCTACCACCGGAGTCTCTTTGCCATTCAAGGGGGCGTCCACGGGTTTGGTCAGGGGTACGGCGGCAACGCGTATTGCCCGCCTCAACAGCAACAGGGAATCCCAACCCAGCACGGCGTTCCGCAACCGGTCGAGAATCCGAATGGTGCGCCAATGCCGAATGCTCCCATCCGGGCGGCCGGGCCTGCGCCATCACCTCGGGAAATTCAGAACTCCGCCGAGAGCGACCATATTCGGCGTGCGGCCTTCTGATTCACGTTGTTCGGCTTCAGGGAAATGAAGAGAGAAGGGCAGGTGTTCAACCTGCCCTTCGTCGTTTGAATCGCAGGAATGAGTCGAGTCCTTCGTGATCGCTCGAGGGTTGGTTGACGCTCGTCGGGGCCTTTGGTACGTCTCTGCCCGACCTGAACCAACCCGCTTCCTGCTCTTCTGAAATTCGACATGATCCCGATTGTTGCGACGTATCGGCTGACGTGTGCTGCCGACGAAGTCGATCGTTTGAGTCGCGACATCGCGCTGGAGCAGACGGTTGAGATTCCCGAGTCGCTGCTCGTTTGCGACCGACTACGTGAGACGGTTGTCGGTCGAGTCGTGTGGATTTCCCCGGTGCCGCAGCCGTCGAATCAGTTCGACGTGGCGATCGAATACCCCGTCGATCTCGCTGCGGGTGGACTCGGCTCACTGCTGAATTTGCTTTACGGCAACATCTCGCTCAAACGCAGCACGCGATTGATTCATGTGAGTCTTTCGGATTGGTTCCTCAGTCAGTATCGCGGTCCCAATCAGGGCGTGGCGGGATTGCGGCGGATGCTCGGTGTGTTTGGACGGCCTCTGTTGGCGACGGCCCTGAAACCGCGCGGGTCTTCGCCGGAAGATTTGGCGGCGTGCGCAAACCAATTCGCGGCGGGCGGCGGCGATGTCGTGAAGGACGATCACAATCTGATCGACACTTGCTTCGATGACTTTCGTCGGCGCATCGAACTCTGCCAGCAAGCAGTCTTATCAGGGAACCACGCTTCCGGCAGGACGTGCCTCTATTTTCCAAACCTCGCTGGGCCCGCTGGTGAATTGGAACGCCGCGCCGAGTTCTTGATGGAGTTGGGAGTGAAAGGCGTGTTGATCGCGCCGTTGCTCGTCGGACTCGATCAGGTGCGACATCTGGCGGAGTCCTTTCCGCTGATGTTTCTCGCCCACCCGACGTTTTCAGGAGTGTACTTTCATGATGCCAGTCACGGGATTGAGCCGGGCTTGTTGCTGGGAACGCTCTTCCGATTGGCGGGCTGTGACGCCACGATCTACCCGAATTTGGGCGGCAGGTTCTCATTTTCGGCCGAGGATTGCCGACAAATTGCGGCGCGCGCCCTTGAGCCTCTGGGATGTCTCTCCCCAGCGTGGCCCGCTCCGGCGGGAGGCATGTCGTTCGACAACCTCGCTCAAATGGCGGGCGAATATGGCGCGGATGCAATGTTCCTGATCGGCGGCGCGTTGCTCGCGGACTCGGCCAGTTTGCGAGTCAGCACCACCCGGTTCCAGTCGCGAATCGCGGAACTGTTTCCGGACTGCTCGCTCGCGTCCAACACACCGGCGGAATCGGGTTCGGAGTCGAGCGATGACTTCGTCTCCGCATGTGAGTTGCCCGCGTCGCCATTGAAGGCACCGTTGCTGGAACACCTGCGCCACAGCGGCGACTTTGGCTGGGAAGGCCGCCAGCCGGTCGCGTACAAGGTGAACAGTTCGCTCCCATTTCAGGGGGTCACCCGCACGGAGCTGATCGGCACTGCGGGAGAGCAGTCGGCGTTCGATCTCCGCTACTTCGAGATCGCTCCGGGAGGCAATTCCAGTCTCGAACGGCACAACCACACGCATGTCATTATTGCCGCACGCGGTGTCGGTACGTTGCTCCGCGGCGAGTCCCGTCTCACGCTGGGCCAGTTCGACGTGGCTTACGTCCCACCGCAGCAGGTTCACCAACTTCGGAACGAATCGCTCGAGCCTTTCGGCTTCTTTTGCATCGTCGATCACGACCGCGACCGACCGGTGGCACCGTAATTTTGTGGCCCCGTCCGCAGGGTCCGGTTCGACGGGCTATGTCGGTTGTTCGACCTGCGGGCAGATTTCCGGTTCAGTCGATGTCGTCGAGTGCGATGTTTGGCGAAGCGTCGTGGCCGATTCGCCGATGAATGACTGATTGTGGTCGGTGGGAGTAGATCGGTAGAGTAGGCGTCCGTCGAGATCGGACAGCCGAACGGAGTGAAAGTTCAGCTTGGCGCTGCCATCCGACAGCGGTGCGACATTGCCGAGATCGTTTTCAATTTTCGAGCGGAGTTCGGTCAACATGGCAGCGAGCAAAAAATATCTGAGCTTGGAAGAAGCTGCCGCGCTGTTGAAGCTCAAGAACGAAGAGCTGATTCGATTCCGCGAAAAGGGTGACATTCGCGGTTTCGCGGATCGCGGCAATTGGAAATTCAAGGCCGACGACGTGGAAGAGTTCCGCCGCCGTCGCCAGCCCGACTCCGACCCTGACATGCAGATCATGGACGACGATGATCTCGGCGAACGTTTGATGAGCGACCCGGAGCTGCAGATTTCCAGTAGTTCTGAGAATGCGCTGGATGACGACGATGAACTGGGGCGGCAGGCGACCATCATTCGTAAGGGACGCGAAAGTACATCGGACAGCGACGTGCGGCTGGTCTTGGATGACGGTCTGAGAGGTCGTTTGACCGGAAGCAGTGGCGAACTGCCGGTCATCGACATGGGCAGGTCAGACAGCGATGTGCGGTTGGTGGGTGACTCAGAAATCAAATTGCGCCCCGACAGCGACAGTGATGTCAAACTGGTCAATCCGCTCGGGCTGCGGCCTGATTCCGACAGCGATGTCAAACTCGTGAATCCTTCCGGTCTCGGCAGTGTCTCCGGACTGAACGATTCCGACAGCGATGTGCGGATGTCACATCTGTCAGACTCCGATAGCGATGTGCGGCTTGCCCCACTTTCCGGGGGCTTGAACAGCGGCGGACGATTCAATTCTGGAGGCCGTCGTCCAAGTGGTTTGGGTTCGGGTTTGAGAACCGACAGCGATATCACACTCATGCCGCCGATGTCTCGATCGGCGGGCAGTGGCGATGGTGGCGATGCCCTCGACTTCAATCTGATCGATGACGGTCCCGGAGCTTCGGCACTGCTGGACGATGACGATGTGGGAATTGTACTCCCCGGTGACAGCGGGATCGCGTTGAGCGGCGACAGCGGCATTCAACTCCGCATGCCAGCCGACAGCGGCATCCTGTTGGAAGGAGCCGACAGCGGAATCAGACTGAGCACCGGCGACAGTAACATCAAACTGGGTGGCGACAGCGGGTTCCGACTTTCTCCACTGGGTGGCAGCAGCATCAAGCTGAAGGGGAACAGCAGCATCAAGCTCAAGGGGGGCAGCAGTAAAAAATTGAAGGGGCGTCAGGCGCAGGATGATCTCGGCTCGACCGCCCCGATGCTGCTCGCCTCAGGTAATGACGACGATTTGAATTCAACATCGCCGATGCTACTCAGTAACGAAGACGACTTGAGCAGCACCGACCTCGATATGCCGCCGCTCTCGGCGGATGAGGGCGGTTCGGACATGATCGGAGGTCGCACGGCGGCGATCGTCATGTTTGACGACGACGACGATGATGACGCGACGGGAACCCTGAAGAAGACCGGCGGCAAGAAATCATCCGGCGATTCGGGTTTCGATTTCGATGATGAAGCGGATGAAGAACTCGAAGTCAGTGACGATGTTCTCGGTGAAGACGATGAACTTGAGGATCTCGACGCCTTTGATTCGGACGACGATGAGTTCGACGAATCGTTTGAATCGGGGGCGAGTCAACTCGGCTTCGGGCGTCGCCAAGACAAGCTGGTCGCACCACAAGAAGCTGAATGGGGAACAGGGTTCTTCCTCGGTTTGCTCGCCTCAACTTTCGTGTTGATGGTCGGCGCTTTGTTGTCGGTGGACTTGCTCCGCACCACATGGGCTGGCAGTGAATCGGCGGTCTATCAGGGTGAATTCATCGGAATGTTCGCGGGGTTGTTCCAGTAGCACGAGCCTCAAGGCAACAGGAAGCGCACGTGGGACGGGCGTTCTTGCCCGTTCCTAAACGACCGAATCCCTCGGTTTGTCTGCTCGCGGCAACGGCCTCGACGATGGTGACGGCAGGTTTTGCCGCAGTCGCTTAGCGACAGGGGTGTTCATCAAGAATCCTGCTCGCGAACCAGGGGTTTCGCTCAAGACTCCTCTTGGCGAGCCTTTGGTCGGCTTCTATAAACCGCCCCCTCAGCCGTTCCAGCCGGACGGCGACCATCGCGGGAACTTTGGTCGTTGTTTTGGATTGGCTGTCCTGTCAGCGGGTTTTCTCCCCGGTTCAATCACATTCACTGAACGATGGCGGTTTTGTCACGGCGCGCGAGCGTCGCAGTGCGGTCGTTTGCATTTTTGGAATGCACTCGTCGGCGTCGCGGCTTGCTCGTTGGTCGTGCGACCGCGCCTGTCGCCCAGGAGTTCTCGATGTCTCAACGAAGTCGGACCTGTTTGTTGCTGGCCATGTCACTCTCGCTGATGGCTCCGCTCGGTTGCCGCCACGCTCCCCGAAACGCTCTCCAGCAGAGTCAGCTTCGGGCACAACAGCTCTACCAGCAGAACCGCGCCCTCGCGATGGAACGCAATGGTTTGGGCATGAGCCAATCGGGGTTGGCGGCCGACCGCGCCCGGTTGGAACAGCAGTACCTCGCGACCAAGCAGAGCCTCGATGCGGCCAATGCCAGACTCGAAAATATGCAGGCGTCCAATGGGCAGCTTGAAGACCGCGTGAAAAACATGCTGATGAGTGACCGTCCCGGCTCGAACCCGCTCTCCGAAGATGCCACGTTGCGGATGAAGCGGCTCAAGGAGAAGTACCCCGAATTCGAGTTCGATCCCTCGACGGGCGTCAGCAAGTTCTCGACCGACCTGCTGTTCAACTCAGGCAGCGATGACATTCGTCCGGAGGCGATGAAGGTGCTGCAAGAGTTCGCGTCGATCATGAACCAGTCGGATGCTCGCCACCTGAAGGTGTTGGTTTCCGGACACACCGATGACCGACCGGTCTCGAAGAAAGGGACTCAGGACAAACATGGTGACAACATGGGCCTGTCGGCGCACCGCGGCGTGACCGTCGTGCGTGCTCTCAGAAAATCGGGCATCGACGAGAAGCGGATGGGTGTCTCGGGCTACGGGATGCACCAGCCGGTCGAGCCGAACAAAACCGAAGCCTCTCGCTCGAAGAACCGCCGCGTGGAAATTTACGTCCTCGCCCCGGATGCGTCGGTCGCCGGCTGGGATCCCGGCTCGGAAACACGCTGACGGTCCTCGCGGTGCGAGTCACCTGACGCGAGTAAGCAGCACGAAAGTCAACAGCCCGGTTTCTTGTGAGAAGCCGGGCTTAACTTTTTGTCGCAAGTGGTCGTTTAACCGCGTGGGCAACGCCCCGCGCGTCGAGTGGCAAAACAGTTTTCCAT
>JAYVDI010000378.1:0-7368 GCA_043749505.1 Schlesneria sp. | reverse complement strand
GACGAAAAGCTGCCCCTTCTGCGGCGGGGTCGTGTGAACCGGGTCAGGCCTTAACCGGAGCAGCCCTAAGCATCAGATTTCGGGTGTGGAAGGGGTGGCATTCCGTTCCTTGGGCAATAAAACAGGCTGGTTGCACTTCGGGGCAACCAGCCTGTTTTCATATCTGCCCCCACTGAAGCCTGACGCGCAAGCGAAGAACGCTTGGTAACGGTCCTTCGCTTGCGTGTCAGGCTTCGGTGAGCAGTCAGACCATTCTTGCCGGTCGCCTTTACGGGCGAAAAAATCCCGAGGGGCTGCCTCGAAAAACTAGCCCGACGCGCGAGCGAGGGCTTCACCGTCATCGAATGTTCAGCCCTCGCTTGCGCGTCGGGCTAGTTTTGAAATGTGCTCTAGGCAGACAAGGCGACAATGATGGACGCTCAGTACACCGTGCTGGCTCGGCGGTTTCGACCGCAAACGTTTACTGAGGTCGTCGGGCAGGACCGGATTTCTCAGACGCTGCGGAACGCGATCCATGAGGGGCGCGTTGCCCACGCTTACCTCTTCACCGGAGCACGCGGCGTCGGCAAGACTTCGATGGCCCGCATCTTCGCCAAGGCTTTGAACTGCCCGAACGTCGTCGATGGCGTGCCGTGCAACGAGTGCGAGCAGTGTCTCGGAATCGCGGCCGGGAACGATGTCGATGTCGCCGAGATCGACGGGGCCTCCAACCGAGGGATCGACGACATTCGGTCGCTGCGAGCCAACGTCGGCGTGAAGTCGATGCGGTCGAAGTACAAAGTCTACATCATCGACGAAGTTCACATGCTGACGAAGGAGGCGTTCAACGCGCTGCTCAAAACGCTGGAGGAACCGCCGCCGCTGGTGAAGTTCGTATTCTGCACGACCGAGCCGAACAAGGTTCCTGACACGATCCTCTCGCGCTGCCAGCGATTCGATTTCGGCACGATCTCGATCGACAACATCTCGCTGCGTCTGAGTCAGTTGGCATTGGCGGAAGGCTTCCAAGTCGATCCCGCCGCCGTGGAGCTGGTCGCGCGACGCGCGGCCGGTTCGATGCGAGACAGCCAGTCTCTGTTCGATCAACTACTGGCCTTCGGTTCCGAGCGAATCACGGACGCCGACGTTCACCGCCTGTTGGGAACGGCTCCCGATGACCGGCTGATTGACGTGGTCGAAGCCCTCATCGCGCGAGACCGCTCGACCGCATTGGAGTTGCTCGACGCGGCCTTGCGCGAGGGCGTGCAACTGGAAGCCTTCACCGATCAGTTGATCGGCTACTTCCGCGATTTAATGGTCACGGCGTGCGGTGCCACTGAAGCGGCGTTGCTCAGCGTCGGGACCGATCAGCGTGGCAAACTGCAAGATCAGGCGGGCCGCTGGGGATTGCAGACGATCGTCGCCGCAATGCAAATTCTGGCGGAGACCAAGGCCCGGATGCAGCGTGTCACTTACGGTCGCGCGTTGGCGGAACTGGCTCTGGTTCGAGTTTCGTTGCTGGAGGATCTCGACCAACTCGACCATTTGATCGCGGCGTTGAAGTCTGGACAGCCGGTGTTAATTTCGGGTGCGGCAGCAGCAGCGAGTTCATCGACTCCCTCAAGACTGGCGGCTCCAGCCCGGCCACCTGCTAATTCCAATCCGGGATCGAGGGGACTCAGTTCAGAACCGACTGGCGGTCCCGATTCCACGGTCGGCCCCGAAAAAAAAAATGACGTAGAGGTCGTGAGTGAGCCTCTGCCCGAGCCGATTCCGCCGCCATCTCTCGTCGCCGAACTGACGGCGGAGAGCCTCCCCAAGCTACCACTCATCGAGTGGAAACCGGGCTGTGAGCAAGAGTTGCACGCCGCCGTCATCGCCAGAACGACCGACACGACCAGCACATCCCTGCGTCGAGTCGTCACGACAGCAATCGCCGAGCCAAACATCTTGGAGTTTTCGCTCCCCGCAATCTATGATCTCGACCGAAGGGGCTGCGACTGTCCTGAAGTGATCGCTCAATTGGAGCGAATCGTCTCGGAACTGGTCGGCCAGCCGACGGTGGTGCGGTTCAAAACGGTGGCGGTCACGCAAGAGGCTCCGGTGGCTCCGAAACCGGAAGTCACCAATCCAAGAGTGGTTAACGAAACGGGAACCACTCGGCCTCGCAATGGGTTCGTCGAGGCTCCCGACGATGTCTATGTTCAATCGGTGATGGCGCTGTTCGGCGTGAAGGGCTGGCGGGTTCAACCGATGGCGGCCGAGCCGAGCGCTGATGGCGAAGTGGAACCGACGCGAGAGGACTAACGAACATGTTCAAAGAGTTGTCGGCGATGGCCTCACTGGTGAAGCAGGCTCAAGGAATGAGCGGCAAGGTTCAGGAAATGAAAGACCGCATGGCAAACCTCCACGGTGAGGGCCAGGCGGGCGGCGGGATGGTCACTGTCGAAGTGAACGGTCAAATGAAGGTCTTGAGTTGCCGGATCGACCCCGCCCTGATGAAGTCGGGTGACCGCGTGCTGCTCGAAGAGTTGGTCTGCTCCGCCACAAACCAAGCCCTCGAAAAGATACGCGAAACACAGATGAATGAGATGCAGCAACTGACGGGTGGAATCAACATTCCCGGTTTGGGAGATGCGCTGGCTGGAATGGGGTTGGGGCGAACCTGACAGACAACTCGGAAGCGGATGGAACTGCGGCCACGAGAGAGGAACACACGGATGCCACGCTTTGAGGAAACGACTCGCCACCCCTTCGGCAGTGCGGTCGGTAATTTGATTGACCGACTGGCGACTCTGCCAGGGATCGGTCGCAAGTCGGCCGAACGACTCGCGAACCACTTGCTCGCGTGCCCGGCTGAAGAGGCGAATTCACTGGCCGATGCCATTCGCGTGGTAAAGACTCGGGTCCGACCTTGCTCTGTCTGCTTCAATTTGACGGAACAAGACCGCTGTGACATCTGCCGAGATTCGCGCCGCGAACCGCAATCGGTTTGCGTGGTCGAACAGCCGCGTGACTTGTTAGCACTCGAAGCCGCAGGGATTTTTTCCGGCCTGTATCACGTGCTGGGAGGACGCATCTCACCACTGAACGGAGTTGGTCCTGATGATCTCACTATTGATGCGCTCGTCCGCCGCGTGCGCTCGCAGGGAGTGCGAGAAATTATCATGGCCACGAATCCGACCTTGGAAGGAGATGGCACCGCGCTTTACATTTCCAACCTGCTGGCCAACGACAACGTGAAAATCACTCGACTTGCTCGCGGGATCGCGTCAGGAAGTGTGCTAGAGTTTGCCAATCGAGAAATGCTGGCGGATGCCCTCCGGGGACGGCAAGCTTTTTGAAACAGGCCCGCTCAGATTGATTTACTGACTGACTGTCCGACATTTTGAATCGACTCCAACGCCCCTCGGCGACGGATCGCGGCAATCCACCATGCAGATGAACTTTTCTCAACAGATGCGCATGAGCCAGCAGATGAAGCTGGCTCCGCGCATGATCATGTCGATGGAGATTCTCCAACTGCCGGTCATGGAGTTGGAGGAACGGATCGAGCAAGAGTTGGCAGAAAACGTCTGCCTCATCATGCGACAGGCCGACCCCGATGCTCCGGAGACGCAGCACAATCGCGATGAGGCCAAAGAGACTGCGACCGAGAAGAGTCTCGGCGAACAAACGTTGGAAGTGGACACCGAACACAACAACGAAGCCGACTTCGAGCGGCTGCTGGAGATGTCGCAGGACTGGCCCGAGGACAACTACACCTCCGGCAGCAAGCCGTCGTCGAACCGGATGGAGGACGACGCTGATCGACAGAACGATCTGATCTCGAGCATCACCGAACGACCTCAATCTCTGCACGAATATCTGCTGGACCAATTCGGTTTCTATAGCGTGCCGCATGAAGTCCGAGAATTCGGTGAGTTCGTGATCCAAAATCTCACCTTGGATAGTCGGCTGCCGTCGCCGCTGCCGGAACTGATGCAGGTCTACGGGAAGCAGATTTCTGAGATGGATGCCCAAGCGGCGCTGCGTCTGATTCAACGGCTGGATCCCGTCGGATGTGCCGCGAAGGATTTTCGCGAATGCCTGTTGCTCCAAGTCGCGGACGACATGCCTCACCGGGATGTCGTCGTGACGCTGATCACGTCGCATTTGGAAGACCTCGGTCAGAATCGCCTGCCACTGATCGAACGCAAGACCGGGTACTCGATTCCGCTCATCAAAGAAGCTCACGAAGAACTGAAGCGGCTGAATCCGTTTCCGGGGAAAGGCTTTGAGGCCCGGCCCGCGCAGGCTGTGAAGCCGGATATTTTCGTCGAACGGAACGCGACGGGTGCGTGGGTGGTGCGGCTGGAAGACGAGTACACGCCGCGTCTGCGAATCAGCAAACGCTATCAAGAGATGCTCCGCAACGGAGTCGATGCCAAGACGAAGGAGTACATCAAACGCAAGATCGACTCGGCCAAATGGCTGATCGAGAGCATCGAGCAGCGGCACAGCACGGTGAAGCGAGTCGCTCAGGCGATCGTCGATCGTCAGAACGGGTTTCTTGAGGAAGGCCCGAATGCAATCACTCCGCTGAAGATGCAGGAGATCGCCGACGTGGTGAAAGTTCATGTCACGACGGTCTCGCGAGCGGTCGATGACAAATGGATCCAGACGCCACGCGGCCTCTATGCACTCAAGCGATTCTTTGGTGGTGGAACCAAGACCGAGACCGGCGAAGACGTGGCGTGGGACATCATCCGCATCAAGCTCAAAGAGATCGTCGCGCAAGAAGACAAAAACGACCCGATGAGCGATGACGCGCTGGTGCTGGAGTTGGCCAAGCACGGCTACAACCTCGCTCGCCGCACCGTGACCAAGTACCGCCAGGCACTCGACATCCCCTCGTCACGCCAACGCCGCGCGTATTGATGTCTCACGCGGACACTGATGAGGCCTTTGATCGGTTGTGAAGTGTCCGGGGGATGACGCCACCCGGCTCACCAAGAACGCTTTACGACTCACGCTGCCCGCTCAGATGTCTCTCCAACAATCGCGAGTGGTGTGGAGTTCAACGATGGCAAACTCTCTCAACCGGACCGATCCGCGGCCGGTCCCTCACGGGCGAGGCTCCGCGATCGAGCCACTCAATCGGTTTGCCTCAACGCATTCGATTCCCGACTACGCTGACTTCAAAAACGATCCCGAGATCCTCGACGAGTTGCAGCGGGTGCGTACCGAATTCTTCCTGGACGACGCGCAGAGCATCGTCAGCGAGAACGACAGTCCCGACATCCCGTTTCGATACAGCATCAACACGTACCGAGGCTGTGAACACGGTTGCTCGTACTGCTACGCGCGGCCGTATCACGAGTATCTGGGATTGAACGCGGGGATCGACTTTGAAGCCAAGATCTTCGTGAAGCTCGCCGCACCACGGCTGCTGCGCGAGTGGCTGTCGCGCGATGCGTGGCGTGGCGAGCGGATCATTTTCTCGGGAGTCACCGATTGCTACCAGCCGTGCGAACGGAAGTTCGAGCTGACACGCCAGTGCTTGGAGGTCTGTGCGGAGGCTCGCCAGCCCGTTTCGCTCATCACGAAGAACGCTCTCGTCGTGCGCGACATTGATCTGCTGCGGAAGATGGCCGAGTGGAATGGCACGCAGGTCAACATCAGCCTCACGACGCTCGACGCGAAATTGGCGCGACGGCTCGAACCGCGAACCAGTTCGCCCACCGCGCGACTGCGGGCGATGCGCGAACTGACCGACGCGGGCATTCCCGTCCGCGTGATGACCGCGCCGGTGATTCCCGGTCTGAACGACAGTGAACTCCCCTCGCTTCTTGAGGCGGCTGCTCAGGCGGGAGCGAAGCACGCCGCCTACACCCTGCTGCGGTTGCCCCATGCGGTGAAGTCGGTCTTCATTGAATGGCTCGAACGCGAAGAGCCACTCAAACGAGGGCGATGACATACTTGACTCATTAATCCTAATTGAGAGTCGGTTCTCGGCGGTGATGGAGCTTTTGTCTGGGTAATATCCCGCACTAAAAACGGCGTTTTGTTGATTCAATCAACATCCGGCGGCAGTTTCCGCCGCTTCACGCCACCGGTTTCACCCTTGTCCTTCAGTCGCATCCGCATTGCCTTCCACTTCTTCTCTTCCTTCTCGACTTCCGCCTTGGGGACGGAAACCAACTTGCCGAGAAATGCATCGAAATCAGTGGCGGCTTGGGATGTTTCCTGCCGATTCTTCGTCATGATTGCTAACCGCTTCCTACTTTTACATTCGTGGAACGGGAATCGCGTATCAATGGCGTGTCGGTTCCCCTAGAATTGCAGGCCCATTATGGCAGGCAGTCGTTCAGTAGCAACTAACAAACGACATGGATAGCATCTTCGGCAGTGAGCATGGACTTTAACGCTCGTGCTAAGGGGCGGCTGCGATGTGTCGTCCCGACTGGCCCATGAACTGGCAAGCGATTCCGAAGCATCGGAAGGCAACCACACGCGACTGGGACAAGGGCAAGGTTCTGGAATGGAGTTCACGAATTGGATCGCAGTCACAGTACAACCCGTATTCTTACGGATCAGACGAAGCTGTGAGCGAACTTGAAATGAAGTGCGTCGAAAACGGTGAGCCAATTCTCGCAGCCGGGATCAAGAGAACATTTTACCTCAACACTTTTGCGACTACCGGCGTATGCTTGGGTGAATAGACTACTTACGTTTACGCTGAATGGCACCAGAGCGGCTGGTTCATTCACGGACGTCCAATTTCAGTGACGGCACTCCAAAGAATGGGAGTAAACATATGATTACCTACCTTCAGCCTCCGATCATCCCGCATGGCGGTCATGGCGAAATTCTTGGTCGCCTCTACTCATCGGACCGACCAGAAGAGCGAGGGCAAGACATGCTTGATGTGTCTTTTCCTAATGGGGCAATGATTTCGGCGGGCTGGGTGCCAGAAGGCAGTCCCGTTGGGACATACGAGGTTACTGTAACTCGCGACTTTGAATGTCTTGAAGCTCCATTCTATACGCAAGACGTTTACGAAGCTCAATCGTATGTCCAGTCTAAGGTACACAGCTTGAGTTTCGGATCGCCTCAGTATTCATCAAGCTCAACAAGTGTGTACTTACACTCTGGCGAGTCTTCCGGTTGTCTGGTGAATGCTTAGCGGTTAGGGACGATGGCAACTCCGCTCTACATAATCTGCGCCAAATCGGGTTGCGAGGACAAGCGCACCAATATGGTGAGCCTTTTCAATATCATTGAGAAGGTCACGATTTTTGAGGGAAAGCTAGCAGCCCGTGGTGAAAGCCATTTTTCGCGAATTTGGTCGGCGGTCGCTGTGCAGCTCATGCCGGCAGCGCGATCGGCGAAATTCCGTCGGTTTTG